>JAJXUO010000003.1 GCA_021782815.1 Pseudomonadota bacterium
CACCAAGGAAACACCGACCTCTGGGCCGACGACGCCTATGCACGATACATCAGACTCCCACCCGTTTCATGCATCGCGGGTCGGCAACGCCGGTGGGGGGCTAACCGGCGTCGCGATAAGTCAAACTCATCGCGACTTGGTATAAGACCAAATCCCGGTGATCGGAACCGATTATCGAGCCCTCAGGCGCCGGACCGGAAACGGGCCAAGCAAGTCTCGCCGCGGTTACCGCGTCGAGACCTGGCGCAAGGCCGCCGCCATCTTGCGCGCCACATCCTCCCAGCTTTCCCCCGCCTGCTGACGGAACAGGCTCATGACGCCGGGATACCAGGGCGTGGCCGCATGGCCGCGCAGCCAGCGCCAGTCGGCACCGCGCGCCGGCAGCATCACCCAGCAGGGTTTACCCAGCGCCCCGGCCAGATGGGCGATGGCGGTATCGACGGTGATCACCAGATCGAGCCCGGCGATCAGCGCCGCCATATCGGCGAAATCCGCCGCCGTCTGCCCCAGGGCCAGCAACGGCTGATCGGCGGGCGGGGTCAGGGCCTGATCCTCGCCCGCCCCCTTCTGCAGGCTGACGAAGGCCAGCCCCGGCACCGACCACAACGGCCGCAACGGCATCAGATCGGGCAGGGAACGGAAACGGTCGTTGCCGTAAAGCGGGCTGCCCTTCCAGGCCAGCCCCACCTTGCGCGCGCCGGGCGGCAAAGCCGCCAGCCGGACCGCCCAGTGCGCCCTCCGCTGCGAATCGGCGGTCAGATAGGGCAGCCGCTCCGGCAGGGTGCCGGTCAGGCCGGGCAGGCTCAGGGGCAGGGTCCAATAATCGTGGGCCGGCAGATCCTGGCGGCCCTCGCGCTGTTCATAAAGCCCGTCCAGCCCCTCCAGGCCGCGCAGCAGCGCCGCCAGCGGCGGCGCGCAGCACAGGCTGATCCGCGCCGCCCCTTGCGCCTTCAGCCAGGGAATGTAGCGGCAAAACTGGATCATGTCGCCGTGCCCCTGTTCCGGCCAGATCAGCAGGGATTTCCCCGCCAGCGGCTCGCCGCGCCAGGGCGGACAGGGAAAGGCCGGCAGGGGCGGCGCTCCGGCCAGACGGGTGCGGGCCTCCGTCAGCGCCCAGCCCTCGGCCCACTGCCCCATGGACAGCAGCAATTGCCCGAGATTGCAGGAAAAAAGCGGATTATGCGGCTGCAGGCGCAAGGCTTCGCGCAGCAGCGGTTCGGCCTCAGCCGGGCGGCCGCGTTCGGCGAACACCAGCCCCAGGGCGGTCAGGGCCTCGGCATGAAGGGGCGCCTCGCCCAGCACCAGCCGCAGCACCGGCTCGGCCTCCACCAGCCGGTCGGCCTGCACCAGCAGGCGGCCCAGGGCATAAAGGGCGTCGGGCCAGCGCGGCCGTTCGCCCAGCACCGCGCGCAAAACCGGCTCGGCCTCGGCGGTGCGCCCCAACTCGGCCAGGGCCCGGCCCAACCCCAGCCGCGCCTCCAGCAGCGCGGGCTCCAACGCCAGGGCGTGGGCAAAGACCGGTTCGGCCTCGGCGGCGGCATGGCGTTCCAGCAGCACCGTGCCCAGATTGTTGAGGGCCGAGGGAAAATCGGGCCGCAGCCGCAGCGCCGTGCGCAGATGCGCCTCGGCCTCGGCCAGGCGGCCCAGCCGCATCAGGGACGGCACGATGTTGTTGTAAGGCTCGGGCCGTTCCGGCGCCAGGGCGATGGCCCGGCCGATCAAGGCCGCCGCCAGGGGAAAAGCCCCCTGCTGCGCTTTCAGTACGCCGAAAAGATGCAGGGCTTCGCCATGATCGGGGGCGCGCCCCAGCACGGCCTGATAAAGCCGCTCCGCCTCGGCCAGGGCACCAGCCTCGTGACGGGCGCGGGCCTCTTGCAACAGGGCGTCGACAGGATCGACAACCAGCGGAAAATCGGGCAGACGGGGGCCGGAAGAAAAAGCGCTCATGCCGCGCAGCTTATCGCAGTTCCCCGTGGCTTTCCCCTGAAATCCGCCCGTGCCGTCCACGCCGTCATATCGAGTTTTGTGATATTCCGTCTTCCTGGCGCACTTTGAAGAGGGTGAATATTCCGACATTCCAGGCAAAAACGCCCGCATCTTTGCGGAGCGAGCTTCCTGGTGTTATTCTTTTCTTGGTGGTCCAGGCAACAGTCCTGGGAGGTGGGGGGAATGCTCTCCTTCGGCGGGCTCGCAAAACGTTCCTTCGGCGTGCGCGGTAAACTGGCGCTGGCCGGCGGTATCGGCCTGATCGGCATTCTGCTGATCGGGATGCTGGCTCTGCACGCCATGCGGGCGCAGATGGTGGCCGACCGCATCACCAAGATCCACGACCTCACCACCATCGCCCTCGGCATCGTGCAGGAGCAGTACGACCGCGCCCGGCGCGGCGAGATCAGCACGCAAGAAGCCCAACGCACCGCCATCGCCCTGATCCGTCCGCTGCGCTACAGCGACGGCGGCTACATCTTCATCGACGATTGGGACTGCCGCTCGGTGCTGCTGCCCATCCGCCCCGATTACGAGGGCCGGGATTTCAGCCAGGTGCCCGACGCCGACGGCTCCTATTTCGTGCGGCGGCAGCGCGATCGCGCCGTGGCCGGCGGCGGCACGGTCTATTACAGCTTTTTAAAGCCCGATGGCCATAGCGTGGGCCGCAAGGTGGCCTATGTGCTGCCCTTCGCCCCCTGGCGCTGGTTTGTCGCCACCGGCGTCTATTTCGACGATATCGACCGTCAGATCGCCGCCACCCTGCGGCATCTTCTGATATTTCTCGGGCCCATCGTGCTGCTGATGAGCCTGGCTTACCTGCTGCTGTCGCGCAGCATCACCGAACCGCTGCACCGCCTGACCGGGGTGATCGAGCATCTGGCCCATCACGATTTCGAGGTGGAGGTGCCCGGTCTGACCCGCCGCGACGAGATCGGCGACATCGCCCGCGCCGTGCTGATCTTCCAGGAGAACGGCCGCGCCTTCGACGAACTGCAGGGCGAGTTGCGCCGTTCCAACGAGGATCTGGAACGCTTCGCCTATGTGGCCTCGCACGATCTGCGCGAACCCTTGCGCACCATCAGCAGCTATATCTCGCTGCTGGAGCGGGAATACGGCAAGACCGACGGCGCGCCGCCGCGCATCCAGCGGGAATATTTCGCCTTCGTGCGCGCCGCCGCCAAGCGCATGAACCAGCTGATTCTCGATCTTTTGGACCTGTCGCGGGTGGGGCGCGGCAGCGGCATGGCGCCCGCAGTGGATCTGCGCGCCAGCCTGGAGGCCGCCCTGGCCAATCTGCATGTGGCCATCAGCGAGGCCGGCGCCGACCTGCAGCTTCCCGCCGAGAGTCCCCGGGTTTACGGCAATGCCGTGGAATTGTCGCGGCTGTTCCAGAATCTCATCGCCAACGCCATCAAATACGCCGATCCGGGCCGCCCGCCCCTGATCATCGTCAGCTTCAGCCCCCATCCCGGCGGCTGGCGCGTGGCGGTCACCGACAACGGCATCGGGATTCCCACCGAATATGCCGACCGCATCTTCGAAATCTTCCAGCGCCTGCATGGACGCGACGATTTCGGCGGCGGCACCGGCATCGGTCTGGCCGTGTGCAAGAAGATCGTGGAACAGCACGGCGGCCGCATCTGGGTGGAGCGGCCGGACAGCGGCATCGGCAGCCGCTTCTGCTTCACCTTGCGCGGCGAAGCCAAGCCCCGCGCCGTCCCCTCGTAAACCCGAATTGCGGTGATCGGAGCCGATCAGCGCACCCTCATGCGCCGGACAGCGCGCCGAAACCGCCGCCGCCCGGGGTTTCGATCACCAGAACATCGCCCGCCGCCATCTCCAGCCGCGCCGTGCCGGGCAGGATTTCCACCCGGCCGTCGGCCCGCTCCACGCGGTTTTCGCCGCAGCGCCCCGGCCCGCCGCCCTTGAGGCCGTGCGGGGCGACGCGGCGGCGGTTGGAGAGAATCCCCGCCGTCAGCGCCGCGCGGAAATAGAGGCGGCGCACCACGCCGTCGCCGCCGCGCCAACGCCCGGCTCCGCCCGAGCCGGGGCGTAAGGAGAAGGACTGCACCAGTACCGGGAAACGGCTTTCCAGCACTTCCGGATCGGTGAGGCGCGAATTGGTCATGTGGGTCTGCACGGCGGAGGCGCCGTCGAATCCCGGCCCGGCCCCGGCCCCGCCGCAGATGGTTTCGTAATATTGCCGGGCGTCGTCGCCGAAGGTGAGGTTGTTCATGGTCCCCTGCGACGCCGCCAGCAGCCCCAGGGCGCCGTAGAGGCAATCCACCACCGCCTGCGAGGTTTCCACATTGCCGGCCACCACGGCGGCGGGCCAGCGGGGGTTGAGCAGCGAGCCTTCGGGCACCACCAGGGTCAGCGGCCGCATCGCCCCCTCGTTCAGGGGAATGGGCTCGTCCACCAGGGTGCGGAACACGTAAAGCACCGCCGCCTTGCACACCGCCAGCGGCGCGTTGGCGTTGCCGGGGCGCTGCGGCGAACTGCCGGTGAAATCGATGCTGGCCGTTCCCGCCGCCGGATCAACGCCGAGACGGACGCGGATCACCGCCCCATCATCCATTTCGACCTCGAAACAACCATCGGCAAGGGCGCTGATGGCCCGCCGCACACAGGCCTCGGCATGGTTTTTCACATGGTCCTGATAGGCCAGAACCGTTTCTAATCCGTAACGGTCCAGGATCCGCGCCAGTTCCGCGCTCCCCTTTTCCACGGCGGCTAACTGCGCTTGCAGATCGGCGATGGTCTGATCGGGGTTGCGGGCCGGCCAGGGGCCGGCGGCCAGGGCGGCGCGCAGGGCGCTTTCGTGGAAGTGTCCGCCCTCCACCAGAGGCAGGCAATCCAGCAGCACGCCCTCCTCCTCGATACTGCGGCTGTCGGGCGGCATGGAGCCCGGGGTGATGCCGCCGATATCGGCGTGATGGCCGCGCACCCCCAGCAGGAACACCAGGCGGCCCTGATGGAACAGCGGCGCCACCACGGTAACGTCGGGCAGATGGGTGCCGCCATGATAGGGATCGTTGAGCACGAAAGCCTGGCCGGGCGCCAGACGGGCGCCCTGGCGGGCCAGCACGGCGCGCACGGCATCGCCCATACTGCCGAGATGCACCGGCACATGCGGGGCGTTGGCCAGCAGATCGCCCCCGGCATCGAACAGGGCGCAGGAGAAATCCAGCCGCTCCTTGATGTTGACGGAATGGGCGGTCTTGGCCAGCACCGCCCCCATCTGTTCCGCCACCGACATGAAAAGGTTGCCGAAAATCTCCAACTGCACCGGATCCACCGCCGTGCCCACCTGGGCCCGCTCCGGCCGGGGCTGGACGCGGCGCAGCAGCAGCGCGCCCTGGGCGGTGCGCTCGGCCCGCCAGCCCGGTTCCACCACCACCGTGCCCGCCGGTTCGGCCAGGATGACCGGGCCGTCCAGGCTTTCCCCGGGATCGAGATCGTCGCGGGCATAAACCGGGGTGCGGTAAGACGCACCGCCGCTGGTCATCAGCGCCTCGGCCAACGGCCGCAGCGGCCCGTGGCGCCGGACCGGGAGCGGCGTGTCGTCCACCGCCGGGGCGGCGCCGATCACCTCCACCTCCACCGCCGCCATCACCAGCGCCCCGCCGTCGGGCTCGAAACCGAACCGGCGGCGGTGCGCCTCGGCGAAGGCCGTCTCCACCGTGCGCCGGTCGGCCAGATCCACCGCCAGGGCGCTGTCGGAACCCTGGCGGCGCAGATGCAGGCGGGCCTCGGCGCCGCAGGAAAACACCGGCACGCCCTGGCGGAACAGATCCTCGCGCCCCTGGGCGGTCAGGGTGTCGGCCACCTCCAGCGCCTGCTCCAGGGTGGCGTCGCTCAGCGGCAGCTCCAGCGCCTGCTGACGCAATACCCGCTGCTCGGCCAGCCCCATGCCGTAGGCCGACAGCACCCCGGCCAGGGGATGCAGGAACACCAGATCCATGCCCAGGGCATCGGCCACCAGGCAGGCATGCTGGCCGCCGGCGCCGCCGAAACAGTTCAAGGCGTAGTCGGCCAGATCATAGCCGCGCTGCACCGAGATACGGCGGATGGCCTGGGCCATATTGTCGACGGCGATGGCCAGGAAGCCCTCGGCCACCGCCTCCGGCCCGCGCCCGTCGCCGATGGCGGCGGCCAGGGCGGCGAATCTCTCCCGCACGATGTCCGCATCCAGCGGCTGATCGCCGCCGGGGCCGAACAGGGCGGGAAAAAAGGCCGGCTGGATCTTGCCCAGCATGACGTTGCAATCGGTCACCGTCAGCGGTCCGCCCCGGCGGTAACAGGCCGGGCCGGGCGTGGCCCCGGCGCTGTCGGGCCCGACGCGGAAGCGCTGGCCGTCATACTGCACGATCGAACCGCCGCCCGCCGCCACGGTGTGGATATGCATCATCGGCGTCTGCACCCGCACCCCGGCCACCTGGCTGTCGAACACCCGCTCATAGGCGCCGTCGTAATGGCAGACGTCGGTGGAGGTGCCGCCCATGTCGAAACCGATGATCCTGTCCAGCCCGGCCCGGGCGGCGGTGCGCGCCGCCCCCACCACGCCCCCGGCCGGTCCCGACAGCAGGGCGTCCTTGCCCTGAAAGGCGGCGGCATCGGTCAGGCCGCCGTTGGATTGCATGAACAAAAGCCGGGTGCCGCCGCCGAGACGCCGCGCCACCCGATCGACATAACGGCGCAATACCGGCGAGGTATAGGCGTCCACCACCGTGGTATCGCCGCGCGGCACCAGCTTCATCAGCGGCGACACCTGATGGCTGACGGAAATCTGGGTGAAGCCCACCTCGGCGGCCAGCCGCGCCAGGGCCTCTTCATGCGCCGGATGGTGCCAGCCGTGCAGGAGCGCGATGGCCACGGCGCGCAAACCGGCGGCATGCGCGGCGGTGAAGGCGGCCCGCGCCGCCGTCAGATCGAGGGGGATCAAAACCCGGCCCTCGGCATCCAGGCGCTCCTCCATCTCGGCCACGGCGGCATAGAGCATGTCGGGCAGGCGGATATGGCGGGCGAAGAGATCGGGGCGGGCCTGGCTGCCGATGCGCAGACAATCGGCGAAGCCCCGGGTCACCGCCAGCAGCACCGGCTCGCCCGACCGTTCCAGCAGGGCGTTGGTGGCCACCGTGGTGCCCATCTTCACCGCCTCCACCAGCCCGTCGGGCAAGGCCTGGCCCGGAGCCAGTCCCAGAAAGCGGCGCACGCCCTCCACCGCCGCGTCCTCGTACTGTTCGGGCGCCTCGGAGAGCAGCTTGGCGGTGAGAAGACGCCCATCGGGAGACCGGGCCACCAGATCGGTGAAGGTGCCGCCCCGGTCGATCCAGAATTGCCATTGCCGCGCGATCGTCATGAAATGCTCGTTTCCCTGCCGCAGTATCTTCAGTGTAGCATTTAAACGGCGTGCGGACGTCCCAACATTCCTGAAAGGGGATGAAACGAAAGGACGGGGAGGATGGCATGATCCGGGCCAGGATGCCCCTGCCGATGCTGCTGCTGGCGGCCTGTCTTCTGGTAACCCCGGCCTCGGCCAAGGGTCGCGGCCGGCCGCCGGATGCGGTTTCGGCCGCACCGCCGGTGGTGCGCCTCACCTCGCTGGACTGGCCGCCCTTCACCATCGATCCAAAACGGCATCCGGGCAGCCGCCCCGGCCTGGACGAGGTCATCGCCCGCGCCGCCTTCGCCGCCGTGGGCTATCGCCTGGAAACCGATTTCTATCCCTGGCAGCGGGCCATGGCCTTGAGCCGCACAGATCCCCGCTATCTCGGCTATTATCCCCGCTACTCGCCCTATGACGGCAAGGACTGCCTGATGTCGGACAGTCTGGGGGAAAGCCCGCTGGGGCTGGCGGAACGCGCCGACGCCCACCTGCAGGGCAAGAGTTTCGACCAGTTGAGCGATACCGTCATCGGCGTGGTGGCGGGCTATCTCAATACCCCGGCCTTCGATACCCGCGTGCGCCAGGGCCGGCTGAAAACCGAAGCGGTCACCGACGACGTCACCAACCTGCGCAAACTGATTTACCATCGCCTGACGGCGGCGGTCATCGACCGCAACGTCATGACCTATCTCCTGGACACCACCCCCGACCTGGCCGCCCACCGCGACGAACTGGTGTTCGATCCCCACGATTTCCCACCCAAGGCGCTGCACATCTGCTTTCAGCCCACGGAACGGGGGGCGGCCATGATGAGCCTGTTCAATCGCGGTCTGCGCCGCATCGACATCAACGCCCTGGAAGCCGCTTATTTTCGCGCCGGACACCCGGATAAAGAGAACAAATCAACGAATTCGCAATAAATATAAGAACAAAAACAACCAGAAGCGAAACCCATAGGACATCATCCCCAACTGGCGCAGACCTCACCACCGCTTCCCTTCTCCCGACAGACAAATCGCAATGATCGCCAGACGAAGGGAATATCCCGCCAAGACCTATCTTCACGGGAAAGGGGAACCGCCATTTAAAGATCACTCATAAAAATACCCACATTTTTGACGATACATATCTTTTGGTATAAGCAAAAACCTGCTAGCGTTTCCCTCCTTCACGCTTGTGAAAATGATTTCATGGCGCATTGCGGTGCGACATCGGCCCGGCGGGCGGCGCGAGAGGGAAAGATGAAAAATCTGAAGATCATTTACAAAATCATGGCCGTGGTCGCCGTCATGGCCCTGACCACCGGCATCGTCGGCTATATGGGCGTGACCAATATCGAGGCCCTGGGGCTGTCCGGCCGGGCCATCGACACCGCCGACGGCTACAGCCTGGCCGCCGCCCGCATGAACCAGGCCGTGCTGGCGCTGAACCGGGTGGAATACCGCGTCGGCCTGGATCCCTCGCCCACGGTCACCGCCGAAACCCTGAAGGTGGTGGAGGCGAAGAAAGCCGAGTTCGAGCAGTCCCTCGCCGCCCTCAAGGACGCCGCCGAAACCGAGGCGGAGCGGCAATTGCTGCGCGACAACGAGCAAACCTATCAGGCCTATCTCGGCGAGTTGGACGACACCTACCGCCAGGTGCGCGCGCACGGCGCCGCCGTGCATATGGAGCCTGATCGCAAGGCCATCGTCGATTCGGTGGAAAGCAGCCGGATTTCGGCCGATAAACTGCAGGAAAGCGTGCAGAAAACCGAACGCTATTTCGATGAAAAGGGCACGCAAACCTCCCATATCGGAGTGGCCAGCGCGCAAAGCGCCAAAACCGTCATGATCCTGGCCGCCGTGCTGGGCGTTATCGTCGGCATCGCCTTGGGCGGTCTCCTGGGGCATTTCGGCATTTCCACTCCCATTGCCGGCACGGTGGCCTGTTTGCGGGCCCTGTCGGAAGGCAATGCCACCATCGATATTTTCGGCGTGGGACGGCACGACGAGATCGGCCTGATCGCCGGCACCATGCAGGTGTTCAAGGAAAACCTGCTGCACCTGGAGCAGATACGCGCCGAGCAGGAGGCGCAGAAGCGCCGGGCCGAGGCCGACCGCCGCGCCGCCCTGCATCAGATGGCCGACACCTTCGAAAGCCAGGTGGGCGGCGTGGTCGAGGCCGTCACCTCGGCGGCGGTGCAATTGCAGGCCTCCTCGCGGCAGATGGCCGCCACCGCCCATGAAACCAGCCAGCAGGCCACCGCGGTTTCCGCCGCCGCCGAGCAGGCCTCGGGCAATGTGCAGACCGTGGCCTCGGCCACCGAGGAGCTGTCGGCCTCCATCAACGAGATCGCCACCCAGGTCAGCCGCTCGCGCGAGGTCAGCGACCGCGCCACCCAGGAGGCGCACAACGCCCAGGATCTCATCCGCCGCCTGGCGGACAACGTCTCCAGCATCGGCGAGATCGTGGCCCTGATCAACGATATCTCCAGCCAGACCAACCTTCTGGCCCTGAACGCCACCATCGAGGCGGCACGGGCCGGCGAGGCCGGCAAGGGGTTCGCCGTGGTGGCCTCGGAAGTGAAGAATCTGGCCAACCAGACCGGGCGGGCCACCGACGAGATCGCCGCCAAGATCACCGCCGTGGAAGAGGGCACCCACGGCGCCGTGGAGGCGGTGCGGGCCATCGGCCATGTCATCACCGAGATCGGCGAGATCAGCGCCGGCGTGGCCTCGGCGGTGCAGGAGCAGACCGCCGCCACCGGCGAGATCGCCCGCAACGTCGATCAGGCGGCGCTGGGCACCCAGGAGGTGTCCAGCAATATCGGCCAGGTGGAACTGGCGGCGCGGGAAACCGGCCAGGCCGCCAGCCAGATCAACGACTCCTCCGGCGAGCTGTCGCGCCAGGCCGACCGCCTGAAAAACGAAGTGCATAAATTCCTGGAACAGGTGCGCGGCGACAAGGCCGAGATCAGCCTGTTCACCTGGGATAAAGCCCTCGAAACCGGCATCGAGGCGGTGGATAGCCATCATCGCCGCGAATTCGAGGCGTTGAACCACTATTTCAACGACCTGATGCAGGGCAACGGCCGCGAGGCGGCACAGGCGGCCATCCGCCTGATCGATCTCGACATGCCGGAACACTTCCAGAAAGAGGAAGAGGCCATGCGCCGCGGCGGCTATGCCGATCTGCCGCGCCACCGCGACGCCCACCAGGCCTTCTTCCGCCGCTACGAAACCTTGAAACGTCAGGTGGAGCAGGGCGAGCCCGAGGCCGCGGCGGCGCTGTTCGAATTCGTCGCCCAGTGGCTGAAGGAGCACATCGTCAAGGAGGACAAGGCCTTCGCCCAGCTCTCGCGTCACGGCTGAAAACCGCGAACCGCGGGCCCTGGCCCTTGCGCCGGACCGGCGTACGGTGTAGGCATCGGCCATGGCGATATGGGGCAAGATCTTCGGCGCGATGGTGGGCTTCGGCCTGGGGCACAGCCTGATGGGCGTCGTGCTGGGCGTGGCCGTGGGTCATTGGATCGACCGCAGCTTCGCCCGGCCCACCGCCCGTCCCCTGTTTGGCGGCACGGCGGCGGCCCTGCGCGAGGCCGCCCGCCGTCAGCAGATCTTCACCGAGTCGGTGGTCACCCTGGCCGCCAAGCTGGCCAAGGCCGACGGTCCGGTGACCCGCGTCGAGGTGGATGCCTTCAAGGCCCTGTTCGTGCTGCCGCCCGGACAGATGGGGGCCATCGCCGACCTGTGGGACCGGGCGCGGGAAACCCCGGACGGTTTCGAGGCCGCCGCCCGCCAGTTGGCCGAGTGCTTCGCCTTCGCCCCGCCGCTGCTGGCCGAAGTGCTGAACGCCCTTAACCGCGTCGCCCTGGCCGACGGCCCGCTGCATCCGGCGGAAGAGGCCTTCCTGGCCCGGGTGGCCGAGATTTTCGGCCTGGCCGGGCGGCGTTTTCACCACGACGAGCGCGACGCCGCCGATCCTTACGCCCTGCTGGGGGTGGCGCGCGGCGCCGACATGGCCGAGATCAAGGCGGCGTGGCGGCGCCTGTCGCGGGAAAATCATCCCGACGCCCTGGCGGCCAAGGGCATGCCGCAGGATTATATCGCCATCGCCACCAAGAAGATGGCCGAGATCAACGCGGCCTACGACCGCATCCGCACCGAACGGGGAGAACATTAGACCATGGCGCCTCCGCCTCTTCTGGCCCTGCGCGACGCATTCGTCACCTTCGGCGGCCGTCCGCTGTTCACCGGCGCCACCCTGCAGGTGGGACGGGGCGAGAAATGCTGCCTTGTGGGCCGCAACGGCTCGGGCAAATCCACCCTGCTCAAGGTCATCGCCGGACAGCAGGCCCTGGATTCCGGCGAACGTTTCGTGCAGCCCGGCCTGCGGCTGGCCTATCTGGCCCAGGACCCTTCGATCGAAGGCGACACCATCGCCGACTGGGTGGCCACCGGCCTGCCCGAGGACGAGCGCGACCAGCGCTACCGGGTGGACACGGTGCTGGAAGCCCTGAAAGTGGACGGACGGCGCAGCCCCGCCCATCTGTCGGGCGGCGAGGGCCGCCGCGCCGCCCTGGCCCGCGCCCTGGTGGGCGAGCCCGACGCCCTGCTGCTGGACGAACCCACCAACCATCTCGACCTGCCCTCGATCCTGTGGCTGGAGCAGGAACTGGCCGCCTACAAGGGCGCCCTGGTGATCATCAGCCACGACCGCGCCTTCCTCACCGGCGTCTCGCGCCAGACCCTGTGGCTCGACCGCGGCATCGTGCGCCGCTCGGAACAGGGCTTCGCCGATTTCGAGCGCTGGCAGGACGAGGTCTATGCCGCCGAGGAGGCCGAGCAGGCCCGCATGGACAAACGGCTGGAGGCGGAAACCCACTGGCTGCATCGCGGCGTCACCGCCCGGCGCAAGCGCAATATGGGCCGCCTGCACGCCCTGATGGACCTGCGCCGGACCCGGGCCGAACAGATCAAGGTGCAGGGCTCGGTGAAGATGGGCCTCGACTCCGGCGAGATGTCGGGCAAGCTGGTGATCGAGGCCAAGGGCATCGGCAAAAGCTTTACCGACGCCCAGGGGCACAACCGGGTCATCGCCCGCGACTTCTCCTGCCTGATCAGCCGGGGCGACCGTGTCGGGCTGCTGGGCCCCAACGGCGCCGGCAAGACCACCCTTTTGAAGATGCTCACCGGCCAGCTGCCCCCCGATAGCGGCACGGTGCGCCTGGGCACCAACCTGGCCATCGCCACCTTCGACCAGCACCGCAGCCAGCTCGATCCCGAAGCCACGGTGTGGCAGACCCTGACCGACGGCGCCGGCGATTCCATCCATGTGCGCGGCCAGCAGCGCCATGTCATGGGCTATCTGCGCGAGTTCCTCTTCGAGGACCGCCAGGCCCATTCGCCGGTGCGCTCGCTGTCGGGCGGCGAGCGCAACCGCCTGCTGCTGGCCAAGCTTCTGGCCAAGCCCTCCAACCTGCTGATCCTGGACGAGCCCACCAACGATCTCGACATGGATACCCTGGACCTGCTGGAGGACATGCTGGCGGACTACGAGGGCACCCTGCTGCTGGTAAGCCACGACCGCGACTTCCTCGACCGTCTGGTCACCAGCGTCATCGCCGTGGAGGGCGACGGCCGCCTGCAGGAATATGCCGGCGGCTATTCCGACTTCCTGCGCCAGCGCGCCCCCGAGATCGAACGCCAGGCGGCGGCCCGCCCCGCCGCCAAACCCGCCGACCGGACCGCGCCCAAGGCCGCCTCCAAGCTCTCTTACAAGGAGCAGCGCGAGTTGGACGAACTGCCCAAGGCCATCGAGAAACACCATGCCGCGGTGGAGCGGCTGGAAGCCGCCCTGGCCGATCCCGGCCTCTATGGCCGCGATCCCGGACGCTTCGCCGAGGTCACCCAGCAGCTGGAGGCCGCCCGCGCCGGTCTGGCCGGCGCCGAGGAGCGCTGGCTGGAGCTGGAAATGAAGCGGGAAGAGCTGACGGCGGGCCGATGATCCCGGCGCCCTCGCCCAATTTCGGCCCCCGCCCCCCCGGCCAGCCCATCGACATGCTGGTGCTGCACTATACCGGCATGGAGAGCGGCGCCGCCGCCCTGGAGCGGCTGCGCGATCCCGCTGCCCAGGTCTCCGCGCATTACCTTATCGAGGAGGACGGCCGCGTTTTCGCCCTGGTGGCGGAAGAGGCGCGGGCCTGGCATGCCGGGGTGGCCCGCTGGCGCGGCCATGCCGACATCAATTCCCGCTCCATCGGCATCGAGCTGGTCAATCCCGGCCACGCCTTCGGCTATCGCCCCTTTCCGGCGGCGCAGCGGGCGGCCTTGGCCTCCCTGGCCGGCGATATCCTGGCCCGCCATCCCATTCCGCCGCGCAACGTGGTGGGCCATGCCGACGTCGCCCCCTGCCGCAAGCAGGATCCCGGCGAACTGTTCGATTGGGCCGGGCTGGCCCGGACCGGGGTGGGCCTGTGGCCCGACACCGCCGCCGCCGCCCCGCTGCCGGCGGATTTCACCGCCGCCCTGGCCGCCTACGGCTATGACGATACCGATCCGGAGGCCGCCGTCCTCGCCTTCCAGCGCCATTTCCGCCCGACCCGTCTCGACGGCGTGGCCGACGACGAATGTCGCGCCCTGCTGGCCCGGCTTCTGCGGCTGGCGGAAGAGAAAAATTAAATCCGATAATATGTGACAGCCATCACAGACGATGGCGGAAGTAATTCCGGCGCCGATTATTTTCATAACCCGGCGCCCCATCACGGCGCTTGCGCTTTGCCCGGCAACCGCTTAGGCTCCGCCCCGCGTCAGATGGCCGGATGGCCGCTTTCCGGTTTTACCGGGGGGAGGAAAGTCCGGGCTCCACGGAAATACGGTGCCGGATAACGTCCGGCGGGGGCGACCCCAGGGAAAGTGCCACAGAAAGCAAACCGCCGGTCCGCAAGGCAACTTGCCGGCCGGTAAGGGTGAAAGGGTGCGGTAAGAGCGCACCGCGGCCCTGGCAACAGGGACGGCACGGTAAACCCCACCGGGAGCAAGACCAAGTAGGGACGACACGCCCGGAAATCCTAGGGTTTTCCCCAGGTTTTTTAGGAGCGGGGCGCATTTCCGCGCTGTCGTCCGGGTCGGTCGCGCGAGGCGTCCGGGTAACCGGCGTCCCAGATGAATGGCCATCCAGCCGCCCGCGAGGGCGGTGGACAGAACCCGGCTTACAGGCCGTCTGACGCATTTTCCCCGCCCCATCCCCCTTCGCGGCCCGCCCCATGCCGGCCCATGCGGCGCCCTTTGGGAACAAACCGGAACCAATCCTTTACCCCCGCTTTCACAACAGCCCGTAACCCATGACAGCGGCTGCATTTTTGCCATGGGAGAATTGTTTATCCGCGTCGAGAAAGACCTTGTAGAAACAAGCGTTTCCCCATGGTTTTACTATGAGTTTCCATTGACGCCCATATTTTCCCATGTTATCCCATCAAGACCCAATCCCCTCCACACCACGCGTGTTCCGGCGGTCAGCGTCGGAAGGGGGGGGCTTCAGGGTGCGGCGTAACAGGGGGCGATGAGGACGAGCGAGCCATGGCGCTGTTCGTTTCCACTTTCATCAATAAGGTCGATCGCAAGGGACGGGTCTCCGTCCCGGCGTCGTTCCGTGCCGCCTTGTCCGCGCAAAGCTTCCAGGGCATCGTGCTCTATCCCTCCTTCACCACCGCCGCCGCCGAGGGCTGCGGCACCGACTTCCTGGAAGAGCTGGCCGCCGCCTCGTCGCAGAACTTCGATCTGTTCTCGCCCGAGCAGGACGACATCAACACCCTGATCTTCGCCTCCTCGCACCAGCTGGCCTGGGATCCGGAAGGCCGCGTGGTGCTGCCGGAAGAGATCCTGACCCACGCCGCCATCACCGAGCAGGCCGCCTTCGTCGGCAAGGGCCGCACGTTCCAGATCTGGGAGCCCGAAGCCCTGAAGATTCATCAGGCCGAGGCCCGCGCCCGCGCCATGGCCAGCCGCCCGCAGCTCAAGCTGCGCCGCCCGGACGGCGCGTCATGACCGCCGCCCCCCACATCTCGGTTTTGCTGGCCGAAGTGACCCGGGCCCTGGCCCTGACCGACGGCGCCCTGGTGGTGGACGGCACCTTCGGCGCCGGCGGCTATTCCCGCCGTTTCCTCGACGAGGCCCGCTGCCGCGTCTTCGCCATCGACCGCGACCCCACGGTCCTGGCGCGCGGCGCCGAGATGGCCAAAAACTACGATGGTCGGCTGACCCTGCTGTCCGGGCGCTTCGGCGACATGGACCGGCTGCTGGCCGAGGCCGGCATCGCCCGGGTGAACGCCGTCGCCCTCGATCTCGGCGTGTCCTCCATGCAGCTCGATCAGGCCGAGCGCGGCTTTTCCTTCCAGAAGGACGGGCCCTTGGACATGCGCATGGAAAAGGCCGGCCCCAGCGCCGCCGATCTGGTCAATACCCTGCCCGAGGCCGCGTTGGCCGACATTCTCTGGCGCTACGGCGAGGAACGTCATTCCCGCCGCCTGGCCCGCGCCATCGCCCTCGACCGCAAGAGCGAGCCCTTCACCACCACCTTGCAGCTGGCCGGGATGATCCGCCGCGTGCTGCCCCGCGCCAACGACGGCATCGATCCCGCCACCCGCACCTTCCAGGCCCTGCGCATCGCCGTCAACGACGAGCTGGGCGAGGTGGAGCGCGGCCTGGCCGCCGCCGAGCGCCTGCTGGCCCCCGGCGGCCGCCTGGCGGTGGTGTCGTTCCATTCGCTGGAGGACCGCGCCGTCAAGGAGTTCCTCAAAGTACGCTCCGGCAACGCCCCCCAGCCCAGCCGGCACGCCCCGCAGGCGGCGCCCGCCGCCGCCCCCAGTTTCCGTCTTCTGTCCAGAAAACCGCTGCTGCCCACGCCCGAGGAGAGCGCCGCCAATCCGCGCGCCCGCTCGGCCCGTCTGCGCATCGCCGAACGCACCGACGCCCCGGTCTGGACCAGCCAGGGAGGCCAGCCATGAGGCATGGCGCCACCATTCTTTGGGCCATGTTGGCCACCGTTGCCGCCACCGGCCTGTTCCTGCTGAAATATCAGGTGCAGGCCGAGGAACAGCGCCTGCACCATCTGCAAAAGGAAATCGTGCAGACCAAGGGCGAGATCCACATCCTTCAGGCCGAGTGGAGCTATCTCAACGAGCCCACCCGCCTGCGCGACCTGGCGGAACGGGATCTAGGCCTGAAGCCCGTCCAGCCCACCCAGATCGCCACCATCGACAGCTTCCCCCTGGTGGGCCCCCATACCGACGCCCCCGGCCTGCCCGACGGCCATGCCCTGGCCTCGGCGCAAAGCCCGCAGCCGCCCGCCGCCCCCGTGGCCCTGCGCCAGCCGGCGCCCGCCACCGCTCCGCAGGACCACGCCGCCCCGGCGCCCCGGCCGGTGCGGGCCTTCGACGTCAAGGCCGAGCGCGCCGCCCCCGCCTCCCATGGCCCGGTCTTGCGCGTGGCCATGACCGTGCCGGCGCGCAAGCCGCCGCCGCCCCGCCACGCGGCCCGGCACGAGACCGGCCTGGAACACGCGTCGCACGCCGTCCGTCCCGCCGTGACCCGCACCGCCGCCCTGGCGCGGCCCCGCCATGACGACGGCGCCGCCCGTCGCGCCACCGAACTGGCCATGCGCACCGCGCGCGGCCATCGTCACGCCCCGGTCAGCGAGCCCACCGTGGCCCCCACCTACGCCGATTACCCCTCTTATCGCGGCGCCGCCCCGGTGGCCCAGCCCGCCAGCGGGCCCGGCAATGTCATGGTCATCACCTCCCCCGCCCTGTCCGGAGGAGGCCGATGATCCGACGCTTCCTCAAGCCGCGCGTGGTTCAGGACAGCGGCGCCGCCTTGGGCGCCGACACCCCTGACAACGGCCATGTGCGGCTGGAGGATGATCATACCCGCGCCCTGGAGGTGGGCCGCGCCCGTCTCATCGTCACCAGCGCCATGTTCAGCCTGGCCTTCGCCGTCATCGCCGGGCGCATGGTGGACGTCTCCTTGTTCAAGCATGTGGCCCCGCGGCCGCAGGCCCGCCATCAGACCGAACTGACCTTCGAACGCGCCGACATCGTCGACCGCAACGGCGTGCTGCTGGCCACCAGCCTGCCCACCCAGTCGCTTTACGCCCGCCCGCACGAAATCCGCGATCCCGCCGATGCCGCCCGCCGCGTCGCCCAGGTGCTGCCCGAACTCAACCCCACCGAATTGAAGGCCAAGCTCGCCTCCGACCGCAGCTTCATCTATCTGCGCCGCAATCTGACGCCCGAGCAGGTCTACGACATCAACGCCCTGGGCATTCCCGGCCTTTATTTCGAACAGGGCGAAAAGCGCATCTATCCGCAGGGCGACGTTACCGCCCATGTGGTGGGCCTGACCGATCTCGACGACAAGGGCATCGCCGGCGCCGAGAAATCCTTCGAAAACGAGCTGCGCAACCGCCACGATCCCTTGCAGCTGTCCATCGACGTGCGGGTGCAGACCATTTTGCACACCGAGCTGGAACAGACCATCGCCGACTTCCACGCCATCGGCGGCACCGCCCTGGTGATGGACGTGCGGACCGGCGAACTGATGGGCATGGTGTCGCTGCCCGATTTCAATCCCAACAATCTGTCGACGGCCACCCCGGTAGCCATGTTCAACCGCGCCACCCTCGGCGTCTACGAGATGGGCTCCACCTTCAAGCTGTTCAACACCGCCGCCGCCCTCGACTACGGCACCGCCACCATCAACACCCTTTATGACGTCAGCCACCCCCTCAAGATCGCCCGCTTCACCATTCACGATTACGAGCCCGAGCATCACCCCATCTCGGTGGCCGACATTTTGCGCGTCTCCTCCAATATCGGCTCGGCGCGCATGGCCATCGATATGGGCGTCGACCGCCAGAAAGCCTTCCTGGGCCGCTTCGGCATGATGAAGCCCACCACCGTGGAACTGCCGGAACTGGGCTGGCCGCTTTATCCGAAGGATTGGCGCGAGGTCAATCTGATGACCATCGCCTTCGGCCACGGCATGGCGGTAACGCCGCTGCATGTGGTCACCGGCGTTTCCGCCCTGGTCAACGGCGGCACCTTCCACCCCGCCACCATCCTGAAGCGCAATCCCGGCGATCCCATCCCCGGCGAACAGGTGATCAAGCCGGAAACCTCGGAGCTGATGCGCCAACTGATGCGCCTGGTGGTGACCGACGGCACCGGCGGCAAGGCCGACGTGCCCGGCTATCTGGTGGGCGGCAAGACCGGCACCGCCGAAAAGAACGGCGCCGGCGGCTATCATCACAAGCAGCTGCTGTCCTCCTTCATCGCCGCCTTCCCCATCACCGATCCCCGCTATGTGGTGCTGGTGATGGTGGATCAGCCCCAGGGCAACAAGGAAAGCTTCGGCTTCGCCACCGGCGGCTGGACGGCGGCGCCCTGCGCCGGGCGCATCATCAGCCGCATGGCGCCCCTGCTGGACATCGAGCCCCGGGGCTCCATGGAGCCTTTGAAGGTTTTAAAGGCCCGCGCCGCCCGCGAGGCCAAGGCCAACGGCACCCTGAACGGCGAGGAGACTCTCAATGGTGTTGAGTGATCTCCTGCCCGGCGTCGCCGCCGCCATCGCCGCCACCCCCGTCGCCTCCCTGGCCCTGGACAGCCGGGCCGTGCGTCCCGGCGCCCTGTTCGCCGCCCTGCCCGGCCGCAAGGCCGACGGCCGCGCCTTCATTCCCGCCGCCATCGCCGCCGGGGCCTCGGTGATCCTGGCCCCCAGCGGCACCCGTCTCGACGCGCCCGGCGTGGCCCTGGTCACCGACGACGAGCCGCGCCGCCTGCTGGCCCAGATCGCCGCCCGCTTCTACGGCCGCCAGCCCGCCACCACCGTGGCGGTGACCGGCACCAACGGCAAAACCTCGGTAGCCCATTTCACCCGGCAGATCTGGACGGCCCTGGGGCTGGCCGCCGCCAGCCTGGGCACCCTGGGCCTCGCCGCCCCCGGCCGCGCGGAAAAGGGCGCTCTGACCACCCCCGACCCCCTCAGCCTGCACCGCCTGCTGGCCGAACTGGCGGCGGACGGGGTCGAGCATCTGGCCTTCGAGGCCTCCAGCGACGGCCTGGACCAGTTCCGCGTCGACGGCGTGCGTCTGGCCGCCGCCGCCTTCACCAACCTCACCCGCGATCATCTGGACACCCACGGCAGCATGGAGGCCTACCGCGCCGCCAAGCGCCGCCTGTTCGCCGAACTGCTGCCCGCCGGCGCTCCGGCGGTGCTCAACGCCGACAGCCCGGACTTTGCCGCTCTGGCCGCCCTCTGCCGGACGCGCGGCTGCCCGGTGCTGGATTACGGCCGCGCCGGCCGGGCGCTCACCCTGCTGTCGGCGCGCCCCACCGCGCAGGGCCAGGATCTGGATCTGGCGGTGCGCGGCGCCCGCCACAGCCTGCATCTGCCGCTGGCCGGCACCTTCCAGGCCGCCAACGCCCTGGCCGCCCTGGGCCTGGTTCTGGCCACCGGCGGCGATGCCGACGCCGCCATCGCCGCCCTGCAAACGCTGGAGGGCGTGCCGGGCCGCCTGCAAAAGGTGGCGACGCGGGCCAACGGCGCCGCCGTCTATGTGGATTACGCCCATACCCCCGACGCCCTGGAAACCGTGCTGACGGCGCTGCGCCCCCATGCGACGGGCCGCCTGGTGGCGCTGTTCGGCTGCGGCGGCGACCGCGACCCCGGCAAACGCCCGGAGATGGGCGCCATCGCCCAGCGCCTGGCCGATCGCGTCATCGTCACCGACGACAATCCCCGCAGCGAGGCCGCCGCCCCCATCCGCGCCGCCATCCTGGCCGCCTGCCCCAAGGGCGAGGAGATCGCCGACCGCCGCGCCGCCATCCGCGCCGCCGTGGCAGCCCTGGCGGCGGGCGATCTGCTGGTGCTGGCCGGCAAAGGCCATGAAAGCGGCCAGATCGTCGGCACCGAGATCCTTCCCTTCAACGATGCCGACGAGGCCCGCGCCGCCGTGGAGACCACCCCATGATCGCCCCCCTGTGGACCAGCGCCGAAGCGAAAGACGCCACGCAAGGCCGCCTGTCCGGCCCGGACTGGCAGGCCACGGGCGTCTCCATCGACAGCCGCGCCGTGGCGCCGGGCGATCTCTTCGTCGCCCTGGCGGGCCCCAACCACGACGGTCACGATTATGTGGCCCAGGCCCTGGCCGACGGCGCCGCCGCCGCCCTGGTGCACAAGATCCCCGCCGGTCTGGCCGCCGACGCGCCGCTGCTGCTGGTGGCGGACACCCTGGAAGGCCTGACCGCCCTGGCCGCCGCCGCCCGCGCCCGCAGCACCGCCAAGGTGGTGGCCGTCACCGGCAGCGTCGGCAAGACCAGCACCAAGGAGATGCTGAAACTGGCCCTGGAGGCCGGCGGCCCCACCCATGCCAGCGTCGGCAGCCTCAACAATCACTGGGGGGTGCCGCTGTCACTGGCCCGCCTGCCGCGCGAGGCCCGCACCGCCGTGTTCGAGCTGGGCATGAACCATGCCGGCGAACTGACGCCCCTCTCCCGCCTGGTGCGCCCGCATGTGGCGGTGATCACCACGGTGGAAGCCGTGCATATGGAATTTTTCGCCTCCACCGCCGCCATCGCCGAGGCCAAGGCGGAAATTCTGGCCGGGGTGGAGCCGGGCGGCACCGCCATCCTGCCGCGCGACAATCCCCATTTCGCCCTGCTGCGCCAGGCCGCCCGCCAGCACGGCATCCGCCATATCGAAAGCTTCGGCACCCATATCGAAAGCTCGGCCCGGCTGCTGGACTGCGCCGTCGATCCCGAGGCCACCCTGGTGTTCGCCATGGTGGGGGAAACCGCGCTCTCCTACCGCATCGGCGTGCCCGGACGGCAATGGGCCATGAACAGCCTGCCGGTGCTGCTGGCCGCCGCCGCCGCCGGCGTGCCCATGGCCGCCGCCGCCGCCGCCCTGGCCGCCATGACCGCCCCCAAGGGCCGCGGCCGCCGCCAGCGCCTGCCCTGGGGCGAGGGCCGTATCGAACTGATCGACGAAAGCTACAACGCCAGCCCGGTTTCGGTGCGGGCCGCCCTGGCCACCCTGGCCGCCGTCAAGACCGCCCGGCGCCGGGTGGCTGTGCTGGGCGACATGCTGGAGCTGGGCGAAACCGCGCCGGCGCTGCATGCCGGCCTTGCCGAAGCGGCGGTGGACCTCGGCATCGACATCCTGTTCACTGCCGGCCCGCTGATGCGCAACCTGCATGACGCCCTGCCCGCCGACCGGCGCGGGGGCCATGCCGCCGAGTCCGCGTCAGCGGCATCCCAGGTCATCGCCGCTTTGCGGGCCGGAGACGTCGTCGTGGTCAAGGGCTCGGCGGGCAGCCGCATGGGCCTGGTGGTCAAAGCCCTCGAGGAGGCGGCCGCCGCCCACCAGCCGGCGCACAGCGGTCAGGAGGTTTCGTAAATCCCATGCTCTATAACCTGCTCTACCCCTTCGCCGAACAGGTCCCGCTGTGCAACCTGTTCAAATATCTGACCTTCCGCACCGGCGGCGCGGTGCTGACGGCGCTTATCATCTCGTTCCTGGCCGGGCCCTCGGTGATCCGCTGGCTGCGTTCGCGCCAGGGGCACGGCCAGCCCATCCGCACCGACGGACCGGAAAGCCATCTTCTGACCAAGAAGGGAACCCCCACCATGGGCGGGTTCCTCATCCTGCTGGCCTTGAGCCTGTCCACCCTGCTGTGGGCCGATCTCACCGATCCCTACGTGTGGATCGTGCTGGGGGTGACGCTCTCTTACGGTCTGATCGGCTTCGCCGACGATTACCTCAAGGTCAGCAAGCGCAACACCAAGGGCCTGCCCGGCAAACTGAAGCTGGCCGGCCAGGTGCTGGTGGCGGTGGTGGCCGCGGTGCTGGTGATGGCCCTGAGCCCGGAGCCGCTGGCCCAGGCCCTGGCGGTGCCCTTCTTCAAGACCGTGCTGCTGCAGTTGGGCTGGGGCTATATCCCCATGGCCGCCTTCGTCATGGTGGGCGCCTCCAACGCCGTCAATCTCACCGACGGTCTCGACGGTCTGGCCACGGTGCCGGTGATGATCGCCGCCGGGGTGTTCGCCCTGATCTCCTATCTGGTGGGTCATGCCGTGTTCGCCAACTATCTGCAGCTGCACCACATTCCCGGCTCGGGCGAGCTGGCGGTGTTCTGCGGCGCCCTGGTGGGGGCCGGGCTGGGCTTTCTGTGGTTCAACGCCCCGCCCGCCCTGGTGTTCATGGGCGATACCGGCTCGCTGGCCATGGGCGGCGCCTTGGGGACCATGAGCGTGATCACCAAGCATGAATTCGTGCTGGCCATCGTCGGCGGGCTGTTCGTGCTGGAAACCGTGTCGGTGATCGTGCAGGTGGCCAGCTTCAAGCTCACCGGCAAGCGGGTGTTCCGCATGGCGCCCCTGCATCATCACTTCGAAAAAAAGGGCTGGGCCGAACCCACCGTGGTGATCCGTTTCTGGATCATCGCCGGCATTCTCGGCCTGATCGGCCTGTCCACTCTGAAACTGCGCTAGGGAGAGCGGCATGCCCGGGCTGGCGGCGATGAACGGCAAACAGGTGGCGGTGATGGGGCTGGGCAAATCCGGCGCCTCGGCCGCGCGCGCCCTTAAGGCCGGCGGCGCCCGCGTCGTGGTGTGGGACGACAACGCCGAGGCCCGCCGCCAGGCCGAGGCCCTGGGCCTTGTGGTGGCCGATCTGGCCGATGCCGCCTTCGATTTCGCCGCCCTCGACCTCCTGCTGTGGAGCCCCGGCATCCCCCATACCCATCCCCGTCCCCATCCGGTGGCGGAGCGCGCCCGCGCCCTGGGCGTGCCGCTGGTGTGCGACGTGGAGCTGCTGGCCCGGGCCTGTCCCCAGGCCCGCTATGTGGGCATCACCGGCACCAACGGCAAATCCACCACCACCACCCTCATCGCCCATCTGCTGCAAAGCGCCGGGATGACCGTGGCGGTGGGCGGCAATCTGGGCATTCCCGCCCTCGACCTGCCCGCCCTGGGGGCCGACGGCGTCTATGTGCTGGAACTGTCGTCCTACCAGCTGGAACTGCTTGACCAGGCCCGTTTCGACGTGGCGCTGCTGCTCAACGTCACCCCGGATCATCTGGCCCGCCATGGCGGCATCGAAGGCTATTTCGCCGCCAAGGCCAGCCTGTTCGACCGCCTGAAAACCCCGGCCGGGGCCCTGGTGGGAGCCGACGACGCCTATGGCCGCCGCTTGCTGGCCCGCCTGCCCGGCGCCACCGCCTTTTCGGTGCAAGAGGCGCTGCCCGGCGCCATTCATGCCGAAAACGGCCTGCTGGTGGATGAGCGCTTCGGCGAAACCGTGGCCGATCTCACCGGCCTGCCCACCCTGCCCGGCCGCCACAACTGGCAAAACGCCTGCGCCGCCTACGGCGCCGCCCGCGCCCTGGGTGTCGCGCCCGAGACCATCCGCGCCGGTCTGGCCAGCTATCCCGGCCTGGCGCACCGCCAGGAACTGGTGGCCGAGAGCCAGGGCGTGCGCTATGTCAACGACAGCAAGGCCACCAACGCCGACGCCGCGGAAAAGGCCATGCGCTGCTACCGCCACATCTACTGGATCGCCGGCGGCCAGGCCAAGGAGGGCGGCATCGCCAGCCTGGAGCCTTTGTTCCCCAATGTGGTCCGCGCCTTCCTTATCGGCGAGGCCGCCACGGACTTCGCCCGCACCCTGGAGGGCAAGGCCGCTTATGAGCAGTGCGGCACCCTGGAGGTGGCGGTGGCCCGCGCCCGCGCCTCTGCCCTGGCCGACGGCCATGCCGACGCCGTGGTGCTGCTGTCGCCGGCCTGCGCCTCGTGGGACCAGTTCAAAAGCTTCGAACATCGCGGCGAGGTGTTCCGCGACCGGGTGCGCGCCCTGACGGGAGGCGCCGCATGATCAATCTCGGCCGCACCGATACCTCCGTCATCGGCCGCTGGTGGTGGACCGTGGACCGCTGGACCATGGCCGCCGTGGCGGTGATCATCGCCATCGGCATGATCCTGATCCTGGCCGCCAGCCCGGCGGTGGCCCAGCGCATCGGCGCCGATCACTTCCATTTCGTGCGCCGCCAGTTCATGTTCGTGCCGCCCACCGTGCTGGTGATCTTCTCCGTCTCGCTGCTGCCGCCCCTGTGGGTGCGCCGCCTGGCCAGCCTGGGTTTCGTCTGCTCGATGGTGCTGATGGCGGTGGTGCTGGTCACCGGCCAGGAGATCAAGGGCGCCACCCGCTGGATCGATATCGCCGGCATGACCATCCAGCCCTCGGAATTCGCCAAGCCCTGCTTCGCCGTGGTGGCCGGCTGGATGTTCGCCGAACAGCGGGAGGGCGACCGTTTCCCCGGCAACGCCGTGTCCTTCGGGCTTTACCTGATGGTGGCGGTGCTGCTGCTGCTGCAGCCCGACGTCGGCATGACCATCGTGGTGTCGGCGGTGTGGTTCGTGGAGTTCTTCCTGGCCGGCCTGCCCATCCTCTGGGTGCTGGTGTTCGCCATGGTGGGCCTGAGCGGCCTCGTTGGGGCCTATTTCACCTTCAGCCACGTGCAGGCCCGCGTCGACCGCTTCCTCGATCCCTCCGACGGCGCCGGCTATCAGGTCACCACCGCCCTGCAGGCCTTCCATTACGGCGGCCTGTTCGGGCGCGGCCCCGGCGAGGGCCGGGTCAAGGAGGTGCTGCCCGACGCCCATACCGACTTCATCATGGCGGTGGCCGGCGAGGAATTCGGCCTCATTCTCTGCCTGGTGGTGGTGGGGCTGTTCGCCTTCGTGGTGCTGCGCGGCTTCGCCCGCATGCTGAACGAGGACAATCTCTTCGTGCTGCTGGCCACCTCGGGGCTTCTGGTGCAGTTCGGCCTGCAGGCCCTGGTCAATCTGGCCTCCACCCTGCACCTGATGCCCACCAAGGGCATGACCCTGCCCTTCATCTCCTATGGCGGCTCCTCCATGCTGGCTTTGGCCCTCGGCATGGGCATGGTGCTGGCCCTGACCCGAAAACGATACGGCGCGGAGGGCTGGCACTGATGTCGAAACTGATCGCGCTCACCGCCGGCGGCACCGGCGGCCACGTCTTCCCCGCCGAGGCCCTGGCCTCGGAGCTTCAGGCGCGCGGCTATGACCTGGCCCTGATCACCGACCGCCGCGGCCAGGCCTTCGGCGGCACCCTGGGCCGCATCGCCACCCATCGCATCCATGCCGGCGGCCTGGCCGGACGCGGCGCCCTGGCCCGTCTGCGCGCCCTGACCGAGTTGGGCGCCGGCTGGCTGCAGGCCCGCGCCCTGCTGAAAAGCCTGAAGCCCGCCGCCGTCATCGGTTTCGGCGGCTATGCCTCGGTGCCCGCCATGCTGGCCGCCACCAGCGCCGGCATTCCCACCGCCCTGCACGAACAGAACGCCGTGCTGGGCCGCGCCAACCGCCTGCTGGCGCCGCGCGTCACCCGCATCGCCACCTGTTATGCCCAGGTCAGCCATCTCGCCGCCGGCTTGCGCGGCAAGGTGGCGCAAACCGGCATGCCGGTGCGCCCGCAGATCATCGCCCGGCGCGATCAGCCCTATCCCGCCCTGGAGGCCGGCGGCCCGGTGCGCATCCTGGTGCTGGGCGGCTCGCAGGGAGCGCGCATCCTCTCCGACGTTCTGCCCGCCGCCCTGGCCCGCCTGCCCGAGCCCCTGCGCGCCCGCATCGACCTCAGCCAGCAGTGCCGCCCCGAGGATCTGGACGCCGTGCGCGCCGCCTATGCCGGCAGCGGCGTCAAGGCCACCCTGGAGAGCTTCTTTCAGGATGTGCCGGAGCGCATGGCCGCCGCCCATCTGGTCATCGCCCGCGCCGGCGCCTCCACGGTGGGCGAGCTCACCGCCCTGGGCCGCCCGGCCATCCTGGTGCCCTACCCCTACGCCATCGACGACCACCAGACCGCCAACGCCCACGCCGTCGACGAGGCCGGCGGCGGCTGGATGATCCCCCAGCCCGCCTTTACCCCGGAAAGCCTGGCCGGGCGGCTGGACTCCCTGTTTTCCCTTCCCGGCAGCCTGACCCGCGCCGCCGCCTGCGCCCGCGCCGCCGGAGTTCCCGACGCCGCCCAGCGCCTGGCCGATCTGGCGGAACGACTGATAACCGACAAACCCGAGGTCGCATCATGAGAACCCTGCCGCTGTCCATTGGCACCCTGCATTTCGTCGGCATCGGCGGCATCGGCATGAGCGGCATCGCCGAGGTCATGCATACCCTGGGCTATAAAGTGCAGGGCAGCGACATCGCCGAGAACGCCAACGTCAAACGCCTGCGCGACCTGGGGCTGGTGATCCATATCGGCCACGCCGCCGACAATCTGGGCGAGGCCCGCGCCGTGGTCATCTCCTCGGCGGTGAAGGCCGACAATCCGGAAGTGGTGGCCGCCCGCGCCCGCCTGATCCCGGTGGTGCGCCGCGCCGAGATGCTGGCCGAGCTGATGCGCCTCAAATACGCCATCTCCATCGGCGGCACCCACGGCAAGACCACCACCACCTCGATGATCGCCGCCATGCTCGACGCCGCCGGGCTCGACCCCACGGTGATCAACGGCGGCATCATCAACGCCTACGGCACCAACGCCCGCTTAGGTGCCGGCGAATGGGCGGTGGTGGAGGCCGACGAATCCGACGGCACCTTCATGAAGCTGCCCTCCACCATCGCCGTGGTCACCAACATCGATCCCGAGCATCTGGATTTCTACGGCAGCTTCGACAAGGTGCGCGACGCCTTCCGCATCTTCGTCGAGAACATCCCCTTCTACGGCTTCGCCGCGCTCTGTTCCGATCACCCGGAAGTGCAGGCCCTGATCCCCAAGGTGGCCGACCGCAAGATCGTCACCTACGGCCTCAATCCGCAGGCCGACGTGCGCGCCGTCAATGTGGTGATCCAGCCGGGCGGGGCCAGCTACGACATCGTCTTGAGCGACCGCGTCGCCGGCACCACCCGCACCATCGGGGGCGTCCACCTGCCCATGTACGGCCAGCATAATGTGCAGAACTCCCTGGCCGCCGTGGTGGTGGCCAGCCAGCTGGGCTTTTCCGACGCGGTGATCCGCACCGCCCTGGCCACCTTCTCCGGGGTCAAGCGGCGCTTCACCAAGACCGGCGAGGCCGGCGGCATCACCGTGATCGATGATTACGGCCATCATCCGGTGGAAATCGCCGCCGTGCTGCGCGCCGCCCGCTCGGCCACCCACGGCCGGGTGGTGGCGGTGGTGCAGCCGCACCGTTATTCCCGCCTCGCCAGCCTGTTCGAGGATTTCTGCACCTGCTTCAACGACGCCGACGCCGTCATCGTCGCCGACGTCTATGCCGCCGGCGAGGCGCCCCTGCCCGGCATCGACCGCGACGCCCTGGTGCGCGGCCTGGCCCAGCACGGCCACCGCAAGGTGATGGCCCTGCCCGCCCCCGACCAGCTGGCCGCCCTGATCAAGGCCGAGGCCCGCTCCGGCGATCTGGTGGTGTGCCTGGGCGCCGGCAACATCACCGCCTGGGCCGCCGCCCTGCCCGGCCAGCTCGAAACCCTGCTGCGGGGAGGTGCCGCGTGACGACCCGCCCCCGCCCGTCCCTGCTGGACCGTCTGCCGCCGGTGCGCGGCCGGCTGCAGGCCCATGCCGGGCTAGCCAATCTCACCTGGTTCCGCGTCGGCGGTCCGGCGGAGGTGCTGTTCAAGCCCGCCGATGCCGAGGATCTGGCCGCCTTCCTGGCCGCCAGACCCGCCGACGTGCCGGTGACCCTGGTGGGGGTGGGCTCCAATCTTTTGATCCGCGACGGCGGCGTGCCGGGCGTGGTGGTGCGGCTGGGCGCCGAATTCGCCCGCATCGAGCCCCAGGACGGCCAGCGCCTGCGCGTCGGCGCCGGAGCCCTGGATCTCACCGTGGCCGCCAGCGCCTGCGAGCTGGGTCTGGGCGGGCTCGAGTTCCTCTCCGGCGTGCCGGGCACCATCGGCGGCGCCCTGCGCATGAATGCCGGGGCCTATGGCGGCGAGATGAAGGACGTGGTGGTGGAGGGGCGCATCCTGGACGCCGACGGCCGCCTTGGCACCCTTGCGCTGGCGGATTACGGCTTCTCCTACCGCCGCTGCGCCCTGGACGAGGGCACGGTGTTCCTCGACGTGCTGCTGCAAGGCCGCGCCGACAGCCCGCAAGCCGTGGCCGAACGCATGGCCGAGATCAAGAGCAAGCGCGAACTGAGCCAGCCTTTGCGCACCCGCACCGGCGGCTCCACCTTCGCCAATCCGCCCGGCCACAAGGCCTGGGAACTGATCGATGCCGCCGGGTGCCGGGGACTGACCCGGGGCGGGGCGCAGGTTTCGGAAAAACATTGCAATTTCCTCATCAATACCGGTTCGGCCAGCGCCGCCGATATCGAGGATCTGGGAGAGGAAGTGCGCCGCCGCGTATTCGACCACAGCGGCATCGAACTTCACTGGGAAATCCGCCGTATCGGCGTTCGCAACGGGAATTGAGCCATGAGCAAGCGTGTCGTCGTCCTGATGGGTGGTTTTTCGGCCGAACGCGACGTGTCGCTGAAAAGCGGCGCCGCCGCCGCCGCCGCCCTGGAAAAAGCCGGTTATGCCGTGGCCACCATCGATGTGCGCCGCGATCTGCGCACCCTGGTGGCCGGTCTCGACGCCGCCAAGCCCTGGGTGGTGTTCAACGCCCTGCACGGCCGCCACGGCGAGGACGGCGCCGTTCAGGGCCTTTTGGACATCATGAAGATTCCCTACACCCATTCCGGCATGCTGGCCTCGGCCATGGCCATGGACAAGCCCACCGCCAAGAAGATCTTCGCCGCCGCCGGCATTCCGGTGGCCGAGGGCCGGGTGGTGCGCAAGGCCGAGGTGTTCGCCGGTGACGTTTTGCCCCGCCCCTACGTGCTGAAGCCGCTGAACGAGGGCTCCAGCGTCGGCGTGCACATCATCAAGGACGACGCCCCGCGTCCCACCTCCGACGCCGACTGGCCGTTCGGCGAATGGGTGCTGGCCGAAACCTTCATCCCCGGCCGCGAGATCACCGTGGCGGTGATGGGCGACAAGGCCCTGGGCGTGACCGAGATCACCTCGGACCGCGGCTTCTACGACTACACCGCCAAATACGCCCCCGGCGGCTCGCGCCACATCGTGCCGGCGCCCCTGCCCGAGGAGGCCTTCGCCGAGGCCCAGCGCCTGGCGGTGGCGGCGCATCAGGCCCTGGGCTGCCGCGGCGTGTCGCGCACCGATCTGCGCTACGACGACAGCAGCGGCGAGGGCCGGTTCTATGTGCTGGAGATCAACACCCAGCCCGGCATGACCGATACCTCTCTGGTGCCGGAACAGGCCGCCCATGCCGGCATCACCTTCCCCGAACTGGTGACCTGGATGGTGGAGAACGCCACATGCGACGCTTAAGCGACATCACCATCCAGGTGGACGACCGCTTCGGCAGCCCGGCGCCGCGCCAGGGCGGCGGCCGCGCCCGGCCGCTGCCGCCGCGCGGCCAGGCCCAGCAGATGCGCCGCCGCGTCTCGCCGTTCTGGCTGAAGCGGGCCCGCCGCACCGCCGCCGGGGCCACCCTGGCCCTGTTGCTGGCCGGCACGCCCCTGTGGCTTTTGGAAAGCGCCGCCGGCCAGGCCCTGACCGAACGGGCCCATGCCCAGGTCGTCGCCTGGTCGGGCCGCGCCGGGTTCCGCGTCGAGCAGATCTATGTGGAGGGACGGCACCGCACCCCCACCGACGAGCTGGTGGCGGCGCTGAACGTCAAGCGCGGCGATCCCGTCTTCGGCATCGATCTGGCCGCCGCCCGCCAGCGCCTGGAGGAAATCTCCTGGGTGAAGACCGCCACCCTGGAGCGCCGCCTGCCGGGCGAGGTGCATATCCTGCTCACCGAGCGCGATCCCGTGGCCATCTGGCAGAACGAGGGCCATTACTATCTGGTGGACCCGCAGGGCCTGGTGGTGAGCGACGATGTGCGCGACTTCCCCAACCTGCCGCTGATCGTCGGCGAGGGCGCCCCCGATCATGCCGCCGCCCTGCTCGCCATGCTGGCCACCGAGCCCGATCTGGCCAAACGCGTCAAGGCGGCGCAATGGGTGTCGGGACGGCGCTGGAACCTCACCTTCGACAGCACCGACAACGGCATCGACGTGCGCCTGCCCGATGAGGATCCCGCCGCCGCCTGGCACGATCTGGCCCGCTACGAAAAGAACCAGCAGATCCTGGAACGCAAGATCGCCCTGATCGACATGCGTATCCCCGATCGTCTGGTCCTGCGCGCCGTGGGCGGCGCCGAGGAAAACGCCCGGGCCGCCATGGAAGCCCGGCACAAGTCCCACCCCGGCAAGGATGCCTGAAGGAGAGCGCATGTCGAAAGCCAAGCCACGCCACGGACTGATCGCCGCCCTTGATGTGGGCACCACCAAGGTCTGCTGCTTCATCGCGCGCGAGACCGAGGATGGCGTGCGCGTGCTCGGCATCGGTCATCAGGTGTCGCTGGGCATGCGCAACGGCGCCGTGGTGGACATGGAGGCGGCGGAAACCGCCATCCGCGCCGCCGTCGACGCCGCCGAGCAGATGGCCGAGGACCGTATCCGCGAGGTGGTGGTCAATGTCTCGGGCGGGCATCCCGTCTCGTCCAACGTCACCGTGGAAGTGGGCATCAACGGCCACGAGGTCAGCGATCAGGATATCCGGCGCATGCTGGAACATGCCCGCCACCACGCCCAGCAGGGCGACCGCGACCTCATTCACTCCATTCCGGTGGGCTTCACCGTGGACGGCAACGACGGCATCCGCGATCCGCGCGGCATGTTCGGCGATACCCTGGCGGTGACCGTGCATCTGGTCAGCGCCGGCCAGGGCCCGGTGCGCAATCTCTCCACCGTGGTGCATCGCTGCCATCTGGACATCGAGGCCCGCGTCGCCTCGGCCTACGCCTCGGGCCTGGCCTGCCTGGTCGACGACGAGAAGGAACTGGGGGTCACCTGCATCGATCTGGGCGGCGGCACCACCACCCTGGCGGTGTTCCAGGGCGGCCATCTGGTGCATACCGACACCATTCCCGGCGGCCGCGCCCATGTCACCAACGACATCGCCCGCGGCCTCTCCACCCCGCTGATCCACGCCGAGCGCATGAAGACGCTCTACGGCAGCGCCCTGCCCTCGCCGTCCGACGACCGCGAGGTGTTGAAGGTGCCGCTGGTGGGCGAGGAGGAGGACGGCGGCGCCACCAATCAGGTGCCGCGCTCCATGCTGGTGCAGATCATCCAGCCCCGGCTGGAGGAAACCTTCGAACTGGTGCGCAGCCATCTTGAGGCGGGCGGCTTCGACAAGCTGGCCGGGCGGCGCGTGGTTCTGACCGGCGGCGGCGCCAACATGCAGGGCGTGCGCGATCTGGCCGCCATGGTTTTGGACAAACAGGTTCGCATCGGCCGTCCGGTGGGCTTTCAAGGCCTGCCGGAAGCCACGGCGGGCCCGGCATTCTCCACCTGTGCCGGGTTGCTCCGGTATGCGGTTTTGCATCAGGTGGAAGCATCGGCAAAGAAAACAAGAACGACAGATTCCGCCGGTGAAGGCCCCTTTGGACGTTTCGGGGCCTGGTTACGAAAAAACTTCTAGTGTCGAGACTCGGTTTGTGATTCAACGATTCAAATTGTGCGCGGAGGGCTTTACCCCATGATTAATTTTCATCCCGGCTCCAATGACGAGCTGAAGCCTCGCATCTCCGTTATCGGTGTGGGCGGCGCCGGCGGCAACGCCGTCAACAACATGATTCAGTCCCATCTGGAAGGCGTCGAGTTCATCGTCGCCAATACCGACGCCCAGGCGCTGTCGCAGTCCCGGACCGACCGCCGCATCCAGTTGGGCGCCACCCTGACGCAAGGCCTGGGCGCCGGCGCCCGTCCGGATATCGGCCGCGCCGCCGCCGAGGAAAGCCTCGACGACCTGATGAGCCAGCTGGCCGGTTCCAACATGGTGTTCATCACCGCCGGCATGGGCGGCGGCACCGGCACCGGCGCCGCCCCGGTCATCGCCCGCGCCGCGCGCGAGCACGGCATCCTTACCGTCGGCGTCGTCACCAAGCCCTTCAGCTTCGAGGGGCAGCACCGCATGCGCCTGGCCGAACAGGGCATCGACGAGCTGTCGCAGTATGTCGATACCCTGATCATCATCCCCAACCAGAACCTGTTCCGCATCGCCACCGAGCGCACCACCTTCGCCGAAGCCTTCAAGCTGGCCGACGATGTGCTCTATTCCGGCGTGCGCGGCGTGACCGACCTCATGATCATGCCCGGCCTGATCAATCTCGATTTCGCCGACATCCGCACGGTGATGGGGGAAATGGGCAAGGCGGTGATGGGCACCGGCGAGGCCGAGGGCGACAAGCGCGCCCTGGACGCCGCCGAGGCCGCCATCAACAACCCGCTGCTGGAAGACCTCTCCATGAAGGGGGCGCGCGGGGTGCTCATCAACATCACCGGCGGCCTCGACATGACCCTGTTCGAAGCCGACGAGGCCGCCAACCGCATCCGCGACGAAGTGGACCCCGAAGCCAACATCATCTTCGGCTCCACCTTCGACGAACGCATGAACGGCCGCATCCGCGTGTCGGTGGTGGCCACCGGCATCGACGCCGCCATCGCCCAGCAGCCCAAGCCCACCCTGATCTCGCTGGTGGACCAGAAGCCGCAGGCCCAGCCCCAGGCCGCCCGCCCGGCCGCCAGCAACGTGCAGACCTTCGCCAAGCCCGCCGCCCAGCCGGTGGCGCAAAGCGCGCCGCAGGCCGCTCCGGCCATGGCCCAGGGTCTGGCCTCCCAGCCCACCACCATGAATGTGGGCAACACCCTGGCCGACCGCGTCGCCGGTCCCGCCTTCAACGGTTCGGCGGCCCTGAATCACCAGCAGGCCCACGAACCGGCCCTGGCCCAGACCATCGCCATGGAAGACGAGATGGACGCCCGGCAGATGGAACAGATGCTGCAGGTGCGCGATCCGGCCCCTCGCCAGGCCCATACGGAAAGCCTGCAGGAGAAGGCCCTGCAGGGCACCCTGCGCATGGAAACCCGTCAGGAACCGCGCATGGAACACCGCGCCGAGCCGCGCATGGAGCATCGCGCCGAACCCCGGCTCGACGCCGGCCGCGCCGTGCCGGCTCCCCATGCCGACCCGGCCGACCACGCCGAGGCGCATCGCCGCCCCAGCAACTTCCTCAACCGCCTGATGAACAAGCCGGTTCCGGCCGCGCATCACGCCCAGACGGCCCACACCGCCCCGGCCGCGCCCTCGGCCCGTCCGGCCCAGCCCGCCAGCCAGCGTCCGGCCCAGCCGACCCAGCAGATGGAGGCCATGGCCCCCACCCGCGTCAGCCCCGGCGACCGTCTGCCCACCTCGCGCTCGGCCGACGAGGACATGCTGGACATTCCGGCCTTCCTGCGCCGCCAGGCCAACTGATCCGGCGCGATCGCAAATCACTTCGCGCGCAAGCACGGACGGCGGGTGTGCCCTCACCCGCCGTTTTTTTTCGCGCCATCGCGGATGGACGGAACCGCCGCGCCCGCCCCCGGAATGAATAAAGATCGTTCCGAATCAAATTATTAGCACTGTCTCCGGACCGTAATAATTCGTAACATTCATTGATTTGTGCTGTTGCGGCATGGCTGCTAGATCTAGCAGCGTGAAATTTCGGGTTCAGCCAAAGGCTTTCCAATCATGTCCCAGTCCGCCGTCCTGCACCAGCGCACCCTGAAGAGCTCGATCGCCTGTGTCGGCGTCGGTCTTCACTCGGGCAGCAAGGTGACCATGGTCCTGCACCCGGCCGAAGCCGACAGCGGCATCCGTTTCCACCGCACCGACATCGCCGGCAACGGCGCCGTCATCCCCGCCCGCTGGGACTGCGTGAGCGACACCCGTCTGAACACCTGCGTCGCCGATGAAAACGGCGTCGGCGTGCGCACCATCGAACATCTGATGTCGGCTCTGAACGGCATGGGGATCGACAACGCCCTGATCGACATCAGCGGCCCGGAAGTGCCGGTGATGGACGGCTCGGCCGCCCCCTTCCTGTTCCTGGTGGAGTGCGCCGGCGTGGTCGAGCAGGACGCGCCCCGCCGCGCCATCAAGGTTTTGAAGACAGTCAGCGTCCAGGACGGCGACAAGCTGGCCAGCCTCTCGCCCGACGACGCCTTCTCGGTGCGCATGGAAATCGATTTCCCGGTAGCGGCCATCCGCCGCCAGGAATGCCTGCTCGATCTCAGCGAGGGCCGCTTCAAGTCCGAGATCAGCCGCGCCCGCACCTTCGGCTTCGAACAGGAAGTGGCCGCCATGCGCGCCGCCGGCCTGGGCCGGGGTGGTTCGTTGGAGAACGCCGTGGTGATCGCCAGCGACGGCGAGGGCGTGCTGAACGACGAAGGCCTGCGCTACGACGACGAATTCGTCCGCCACAAGGCCCTGGACGCGGTGGGCGATCTTTATCTGGCCGGCGCCCCGCTGCTGGCCGCCTTCCACGGCGTGCGCACCGGCCATGCCCTCAACAACCGCCTGCTGCGCGCCCTGTTCGCCGACGACAGCGCCTGGACCCTGGTGCCCATGACCGCCGCCCCGGCCCGCCCGGCCCCGCTGCGCGCCCTGCCCCGCCCCGCCGCCGTGGCCTGACCGCCAACCGCTCCGTCGGACCTCGTAAATCGCGCCCCCGCGCCCGTTGACCCGGGCCGGGGGCGCCGTCTTTTCGCTCCCGCCCGCGATTTTCCGTGGCCCGTCCGCCGCTTCTGTTGTGGAGCCGCCGGACAGCCGTGATATAGTCGGCCCGGCTTACACCGATTTTCAGAGCAGGTTAATGTCTATCAGCTCCCGTTCCCGCGTCCTGATCCTGGCCCTGGCCCTGGCTTCGCCCCTGTTCCTGTCGGCCTGCGCCGGCGATCCCAAGGACACCTATGTGGAGCGGCCGGTCGATCAGCTCTACAACGAGGGCATGGACGACCTCAACGCCGGCAACTACGAAGCCGCGGCCAAGGCCTTCGACGAGGTGGACCGTCAGCATCCCTACTCGGTGTGGGCCACCAAGGCGCAGCTGATGACGGCCTATGCCCAGTACCAGCGCAACAAGTTCGACGAGGCCATCGTTTCGCTCGATCGCTTCATCCAGCTGCATCCCAGCCACAAGGACGTGGCCTACGCCTATTACCTCAAGGCGCTCTGCTACTACGAACAGATCGCCGACGTGCAGCGCGATCAGAAGGTGACGCAGGAGGCCATGAAAGGCCTGGAGGACGTGGTCACCCGCTTCCCCAACAGCAAATATGCCCGCGACGCCAAGCTGAAGGCCGATCTGGCCCGCGACCATCTGGCCGGCAAGGAAATGTCGGTGGGGCGCTATTACGAGCAGCAGAAGATGTATCTGGCGGCCATCAACCGCTTCCGCTACGTGGTGGACAATTACCAGACCACCAGCCATGTGCCCGAGGCCCTCTACCGTCTGGTGGAATGCTATGAGATCCTGGGCATGAACGGCGAAGCCAAGAAGACCGCCGCCGTGCTGGGCTACAACTATCCCGGCAGCCATTGGTACGGCGACGCCTACGGTCTGGCCGAGGGCAAGCATCGCCCCGACATGAAGCGGCTGGGCGACGGCTGGTTCGACTGGCTTTAACCTTTAAGAGTGTCCGCCCATGCTGCTCGGTCTGTCGATCCGCGATGTGGTTCTGATCGATCGTCTGGAGATCGCCTTCGCCCCCGGCCTGGCGGTTCTGACCGGTGAAACCGGGGCGGGCAAATCCATTCTGCTGGATTCCCTCGGCCTGGCCCTGGGGGCCCGCGCCGACAGCGGTCTGGTGCGCCCCGGCGCGCCGCAGCTTTCGGTGGGCGCCGAGTTTTCCCTGCCCGCCGGCCATCCCGCCTTCGCCCTGCTGGCCGAACAGGATCTTCCCGCCGAGGACAGCCTGGTGCTGCGCCGCATCGTGGCCGCCGACGGCCGTTCGCGCGCTTTCGTCAACGATCAGGCGGTCAGCGTCGGTCTGTTGCGCCGCCTGGGCGAAACCCTGGTGGAAATCCACGGCCAGTTCGAAAGCCACGGTCTTTTGGATCCGGCCCGCCACGGCGCCGTGCTCGATGCCTTCGGCGCCCTCGACGTGGCCGCCGTGCGCACCGCCCATGCCGCCTGGAAGGCGGCGCGGCGGGCCCGACAGGAGGCCGAGGAGGCCCTGGCCCGGGCCCGGAGCGAAGAGGATTTCCTGCGTCACGCGGTGAACGAACTGAACGCCCTGGCGCCGGAGCCCGGCGAGGAGGAAAGCCTGGCCGCCAAACGCGCCGTGATGATGCATGGCGAGAAACTGGTGGAAGGCATGAACGCCGCGCTGCAGGCCCTTTCGGGCAAAGGCGAGGTGGAAGCTTCGTTGCGCACCGCCCAGCGCGCCCTGGAACGGGTGGCCGACAAGGCCGAGGGCCGCCTCGATCCGGTGATCGCCGCCCTGGACCGCGCCGCCGAGGAAACCGCCGAGGCCCGCAATCTGCTGGACCGGGTGTCCTCCACCATCGACCTTGATCCCCGCGCCCAGGAAAAGGTGGAGGAGCGGCTGTTCGCCCTGCGCGCCGCCGCCCGCAAGCATGGGGTGACGGTGGACGGCCTGGCCGCCCTGCGCCAGCGCCTGACCGAGGACTTGCAGTCCCTGGATGCCGGCGGCGAAGGCCTGACCCGCCTGGGCGCCGCCGAAACCGCGGCCCGCGCCGCCTATGCCGAGGCGGCCAAGGCGCTGTCGCGCCAGCGGCTGGCCGCCGCCGAGCGGCTGGACCGCGCCGTGGCCCTCGAACTGCCGCCCCTGAAGCTGGACAAGGCCCGCTTCCAGACCCGGGTTGAAACCCTGCCGGAAGCCGAGTGGGGCGAAAACGGCCTCGACCGCGTGGCCTTCGAAGTGGCCACCAATCCCGGCAGCGCGCCGGGGCCGCTGGGGCGCATCGCCTCGGGCGGCGAATTGTCGCGCTTCATGCTGGCCCTGAAAGTGGTGCTGGCCCGCACCAGCCCGGTGCCCAGCATCGTTTTCGACGAGGTGGACAGCGGCATCGGCGGCGCCGTGGCCGCCGCCGTGGGCGAGCGCCTGGCCCGCCTGGCCCGCGATCTGCAAATCCTGGTGGTCACCCACTCGCCCCAGGTGGCGGCGCGCGGCGACCAGCATTGGCATGTGGCCAAGGGCGAGGACGGCCAGGGCGGCACCCTTACCCGCGTCAGCCCGCTGGGGCCGGAGGACCGGCGGGAGGAAATCGCCCGCATGCTGGCCGGAGCCAGCGTCACCGCCGAGGCCCGCGCCGCCGCCGCCAGCCTATTGGGCGCCTGATCCCGCCGCCCTGGGCAGCGACACCAGGAAGCGGCTGCCGACGCCGGGGGTGGAGTCCAGCCAGATCCGGCCGCCGTGATGCTCGGCGATCTTCTTGCAGATGGCCAAGCCCAGACCATAGCCCTCGCAGGCGCTTTGCGGCACCAGCCGCTGGAAGATCTGGAACACCCGGCCGTGATTCTCGGGATCGATGCCGGTGCCGTTGTCGTCCACCCACACCGCCACCCGCCCCCCTTCGTCGCGCCAGCCCACCTGGAGCAGCAACGGCCGCTCGGGATCACGGTATTTCACGGCGTTGCCCAGCAGATTCTGGAACAGCCGCATCAATTCGGCGCGATCACCGCTCACCACCGGCAGATCGGGCGCCACCGTCACCACCGCGCCGACCTCCTCCAGGGCCTCGGCCAGGGTGAGCAGGCAATCCTGCAGCGTTTGCCCCAGGTCCACCGGCGCGAAATCGCCGCTGCGGCGTCCGGTGCGGGAATAATCCAGCAGCCCCAGGATCAGGGCGTCCATATGTTTGGCCCCGTTCACGGCATAGCCCAGATATTCCTCCAGCTCCGGGGTCAGATCCTTGCCCAGCCGTCGCTCGATCAGGGAGAGATAGCTTGAAACCATCCGCAGCGGCTGACGCAGATCGTGCGAGGCCACATAGGCGAACTGTTCCAGTTCCTGATTGATGTCCCGCAGTTTTTGCGCCTGTTCGTCCAGGCGCCGGGTGGTTTCCGCCAATTGCAGTTCGGCCTGCTTGCGGTCGTTGATATCCTCGACCACCGTGATGAGGTGGCGGGCCTGGCCATCGGCATCGCGCGACACCGCGCAGTGCAGCTTGACCCAGGTCAGGCTGCCGTCCTTGCGATAATACCGCTTCTCGAAGGCCCGCGACTGGATCCGGCCCAGGCGCAGATCCTCCGTCACCTCGCGGCTTAAGGCGCGGTCCTCCTCATAGGTCAGACCCAGAAAATTGAGTTGAGCCATGTCTTCCGGCGCATAGCCGAGGATTTGGCGGAAACGATCGTTCCAGCGCAGCAGCGTGCCGTCGAAGTCGGCGTGGACGATGCCGGTCCCGGCCTGCTCGAACGAGGCGCGGTAACGCTCCTCGCTCTGGCGCAGCCGCTCCTCGCCGCGCTTGCGGCTGGTGATATCCACCGCCACCCCCAGCGACCCCACCATGCGGCGTCGGTCGTCCCAGATGGGGGTGACCACCAGCGACACCGTCAGGGTACCGCCATCTTTGCGGCGGTAGGTCCATTCCCCCACATCGCGGCCGTCGCGCTCGGCCTTGCCGACGAAGGTGGCGAAGCCCGCCACCGGACGGCCCATTTCCCGCGTCAGCCGGGCGGCGCGCGCCGCCACTTCCTCGGGCAGATGGAACAGCAGCGGCGTGGCCCGGCCCACCACCTCGTCCTGGCTGTAGCCCAGCATGCGCTCGGCGCCGCGATTGAACAGGGTGATGCCGCCCTCGGCGTCGCAGGCGATGATGGCCACCTCCGAGGCGGCGTCCAGCACGTTCTGCAGCCGTTGGCTCAAGGCGCGGATGGACTCCTCGGCCTCGCGCCGCTCGGTGATGTTCTCCTTCACCCCGAGATAATGGGTAATCCGCCCCTGGTGATCGAGGATGGGGGCGATCTGCGCCTGTTCCCAGTAAAGGGTGCCGTCCTTGCGGCGGTTCTGGAAAATACCCTGCCAGGGCTGGCCCGACGACAGCCGCCGCCACATCTCGGCATAGGTTTCCGGCGTGGTGGCCCCCGACTTCAGAATGGCCGGGTTTTGACCGATGGCCTCGTCGGGCCAATAGCCGGTCACGCGGCAGAAGGCGGCGTTGACATATTCGATGGTGCCGGCGGCGTTGGTGATAACGATGGAGGCCGGGCTCTGATCCACCGCCATGGCCAGCTTGCGCAGTTCCTCCTCCAAACGGCGTCGTTCGGTGACGTCGTGGAGAATGGCGTAACAGAGGCGGCCGCCGCCGCCCGGCAAGGGCCCCATATGCGCCTCGACGGTGCGCACCTCGCCCGAGGCCAGGCGATGGCGGATATAGTGCTCGGAGCGGCTGTCCACCGGCGTTTCCCGCATGGGGTCGAGGCTGATGTCGCCGATGCGCATGCGCCGCATCTGCGCCGCCGGATAACCGTAATAGCTGGCGGCGGCCTCGTTGGCATCGACGATCAGCCCCTCCTCCTGATCCAACAGCAGCATGGCGGCGCGGGCATTGGTGAACAGCGAGCGGTAGCGGTCCTCGCTGACGGCCAGGGCCGCGGCCATGCGGCGGCGGTGCCGCCCGTACAGCCACAGCAGGCAGAGACAGGCGATGAACAACCCGGCCAGCCCCCAGCTGCTCCAGGTCAGCGGGCCGGGGGGGCCGGCATACGCCCGCCAGCCGGACCGGGGCGCCCCGGCCAGCTGCCAGCTGCCCGCCGGCAGCTGCAGGGTGAAGGTGACCGGACGGCGGCCCATGACGCCCTCGTCGCCCCAGATCAGACCGCCCCGCGCCCCCAGGCCGTCGCGGCCCAGCAGCACCAGATCCAGGCCGTTGTCGCGGCCGAGCCGCGCCAGGTCGGCCATGTAGGGGGCGATATCGATGACCACGCTGACCAGGCCGAAGAAATGCCGACCGCCGCCGCTGGCGTTGGGCAGATACACCGGCACCCGCCCCACCACCGACTGACCGCCCTGCACCAGCTTGATGGGCCCTTGCAGCACGGCGCGATGCTGGGTGATGGCCTGCTCCACCAGGGGCCATTGGTCGGGCAGATTGCGGTAATCGAGGCCCATGAGGATTTCGTTGCCGGCCATGGGATAAACCCGGTCGATCACCGTGCCGTGGGTCAGCACGAAATGATGCGCGCCCTCGTGATCTTGCAGCAGCGCCTCGGCGATGTGATCGAAATCGCTTTTGCTCACATCGCCATGCGCCTTGATTTCCGCCACCATGCCGCGCGCCTGCAGCAGGGGCGCACTCATGGTGCGCTCCAGCCGCAGCCCCGCCACCTGCAATAGATCGGCGACATGATGGCGGGCCGCCTCCCGGCGCCGGGTCTGCTCCGACAGCGACACCAGCGTGGCGAACAAAACGGCCAGGGCGCACAAAAACAGCAGGCCCAGTGCCGGAGCCGCCGCCTTCAGCCTTTCTCCTGTTCGTCCCCCCGCCATCACGCCCCCGCTTTGTCCCGTGCCTCACGATAAAACATCTCCCTCCTTTCTGAAAGCAGGGCTATCGGGCGAACCCGATTACCCTGTTTCTGAAAGCGCCAGGGGATGACAGAGCCGGCGATCCGGGCTACTCTCCGCCGCCTCGTTTCCCGCCTGCCGATGCCGCCATGACCCAGCTCCCCGCCGCCAGCCTGACGCCCCTGGAAGCCCAGATCGAACTGGAGCGCCTGGGGCGCGAGATCGCCGCCCACGACCGCGCCTATTATCAGGACGACGCTCCCACCCTGTCGGATGCCGCCTACGACGCCCTGCGCGGGCGGCTGAAAGAGCTGGAGGCCGCCTTCCCCGAGCTGGTCCGCGCCGACAGCCCCAGCCGCACGGTGGGCGCCGCGCCGGGAGAGGGTTTCCGCGCCGTGGCCCATCTGCAGCCGATGATGTCGCTGGAGGATGTGTTCACCGACGAGGCGGTGGCCGAGTTCCTGCAGCGGGTACGCCGCTTCCTGGGCCTGGGGGAAAGCGATCCCCTGGATCTGGTGGCCGAACCGAAGATCGACGGATTGTCCATCAACCTCCTTTACGAGAACGGCGCCTTCGTGCGCGCCACCACCCGCGGCGACGGCGCCGAGGGCGAGGACGTAACCGCCAATATGCGCACCCTGGCCGATCTGCCGCGCCGGCTGAACGGCCCGGCCCCGGCGCTGATGGAGGTGCGCGGCGAGGTTTACATGCGCCGCGACGATTTCCTGGCCCTCAACGCCGCCAGTGAGGCCCGGGGCGAAAAGATCTTCGCCAACCCGCGCAACGCCGCCGCCGGTTCGCTGCGCCAGCTCGATGCCGCCGTGACCGCCCGCCGCCGGTTAAGCCTGTTCTGCTACGCCCTGGGCGAGGTGAGCGAAGCCGTGGCCGACAGCCACCGCGCCCTGCTGCAACGCCTCAAGGACTGGGGGTTTCCCGTCAATCCCCGCATCGGCCTGTGCCGCGATCTCGACGAGGCCCTGGCCTTCACCCGCGCCCTGGGCGCCGAACGGGCCGATCTCGCCTACGATATCGACGGCGTGGTCTACAAGGTGGACCGCCTCGACTGGCAGACCCGCCTGGGCCGGCGCGACCGCACGCCGCGCTGGGCCGTGGCCCATAAATTCCCCGCCGAGCAGGCGCAAACCCTGCTGGAGCGCATCGAGATCCAGGTGGGCCGCACCGGCGCCCTCACCCCTGTGGCCATTCTGCGCCCCATCACCGTGGGCGGCGTGGTGGTGAGCCGCGCCACCCTGCACAACGAGGACGAGATCCTGCGCAAGGATGTGCGGGCCGGCGATACCGTGATCATCCAGCGCGCCGGCGACGTCATCCCCCAGGTGGTGGCGGTGGTGGCGGACAAGCGCCCCGCCGACAGCCGGCCCTTCACGCCGTCCGACCGTTGCCCGGTGTGCAACAGCCACGCCGTCAAACCCGAGGGCGAGGCCATCCGCCGCTGCAGCGGCGGCCTGACCTGCCGGGCCCAGGCGGTGGAGCGGCTGATCCATTTCGCCAGCCGCAACGCCTTCGATATCGAGGGGCTGGGCGAAAAGAACGTGACGTTCCTGTTCGAAAGCGGCCGCATCCACGGCCCGGCCGATATCTTCCGGCTGGAGGCGGCGGAAAAAGGCACGCTGCTGCCGCTGAAAACCCAGCCGGGCTGGGGGGCGAAATCGGTGGAAAAGCTGTTCGCCGCCATCGCCGCCCGCCGCCGGGTGCCGCTGGACCGCTTCATCTACGCCCTGGGCATCCGCCAGGTGGGCGAGGCCACGGCCCGGCTGCTGGCCCTGCATTACCATAGCCTGCGCGCCTGGCGCGCCGCCATGAGCGCCGCCGCCGCCGAGCGCGACGCCGAGGCCGACGCCGGCGAGGCCTGGACCCATCTCATCGCCATCGACCAGGTGGGACCGGCGGTGGCCGGGGAAATCGCCGATTTCTTCGCCGAGGCCCATAATCTGGCGGTGCTCGATGATCTGGCCGCCGAGGTGACGGTGGAGGACTTCGCCGCCCCCGCCGCCACCGGCTCGCCGGTGGCGGGCAAAACCGTGGTCTTCACCGGCAGCCTCGAAACCATGAGCCGCGACGAGGCCAAGGCCCAGGCCCAGGCCCTGGGCGCCAAGGTGGCCGGATCGGTGTCGGCGAAAACCGATTACGTGGTGGCCGGCGCCGATGCCGGCTCGAAGCTGACCAAGGCCCGCGATCTCGGCCTGACGGTGCTGAGCGAACAGGCGTGGCGAGCCCTGATCGACCGATAATATCCCCATTTTTTATAGCGTTGAATCGCCGGCGGGCCCTTCCCTTATGCAAGGGGAAGGGCCAAAGCCGGAAAGAGCTTGCCCCCGGAGCGCAACAGACCCTGGGAGAGTAAGATCATGATCGTCCGCACCGTTCTGCGCAGCAAGACCAGTACTCTGGTCTGCACCATTTCCCCCGATCAGACCATTGCCGACGCCGCCCGCGAGCTGCATCTGCACCGCATCGGCGCCCTGGTGGTGATGGATGATAATGGCGGCCTGGCCGGGATCCTGTCGGAACGCGACATCGCCCGCGGCCTGGCCCTTTATGGCGATGGCCTGGGCATCCTGCCGGTGCGCGAGTTGATGACCCGCGCCGTGCTGTTCTGCACCCCCGACGATTCCCTGCAATCCTTGATGCAGACCATGACCAACTGCCGCGTGCGCCATCTGCCGGTAATGGAAAACGGCACCCTGGTGGGCATCATGACCATCGGCGACGTGGTGAAGAACTGCCTGGAAGAGGCCGCCATGGAAGTGCATGAAATGCGCGGCTACGTCATGGCCGGGCGCTGACGCCGCCCGCCCTTACCCGGTGAGGGGCGCGGCGAAAGCCCGGCACACCCCGGCCACGGTCTCCCGCAGCCAGCGATGTGCCGGATCCGCGTCCATGCGCGGATGCCATTGCGCCGAGATCCGGAGCTCCGGCGTCGCCACCGGAAGGGCGAAACCGGCCAGACCGGTGGTGTCCGCCTGCGAGGCGGCCAGGCAGGACCGCGGCGCCAGGGCCACCAGATCGGAGCGGGCGGCGATCCTTAACGCATCGGGGAAACCGGGCACCACCGCCACGATCTCCCGTCGCAGGCCAAGCGCCGCCAGGGCGTCATCCACTGGCCCGAGGAACGCCTCCCCGCGCGACACGACGACATGCCGGCACGCCGCGTAGCGTTCCGGCGTGACCGGGGCCGCCAGCAACGCATGCCCGAGGCGGGCCGCCCCGATAAATCTGTCGCGGAACAGCAAACGGGTGCGCAGTTCCGGCCCGCCCTCGCCCGGCACGCCGATTTCGAGGTCGATCCGGCCCTCGCGGAGCGGAGCCGCGTCCTTGACGGGCTTGGGAACGAAGCGCAGCTGAACGCGCGGCGCCGCCTGCATCACCGCGGTCAATAAGGCGGCCGAGAACAGCGCGGTAAATCCCTCATTGGCGCGAATGATGAAGGCGCGCTCCAGCGTGCCCAGTTCCAGGGGCTGCGGGCTTGGACCGAGAACGGCCAGAACCTCGGCGGTCAGGCCGCCTACCCGCTCGCGCAAGGCCGCCGCCCTGGGAGTGGGCACCATCCCCCGCCCGGCGCGCACCAGCAACGGATCGCCGGTGGCGGCGCGAAGGCGGGCCAGAGTCCGGCTCATGGCCGAGACGCTGAGGCCCAAACGCCGCGCCGCGCCGGTCACGCTGCCTTCGCTCAGCAGGGCTTCGAGCGCCGGCAGCAGGTTGAGGTCCAGTGGGATCATCCCGGAATTCTAGCGCATCCCGGCGCCTTGCCATAGCGCCAGACGCAATATGACTGTGCATCCGCTGCGTCTGGCGCAAGAGGTCGCCAGGCCGCAGACTGGCCGCCAGCCCCACCCTTTCGAAAGCCGCGCCATGCCTCCGTCCGCCCCCTCAGACTCCCCCGGTTCGATCCTGCTCATCGGCGCGTCGCGCGGCCTGGGGGCCGCCATGGCGGCGGAGCTTCTGCGGCGGGGAGGACATGTCACCGGCACGGTGCGCCCCGGCGGCGCCAGGACGGCGCTGCACGATCTGGCCGATGCGTACGGCGCGCGGGTGGAGATCGAAACCCTCGACATCACCGAGCCCGAACAGATCGCCGCGCTGCATGACCGGCTTGCCGGGCGGTGTTTCGATATCCTGTTCGTGAACGCCGGGACCGCCAATCCCCGCCAGGACGAGACCATCGCCGAAGCCTCGACCGAGGATTTCATCCGGGTGATGGTCACCAATGCCCTGGCGCCGCTGCGGGTGATCGAGGGGCTGCAAGAGCGTGTCGCGCCTTGCGGCGTGATCGGCGTCATGTCGTCGGGGCAGGGCAGCATCGGCAACAACGTCAACGGCGGCCATGAGGTCTATCGCGGCAGCAAGGCCGCCCTCAACATGTACATGCGCTGCTATGCCGCCCGTCACGCCGCCGACCAGCGCGCCCTGCTGCTGTTGGCGCCGGGCTGGATCCGCACCCGCCTGGGCGGCCCCAACGCCCCCCTCTCCCTGGAGGAGACGGTTCCCCGGATCGTGACGACGCTCCTCGCCCAGCGGGGCACCCCCGGCTTGCGCTACCTCGACCGCGAAGGGCGGACCGTACCGTGGTGAGCCGGGCGGCGCGGCGGCGCGAGCCTCACGCGGCCCGCTTGATGAAATCGATGAAGGCGCGGAGCGGCGCCGGCACCAGGGTGCGCCCGGGATAGTAGAGGAACGGGCCGGGAAAGCGCGGCCACCAGGGCTCCAGGACCGGCTCCAGGGCGCCGCTGGCGAGGTGGGGGCGCAGCCAGTCCTCGAACAGATAGATCACGCCGACCCCGCCCACGGCGGCATCGACCATCAGCTCGGTGGCCGCGCCGATCTGCACCAGCAGCGGCCCGGTGGGCTCGATGCGCACGCTTTCGCCATTGCGCTCGAACTCCCAGGGCGACAGCAGGGCGCCGCTGGAAAAGCGCCCGCGCAGACAGTCATGGTCCAACAGATCGCGGGGATGCGCCGGGCGGCCCCGCCGCGCCAGATAGGCCGGCGCGGCGGCGGCGGCGAAACGCTGCTGGCGGGGGCCGATGGGCACGGCGATCATGTCCTGCTCCAACCGTTCATCGTAGCGGATGCCGGCATCGCAGCCCGCCGCCAGCAGATCGACGAAGCTATCCTCCGCCGTGACCTCGAGGCGGATCTCGGGATAGGCCGCCAGAAATCCCGGAATCAAGGCGGGCAGCACCAGCCGCGCCGCGCTCACCGGCACATTCAGCCGCAGCGTGCCGGCCGGACGGTCGCGGAAGCCGTTGACCACATCCAGCGCCGCCTCCAGTTCGGCGAAGATGGGGACCAACCGCTCCAGCAGCCGCGCCCCGGCCTCGGTGGGCACCACGCTGCGGGTGGTGCGGTGCAACAGCCGCAGCCCCAGATCCCCCTCCAGCCGCCGCACCGCCTCGCTCAAGGCCGAGGCGCTGGCGCCGCCGGCCCGCGCCCCGTCGCGGAAGCCGCCGGCCCGCGCCACGGCGACGAAGGCCTTCAGGTCTTTCAGATCATCACGCATTGTTCGCCTTTCCGCACAGCCCTTGCGGATTGTGCCATATTATCGCGGCGATGGTGGGGGCGTATGGTGGCCTCGTTGCCATTTTCAGGAGAGCGACCATGTCCGACCTGTCCCGCGCCGGCCATTATTCCCTGGGCCACCGTCGCGTCAAACGCCTGGGCTATGGCGCCATGCAACTGGCCGGGCCCGGCGTGTTCGGCCCGCCAAAGGATCGCGGCCAGGCCATCCGGGTACTGCGCGAGGCGGTGGCCGGCGGCGTCGATCATATCGACACCAGCGATTTCTACGGCCCCCACGTGACCAACCAGTTGATCCGCGAAGCCCTGCACCCCTATGCCGACGATCTGACCCTGGTCACCAAGATCGGCGCCCGGCGCGGTGCCGACGGCGCCTGGCTGCCGGCCTTTTCCGCGGCGGAGCTGACCCGGGCGGTGGAGGACAATCTGCGCAATCTGGGGCTGGAGGTGCTGGACGTGGTCAATCTGCGGCTGATGTTCGGCATTCACGCCCCGGCCGAGGGGTCGCTCGAGGCGCCGCTCACCGCCTTGGCCGAGCTGCAGCGCAAGGGGCTGGTGCGCGCCATCGGCCTCAGCAACGTCACCCCGGCCCAGATCGCCGAGGGGCGCAAACTCTGCGACATCGTCTGCGTGCAGAACCACTACAACATCGTCAGCCGCGGCGACGACGCCCTGATCGACGCCCTGGCCGCCGACGGTATCGCTTACGTGCCGTTCTTCCCCCTGGGCGGTTTCACGCCGTTGCAGTCCTCGGCCCTGTCGGACATCGCGGCGGAGCTGGGCAGGAGCCCCATGCAGGTGGCCCTGGCCTGGCTGCTGCGCCGGTCCACCAACATTCTGCTGATCCCCGGCACCGCGTCTCCGGCGCATCTTCAGGACAATCTGGCGGCGGCCACGCTGGACCTGCCGCCCGGGGTGATGGCGCGGCTGGCGCGGATCGCCTGAGGCGCCCGCGCCGCCCTACAAGGCCTCCAGATCCTTCAGCGCCTTGTGCCGCAGTTCGGTGGCGTCGACGCGGCCGTAAAGATCGGCGGCGCGCGACAGGTGCCGCCGCGCCCGCTCGCGCTGGCCCTGGCCGAGATCGACATGGGCCAGTTCGCGGTAAAGATCGGCCTCGCCGCGCAAATCGCCGGCCTTGCCGTAGAGGCGGGCCGCCCCCTCCAGGGCCTTGCCCCCCTCCTCCTGCCGGTTGAGGCGGCGCAGCAGGCGGCCCAGCCCGGTAAGGGCATTGGCCTCGCTCAGCATGTCGCCGGTCTGCCGGTAGATCTCCAACGCCAGCTCGTAATCGCGGTGCGCCAGATCGGGCTGGCCCAGAAGATCGTGCAGCGCCGCCAGGGCGCGGCGGGCATGGGCCTCGCCCAGGCTGTCGCCGCCGGCGCGGTAAAGCCCCAGGGCCTTCTGGTAAAGCTCCAGCGCCACGTCCTGGCGGCCCTCGTCGCGCTCGATATGGCCCAGCCGCTTGGTGACATGCCCCTGGCCCGCGGCGTCGCCCGCCGCCCGGAACAGCTCGGCCGCCGACTGATAATAGTCGCGCGCCTCTTTCAGATTGTCGTCGTGGCGGGCCAGATCGCCCAGGCGGCACAATACCGCTCCCTGGCTCTTCTGATCGCTCCCGCCGCTCAACAGGGCGCGGGCCTCGACGAAGCAGTCGCGCGCCGCCGCCCGGCGGCCCAGACGCAGTTCCAGATCGCCCAGGGCCAGCAGCACCGCCATCTCGCCGGCGCGGTCGTCGTTCTCGCGCAACACCAGCCGGGCGCGGCGGTAAAGCTCGCGCGCCTGGGGCATCTCCCCCGCCATCCACAGCCGTTCCGCCTCGTGCAGAAAATCGTCCGCCTTCTTGCTGTCCATCGCGGCCGTCCCTTATCCTCGGTTTATCCTTGCCTCAAGGGTAAGCCTGTCGCCCGTGCAGGTAAATGCCCTTCCCCCGCCCCGACCGGAACATATATAGTACGAACCATGATGTCCGACCCCTTCGCCCTGGACGATGAGCCGTCCGATCCGCCGCCCGCCGCCGTCTCTCCGTCCGCCGCCTGGCTCGACGGACTCAATCCCGAACAGCGCCAGGCGGTGGAAACCACCGAGGGCCCGGTGCTGGTTCTGTCGGGAGCCGGCACCGGCAAAACCCGGGTTCTGACCACCCGGCTGGCCCATATCATCGCCTCGGGCAAGGCCCGGCCGTGGAACATCCTGGCCGTGACCTTCACCAACAAGGCGGCGCGGGAAATGCGCGAACGGGTGGGCGGCCTGGTGGGCGGCGCCGCCGAACAGATCTGGCTGGGCACCTTCCACGCCCTGGGGGCCAAGCTGCTGCGCCGCCATGCCGGATTGGTGGGCTTGGACAGCGGCTTCACCATCCTCGACACCGACGATCAGTTGCGCCTGCTGAAGCAGGTGATGGAAGCCGAGGGGGTGGACGGCAAACGCTGGCCGCCCCAGGCCCTGATGCACACCATCCAGCGCTGGAAGGATCAGGGCAAACCTCCCGCCCGCCTGAAGGAGGACGAGGGCGGCGACTTCGCCGAAGGTCGGGCCGTCGCCCTTTACCGTCTTTATCAGGAGCGGCTGCGCACCCTGAACGCCTGCGATTTCGGCGATCTGCTGCTGCATTGCCTGACCATTTTCCAGGATCCCGCCCATCAGGACGTGCTGGCCGATTATCAGCGCCGCTTCAAATATATCCTGGTGGACGAATACCAGGATACCAACGTGGCCCAGTATCTGTGGCTGCGCCTGCTGGCCCAGAGCCATCGCAATCTCTGCTGCGTGGGCGACGACGACCAGTCGATCTATTCCTGGCGCGGCGCCGAGGTGGGCAACATTCTGCGCTTCGAGCGGGATTTTCCCGGCGCCGCCGTGATCCGCCTGGAGTCCAACTACCGGTCCACCCCGGCCATTCTCGCCGCGGCCTCGGGGCTGATCGGCCATAACGCCGACCGCCTGGGCAAAACCCTGCGGCCCGGCCTGCCCCATGCCGACGACGGCGACAAGCTGGTGGTGCGCGCCCTGTGGGACGGTGAGGAGGAAGCCCGCTGGGTGGTGGAGGAAGTGGAGGCCCAGCAACGCCGGGGCGTGCCCTTGAGCCAGATGGCCATCCTGGTGCGCGCCGGCTTCCAGACCCGCGAGTTCGAGGAACGGCTCATCACCACCGGGGTGCCCTATAAGGTGGTGGGGGGCTTACGCTTCTACGAGCGCCAGGACAGCCGCGACGCCCTGGCCTATTTCCGCGTGGTGGCCCAGCCCGCCGACGATCTGGCCTTCGAACGCATCGTCAATCTGCCCAAGCGCGGCCTGGGCGAGGCCAGCCTGCAGGCCGTGCATCTGCTGGCCCGCAGCCAGGGCCTGCCCCTGACCCAGGCCGCCCGCCTGCTGGTGGAGACCGACGAGCTGAAACCCAAGGCCCGCGCCACCCTGGCCGCCCTTCTGGCCGATTTCGAGCGCTGGCGCGGCCTGATGGCCGGAACCGGTCCTGCCGACCTGGCTCAGACGGTGCTGGACGAATCCGGCTATACCGGCCTATGGCAGAAGGAAAAAAGCCCCGACGCCCAGGGCCGCCTGGAAAACCTGAAGGAGCTGGTGGCGGCGCTGGAGGAGTTCGACACCCTGCCCGGCTTCCTTGAACATGTGGCCCTGGTGATGGAGAACGACAGCCGCAGCGACGGCGCCTATCTTTCCATCATGACCCTGCACGGCGCCAAGGGCCTGGAGTTCGACGTGGTGTTCCTGCCCGGCTGGGAGGAGGGCGTTTTCCCCCACCAGCGCGCCCTGGAGGAAACCGGCGCCCGCGGCCTGGAGGAGGAACGCCGCCTGGCCTATGTGGGCCTGACCCGCGCCCGCCGCCGGGTTTTCCTGTCCCATGCCGGCAACCGCCGCATCTACAACCAGTGGCAAAGCAGCCTGCCGTCCCGCTTTCTCGATGAACTGCCGGCGGCGGTAGTGGAGAAAAGCGGCGAGACCGGCCTGTTCGGCGGCGGCCAGGGCGGCTGGGGCGGCGGCTGGAACGGCGGCTCCCGCGCCTGGCGCGCCGAGGAACCCCAGGCCTGGGCCGCCCCCGCCCCGCCCGAGGGCGGCTTCGCCGTGGGCGATAAGGTCTTTCACCAGAAATTCGGCACCGGCCGCATTCTGAACCGCGACGGCAACAAGCTGGAAATCGCCTTCGACAAGGCCGGGGTCAAGAAAGTGATCGACAGCTTCGTCAGTTTGGCCTAGAGCGTGCTGCAGTATCCGCATCACGCTCTCGAATTTTTCCCCTCGCCGGGCGCGACCCCCCGGTTTGGCCTGGCCGCCGCCTCAATGACGGCAATCGCATCGTGCGTCCTCCTTGACGCACGATGCTCACATCCCACGTTTTTCCCGCTAAGAGATCCATCATGCCCCAGCCGCAAGCCCCCAAGAACCATCCCGACGTCTGGCGCGTCGAAGTGGTGGTGCCCCTGGCCGCCGTGGAACTGTACGAAGGCGTGCTGGAGCGCTTCGCCGACGCCGTCTCGTGGTTCCTGAACGATCCGGAGGCCGACGAAACCGACGAAAACCTGCTGTGGCGGCTGGAAGGCTATTCCCGCACCCCGGTGGACCGCGCCGCTCTCGACGACGCCCTGGCCCTGACCGCCGCCGCCAGCGGCACCGCCCAACCCGCCTGCACGGTGGAACAGGTGGCGGGCACCGACTGGGTTTCGGCCAATCTGCAAAGCTTTCCGCCCATCACCGCCGGGCGTTTCTTCGTGCACGGCTCCCACTACGCCGAGGCCCTGCCGCCCGGCAAGATCGCCCTGACCATCGATGCCGGCACCGCCTTCGGCTCGGGCGAGCACGCCACCACCTACGGCTGCCTGATGGCGCTGGACCGGCTGCTGCGCCGCCGCCGCTTCCGCCGGCCGCTGGATCTGGGCTGCGGCTCAGGCATTCTCGGCATCGCCGCCGCCCGGGCCCTGCACCGCACCGTTCTGTTGAGCGATATCGATCCCGTTTCGGTGCGGGTGGCCGAACGCAACGCCCGACGCAACGCCGCGCGCTTCCTGGTGCGCACCTGCCTGTCCGACGGCTATGCCTCGCGCGGGGTCAAGGCGCGGCGGCCCTATGATCTGATCCTGGCCAATATCCTGGCCCGGCCGCTGACCGCCATGGCCGCCGACCTGGCCCGCCACCTGGCCCCCGACGGCATCGCCGTGCTCTCGGGCCTTTTGAACCGCCAGGAAGTCCAGGTGCTGTCGGCGCACCGCCGCCACGGCCTGTCGCTTTTGGGCAAATTCCGCATCAACGGCTGGACCGCCCTGGTCATCGGCCGTACGCCGCGCGCCCGGCTGTAACCCGCCCCCCGTAGCCAGCTGGAGCGCCGAGCGTTACATGTAACGCACGGCGCGACCTGCGGCCATTGAGGCCGCGGCCAAGCAACCCGGAGGGTTGCGCCCTGCGAGGGAGATATTAAACTTGAGGGCGTTATACGGATTTAATGCATCACGCTAAAGCTGCGGTTCGGTGCGGCGGCGCAGACCGTTATTGTCCGGGCCCCAATCGAGATCGTGATTGCGCGGCGCCTCGGGCGCCGGGCGGAACGATGCCGCCGGGCGTCCGGCCTGACCCGATGGGCGTCCGCGCTGGGCGGCGCGGTCGACGGTGCGGGGCGCGGCGGCCCCGGAGGCCGAGCCGGTGAGGGCGCCCACGAAGCCGAGGCGCCGGATATCGGCGGCCCATTGCCGCAGAAATGCGAAAAGTCCGTTCATGTCTGAAAACGATCCAGTCTTAAGGGACACGCCCTTCCTGTGACGGATATAATCCCCATTGCGTGCACCGCAACAGAATTTTCGCGCGCAATGCAGATATGTTTTGCAGCGCTAAGCCCGGACCGCCCATTCCGCCGCCGGGAAAAATCCTCTACTCTCCTGGATCGGCCCTCCCCATATCCATTCAGACCCCCTCGATCCGCCACTCTCAAGGACCGTCGATGACCCAGGCCCCGCCCTCCTCTTCCGCCGCCCGGCGTCTGGCCATGCTGCGTCAGGAACTGGCCTTGCGCGGCCTCGACGGTTTCCTGGTGCCGCGCGCCGACGAGCATCAGGGCGAGTATGTGCCGCCGCGCGCCATGCGCCTGGCCTGGCTCACCGGCTTCACCGGCTCGGCCGGACTGGCGGTAGTGCTGGCCGACAAGGCCGCCCTGTTCGTGGACGGCCGCTATACCCTGCAGGCCGCCGCCGAGGTGGAGGCCGGTCTTTATCAGCACCGTCATCTGGTGGAGGAGCCGCCCGCCGACTGGCTGCGCCATACCCTGGCCGCCGGGGCCCGCCTGGGCTTCGATCCCTGGCTGCATACGCCCAAAGGGGTGGAGCAACTGCGCGAGGCCTGCGCCAAGGCCGGGGCCGAGCTGGTGGCCTGCGACAGCAATCCCCTGGACGCGGTCTGGCTGGACCAGCCCGATCCGCCGCTGGCTCCGGTGGTGCGCCAGGAACCCGAACATGCCGGGCGCGACTCGGCCGGGAAACGGGCGGCCCTGGCCGCCGCCCTGACCGAACAGGGCCTCGACGCCGCCTTCCTCTCGGCCCCCGATTCCATCAACTGGCTGCTGAACATCCGCGGCGGCGATGTGGATTTCACCCCCTTCGCCCTGGGCTTCGCCCTGCTGGGGCGGGACGGTACGGTGGATCTCTTCATGGATCCGCGCAAATTCAGCCCGCTGGTCCGCAGCCATCTCGCCGCCGATTTCCGCCTGCAACCGCCCGACGCCCTGGGCGAGGCGCTGGATGCCCTGAAGAGCCGCGCCGTGCTCCTCGATCCCGCCGCCGCCCCGGCCTGGGTGGAGCAGCGCTTACGTGCCGCCGGGGCCGACCTCCGCCCCGGCAGCGATCCCTGCCTGCTGCCCAAGGCCTGCAAAAACCCGGTGGAGCTGGACGGCGCCCGCCAGGCCCATCTGCGCGACGGCGTGGCCCTGACCCGCTTTCTGGCCTGGCTGCATCACGCGGCGCCCCGGGGCGGCCTGTCGGAAATGGAGGTGGCCGAGCGGCTGGAGGATTTCCGCAGCCAGAACGCCCTGTACCAGGGCCCGAGTTTTCCCACCATCGCCGGAGCCGGCCCCAACGGCGCCATCGTGCATTACCGCGTCAGCCCGGCCAGCAACCGGCGGCTGGAACCGGGGCAGTTGTTCCTGCTGGATTCCGGCGGGCAGTATCTCGACGGCACCACCGATGTCACCCGCACCCTGGCCGTCGGCCCCGTCGGCGCCGAGGAGCGCCACCGCTTCACCCTGGTGTTGAAAGGCCATATCGCCCTGGCCAGCGCCCGTTTTCCCGCCGGCACCACCGGCAGCCAGCTCGACGTGCTGGCCCGTCGCGCCCTATGGGCCGAGGGGCTGGATTACGATCACGGCACCGGGCACGGCGTCGGCAGCTATCTTTCGGTGCACGAGGGGCCGCAGCGCATTTCCAAAAGCCCCAGCCCCCAGGCCCTGCTGCCCGGCATGGTGCTGTCGAACGAGCCCGGCTATTACAAAGCCGGTGCCTACGGCATCCGCATCGAAAATCTGCTGACGGTGGTGGCCCTGCCCCCCGGCGGCGAACGCGATCTTTTCGGTTTCGAAACCCTGACCCTGGCCCCCATCGACCGCGCCCTGGTGGAGCCCGCCCTGCTGGAGCGCGCGGAACGGGACTGGCTGAACGGCTATCACGCCCGCGTGCGCGCCACCATCGGCCCGCTGGTGGACGGCGAAACCTCCGACTGGCTGGACGAGGCCACGGCCGAGATCTGACGGCCGCCCGGCCTCACGCCTTCAGGCGTCATCCGTCGGCTCGAATAGGCGGATCACCTCGGACGCGCTGAAAAGGCGGTCTCGGCCGCCGTCATCCCCCCGGGTCACGATACCCAGATCGATCAGACGCTTGATGGCGGTATTCATGGCCTGGAAGGTTACCGCGCCCCCCGCTTGCGCCAGCGCGTCACGGACGGTGAAGGCCGGTTTGGTGATGATCCAGGGCAGCAGCCGGTGGATGACGCTGTGCGCGCGCACCGCTTTGGTCGCCGCCTGCCATCGGGCATGCACCTGCCCGAGTTTTTGCAGCCGCTCCAGGTTGGCGGCGGCACTTTGTGCCGCCATGGAACAGAACACCCGCGTCCAGGCCGAAAACTCGCCTGTGCGACGGGCGTCCTTGAGCGCATCCACATAGAGGGTCTTGTTCATATGCACCGCCTCGCCCAGGAAGGCGCAGGCATGGCGCAACGCGCCTTTCCGTCGCAGGGCGAGCGGCACCAGCAGGCGGCCGACGCGGCCGTTGCCATCCGGCACGGGATGGATATGCTCGAACCACCAGTGCGACAATGCCTGGCGCACCCATTCGGGCCGTGCGTCGGCCTCGGCGGTGAAGGCCTCCCAGTCGGCAAGCGCCTGGGCTGTCGACGCCGGGGCGGTGTAGAAGAATGTCGCCCCCGGCGCCTCGGGATCGTAGGTGCCGTTGGGATAAAGCTTCAGTTTTCCGGCGGTGGCGGCGACCATCGGGTCCTTCGCCCGCTCGAACAGGCGGCGGTGGATGAGACAGGCCGCCGCGCCGTAAGTCACGGAGTCGCCCCGTTCGGACAATTCGTCGAAGGCCTCGGCGGTCGCCGCCACCTCGCGGGCATCCTCGGGATCCTTGGCGCGGTTGCGCGCGCTTTGGTACTCCAGCAGATCAGTAAAGGTCGTGGTCGCCCCCTCGGCTCCCGAGGAATGGACCGCGTCGAGACGGGCGAAGAGTTTGCCGGCCACATCGGGCACCGGAAATGCGGCCAGCGCCCGGTCGAACGCCCCGACCTCCGTCATGGCGCGCTCGAGCGGGCTCCACACCTCGTCGAGCCTGGGAAAAGACGGAACCGCCGGCAGATAACACAGCCGCCCCCGCGCATCGGGCTCGAAACGGCCGAAACCTTGCATGACCGGACACCTTATTCAAGTTTTCAAAAAGAAAACTATAACAATGGTCCACGCCATGCAAGGTTCCCGCGTTATACCAAATCCCGTTGATCGGACCCGATCACCGGAGCCCCTCAAGCGGCGGGCGGGGTCTTCCAGACCCCTTGCCTAACGCGGCATCAGCCGCGCGTCGCCTTGCTCCTAACCGGCGTCGCGATGAGCCCTGCTCACCGCGACTTGGTATTACGCCTTCCCGGGCATCGGGGGCAGCCCCGCCTCCACGCGCTCGGCACAGCTTCCGGCGGCCTGTTCCGCCATCTGGGCCAAACCGGCCAGGCCGCCGTCCGGCTTCTGAACGGCGCCCGCCGCAAAGCCGCCGGTGGAGAAGTCCACCTGCTGCCCTTCCTGGCAGGCATAAAGGTATTTCTGATCCTGGCGCACCACGCAGGCGCCGAAGGCCTTGGTGAAGCCGAAACAGGGATCGCCGCCCATGCTGCCGTTGTTGATGGACACGACGCTGCCGGCCTTCAACAGCGTTTGCAAAAGCGCGGTCACATCGGCGGCCTGCCCGCCCTGGGCGCTGCCGGCTTTCAGGGCGCCATACACCGCCCACAGCACATAGATATCCATCGGTCTCTCCTGATGTCTGGGAAAACGCCCCAGCCATCAGGCTGCCAGACCGGCCGCCCCGCCGGTGCCGGAGTTATTCCTGATCGAGCCAGCCCGGCTCCACCGCCTTCGGCCCCGGTTCCACCACCGCCTTGTCCAGTTTTTGCAGATGGCTGAGATTTTTCACCGCCACCGCCGCCTGACGGGTGGCGCCCAGGGCGCGGTAAACCTCCAGCGCCGTGCTGAAGGCTTCGCGCGCCTGCTCGCGGTGCTGGTCGCTGCGCTTGTGCTTGTCCAGCAGAAAGAGGGCGGTGCCCAACGAGTTCTGGCTGGCGGCGAAGGCCAGGGGGGTGCGGTCGCGGCTGCGGAATTCCAGGGCGGCGCGGCAGGCGTCCACCGCGCGTTCCAGCACGTCGGGGCTTTTCATCTGGTCGCCGTAAATCTGCAACACCTGGGCCAGATTGTTCATGACGTCGGCCCAGCGCTGCGGCTGTTCCACGCGGTTGAACACCGTCAGCGCCGCCTGCAGGGCCGCCAGGGATTCCTTCAAAAGCTCGGGCTGGCCGGTAAGCAGGTCCAGCTTATAAAGCGCCAGGCCCAGGCGGTTCTGGGCGCTGGCCCATTCCAGGGGATAGGTGCCCTTGAACAGGCATTCCACCGCCGCCCGGTATTCATCGACGGCATAGGCGAGATAGTCGGTATTCTGCCGCTTGTCGCCCGCCGCCAGCGCCGCCGAGGCCAGATGCTTGCGCATGGTGGCCTCGTGCACGCCGTGCGCCATTTCCGCGGGCAGGCGGTTGAGGGCGGCGCGGTAGATCTCGGCGGCGCGGTCGTAAAGATCGGCATCGCCCTCCCACCCGGCCATGCTGGCGATGGCATGGCCGTAGCACATCAGGCCGGTACGCTGCTGCTCCTGCGTCCACGAGACCGGCAGATCGTCGGGAAAGGGCGGCAGTCCCTGCAGGGCGCCGGGCAGGCACAGCCGCTGCAGCACGCGCTGGCCCTCAGACAAGGGCTCCAGCGCCGCCAGCACGGCGGTATGGAACATCTCGGCCACCGGCGGCTCCAGATGGCCGGCCAGTTCCAGCGTGGTGAAGGGGCCGAAGGCGCCGGGACGGTCCTCGTCGGCGGGACCGGCGGCGTAGAACCACAGGCTGTAGCCGTCCTGATGCACATCGCCCCAGACCACCAGATCCAGGTTTTCCTCGCGCGCCAGCACCTGCCGGGCCCGCAGCACGGCGGCCGAGGCCGCCGTCTGATCGGCGTTGTAATCGCCGTTCAGGGAATAGGGAAGAATGCGCGCCGAAAGGCCCTGCCGTCCCTCGATCAGCGCCGCCAGGGCCCGGGTCCAGGCGCCGTCCACGTCGTTGTTGACGGTGCAGATCCCGATCTGGAACGAGGGCACCGGGCCGTCCTGGCCCGAGCCGCCGTCGCGGCGGCGGCGCAGGAGCGAGATCACCGCGTCCACCAGCCCCAGCCGCTTGGCCTCGGCCTGAGGCTGCGCGGAGGCAAAAGCCTGGGGATTGAGGCTGACCGAGCCGGTCACCCCGGCCAGGGCCACGCCGCCCAGCCGGGCGATCATCTCGTCGGCGGCGCGCAGGCGGTCCACCAGGGTGGCGATGATGCGCAAGGCGGCATCGGGATCGCCGGCGATCCAGGCGCGGAACTGCTGCTTGGGGATGATCTTGACCCGGGTTTTCTCCAGGGCGCGGGCGGTGGCGTTGCGCGGACTGTCGTCGAACGGCCCCATCTCGCCGAACATTTCCTGCGGCCCCACCAGGGCCAGGGGCACGCGCGACTCGCCGCTCTGCTTGGAAAGCTCCACCCGGCCGCTCAAGACCACGTAAACGCAGTCCGCCGGATCCCCCTCGTAGAACAGGATGGCGTCCTCGCCGAATGTCTTCTCCCGCGCCTTCACCCCGGTGCGCCCTTTCCCTAAACCCATGCCCCCGATTTTCGAGGATCAAAGGTACGGCAGCTTGCCACGGCGCGCCAGCGATTACTCCTGCAGGAAAGCCAGGGCGTCGGTGGTGCTGCTGGCCCGCATCTCGATCACCTCGTAGGCGGCCAGCCCCTGCTGGGCGAAGGGATCCCGGGCCAGACGGGCCTCCAGGGCCTCGCGCGGGCCGGTGCGGGCCAGGATCACCCCGCCCTGGCGCGGCACCTGCGGCCCGGCCAGCAGGAAGGCGCCTTCGGCATAGCCCTCCGCCAGCCATTGGCGATGTGCCGTCAGCGCGGCGTCGATACGGTCCAACCCGGCCTTGTAGCGCACGATAATCACGAACATGGGCTTCCTCCTTCTGTTGCGCGCGGCCCGTGCCGGACCCGCTTAAACCGAGAAATACTTGGCCTGGGGGTGCAGCAGCACGATGGCCGAGGTGCTCTGCTCCGGCTCCAGCTGCCATTCCTCCGACAGGCTCACCCCCACGCGCTCGGCCCCCAGCAGGGTCAGCAACTGGGCCTGATCCTCCAGATTTGGGCAGGCCGGGTAGCCGAAGGAATAGCGCGAGCCGCGATAATGCTGTTTCAGCACGCTTTCCATGTCGCGGCCGTCCTCGGCGCCGAAGCCCAGCTCGCGGCGGATGCGGGCGTGCACATATTCGGCCAGGGCCTCGGTCATCTCCACCCCCAGGCCGTGCAGATGCAGATAGTCGCGGTAGCGGTTCTCGGCGAACCACTGGCGCGCCACCTCGCTGGCCTGACGCCCCATGGTCACCACCTGCAGACCGATGACGTCGCGCTCGCCGCTTCCGATGTCGCGCACGAAATCGGCGATGCACAGCCCGCCCTCGGCGGCCTGGCGCGGCAGGGCGAAGCGGGCGCATTCGCGCTGGCCGTCCTCTTCGAACAGGACCAGGGCATCGCCGTCGGCGGCGCATTTCCAATAGCCGTAGGCGGCCTTGGGCTGAAGAATGCCCTCTTTCTCACACGCCTTCAGCAGATCGACGGCCATGGGCTTCAGCTCCTTGTGCGCCCAGGCCTTCCAGTCTTCCAGGCTGCGGCCCGCCTTCTTGTAGCCCCACTGGAACTGATAGAGCATGGTCTCGTTGAGATAGCTCACCAGATTTTGCAGCGGCACCCGATCGATGACCCTGGCCCCCCAGAACGGCGGCACCGGCACATCGTAGGCCCCGGCCAGTTCGGCGCGGCGCAGGGAGACCTCGGCCCAATCCACCGGCCGGGCCGGCTGGGCGGCCTGGCCCAGGGTGCGGCGCCGGTTGGCCGGACGCGCCACCCGCCGGGCCCGCGCCTCGTCCAGATAGTCGTCGAAGCGGCCCGAGGCGGCGCGGGCCATCAGATCGAGCCCGTCGAAGGCGTCGCGGGCATAGGCGACGCGTCCGGCGCCGTAGGCCGCCACGCAATCCTCCTCCACATAGGCCCGGGTCAGGGCGGCGCCGCCCAGCAGCACCGGCAGATCCAGACCCTCGCGGGTCATTTCCTCCAGGTTTTCGCGCATGACCACGGTGGATTTCACCAAAAGGCCCGACAGGCCGACGGCATCGGGGCGATGTTCGCGCACCGCCGCCAGAATGGCGCCGATGGGCTGCTTGATGCCGAGATTGACCACCTTGTAGCCGTTGTTGGTAAGGATGATGTCCACCAGATTCTTGCCGATGTCGTGCACGTCGCCCTTCACCGTGGCCAGAACGATGGTTCCCTTGTGCTGGCCTTCCTGCTTCTCCATGTGGGGTTCCAGCACCGCCACCGCCGCCTTCATGGTTTCGGCCGATTGCAGCACGAAGGGCAGTTGCATCTTGCCGGCGCCGAACAGTTCGCCCACCACCTTCATGCCGTCCAGCAGCAGGGTGTTGATGATGTCGAGCGGCGTCCAGCTCTTCAGGGCCTCGGCCAGATCCTCCTCCAGGCCGGTGCGGTCGCCGTCGACGATGCGCTGCTTCAGGCGCTCCTCCACGGTGGCGGCCCGCACCTTTTCCTTCGGCCCGGCGCCGCTCTTGCCCTCGAACAGGGCGATGAAGGCCTGCAGCGGATCATAGCCGGGGGCGCGGCGGTCGAAGATCAGGTCCTCGGCCACCTTGACCTCCTCGGCCGGAATGGTGTGCAGCGGCAGGATCTTGCTGACATGGACGATGGCCCCGGTCATGCCGCGCTTGCAGGCGTGATCGAGGAACACCGAATTCAGCACGGTGCGCGCCGCCGCCTTCAGCCCGAACGACACGTTGGACAGGCCGAGGATGATCTGGCAGTCGGGCAGCTCGCGGGCGATGCGCTCGATGGCGTCCAGGGTATGGACGGCCAGCTTGCGGTCGTCCTCGTTGCCGGTGCAGATGGTGAAGGTCAGGGGATCGAACATCAGATCGGCGGCGGGCAGGCCGTGCCGCACCACGGCGAACTCGTAAAGGCGCCGGGCCAGGGCCAGCTTGGCGTCGGCGTCCTTGGCCATGCCCTCCTCGTCGATGGTCAGGGCGATCACCGCCGCGCCGAATTTGCGCGCCAGGGCCAGACGCGCCGCCGCCGGCTCCTCGCCATTCTCGAAATTGATGGAATTGAGAATGGCCTTGCCGCCATAGAGCTTCAGGGCCGCCTCCAGCACCGGCAGTTCGGTGCTGTCGATCACCAGCGGCGCCGTCACCGCGCCGCGCAGGCGGCTCACCACCTCGGTCATGTCGCGGATTTCATCGCGGCCGACGAAGGCGGTGCAGACATCCAGGGTATGGCTGCCTTCCCTGACCTGTTCGCGGGCCATGGCCACGGCGCCGTCCCAATCGCGGTTTTCCTGGCACTCGCGGAATTTCTTCGAGCCGTTGGCGTTGCAGCGCTCGCCGATGGACAGAAAGGCGTTTTCCTGGCGCAACGGCACCTGGCCGTAGAGCGAGGCCACCGACGGCATCCAGTGCACGCTGCGCCGGGCCGGAACCGGGCGCGCCCCCTGGCCGCGGCGGCGCAGCATGGCGTCGATGGCGGCGATATGCTCCGGCGTGGTGCCGCAGCAGCCGCCCATGAGATTGATCTTGTCCTCGTCGAGGAAGCGCTCCTGCCACAGGGCCAGATCGGCGGGTGCCAGGGGATAGTGGGTCTGGCCGTCCACCAGTTCGGGCAGACCGGCATTGGGCTGCACCGAGATCAGCCCCGGCCAGTTGGCCGACAACCAGCGCACATGCTCGCTCATCTCCTGCGGGCCGGTGGCGCAGTTCAGGCCCATCAGCGGCACGTCGAGGGCGTGGATCACCGTGGCGGCGGCGGCGATATCGGCGCCCACCAGCAGGGTGCCGGTGGTTTCCACCGTCACCTGCACGAACACCGGCACCGCGCGGCGGGCCTCGTCGCGGGCGATCTTGACGGCGTTGACCGCCGCCTTGATCTGCAAGGGGTCCTGGCAGGTTTCGATGAGCACGGCGTCGGCGCCGCCGGCCATCAGGCCCCGGGCCTGGGCCAGGAACGAGGCTTCCAGGCGGTCGTAATCCACATGGCCCAGGCTGGGCAGCTTGGTGCCCGGCCCGATGGAGCCCAGCACGAAACGGGCGCGGCCGTCGGCGCGGAAGGGTTCGGCGGCCTCGCGCGCCAGCTCCACCGCCCGCTTGTTGATGTCGAAGGCCAGATCGGCGATGCCGAATTCGCCCAGGGTGAGCAGGCTGGCGCCGAAGGTGTTGGTTTCCACCATGTCGGCCCCGGCGGCGTAATAGCGGCCGTGGATCTCGCGCACCAGATCGGGGCGCGACAGCACCAGGATGTCGGTGCAGTTCTCATGGCCCTGGAAATCGTCCAGGGTCAGGCTCATGCCCTGAATCTGCGAGCCGAAGCCGCCGTCGCACAGCAGCACCCGTTGGGACAGATGATCGAGAATGGCACTCATGCTTTGCGGTCCTTCTTAGGAGGCTTTGCCGCGCACGCCCAGAATATGGCAGATGGCGTAGGAAAGATCGGCGCGGTTCAAGGTATAGAAATGGAACTCCGACACCCCGCCCGCCACCAGGGCGCGGCACTGTTCGGCGGCCACGGTGGCCGCCACCAGGCGGCGGGTGTCGGGATCGTCGTCGAGGCCGGCGAAGAGGTCCGCCATCCAGCCCGGCACGCCGGTGCCGCAGGCGGCGGAGAATTTCACCACCTGGGCGAAATTGGTCACCGGCAGGATGCCGGGCACGATGGGCACGGCAATGCCGGCGGCAGCGGCGCGGTCGCGGAAGCGCAGGAACACGTCGACATCGAAAAAGTACTGGCTGATGGCCCGGCTGGCCCCGGCCTCCACCTTGCGTTTCAGATTGTCGAGATCGGCCTCGGGCGACAGGGCGTCGGGATGGGTCTCGGGATAGGCGGCGACGCTGATCTCGAAATCGGCCACCCGCTTCAACCCGGCCACCAGATCGGCGGCATAGGCGTAGCCTTGCGGATGCGGCTGATAGCGGCCGCCTTCGGGCGGATCGCCGCGCAACGCCACGATATGGCGGATGCCCTCGTCCCAATAGCGGCGGGCGATGTCGTCCACCTCGCCCCTGGAGGCGGCCACGCAGGTCAGATGCGCCGCCGGTTTCAAGCCGGTGTCGCGGGCGATGCGGGTCACGGTGTCGTGGGTGCGCTCGCGGGTGCCGCCGCCGGCGCCGTAGGTCACCGAGACGAACTGCGGCGCCAGCGGTTCCAGGCGCTTCACGCAGTCCCACAGCGCCTCCTGCATCTTGTCGGTCTTGGGGGGAAAGAACTCGAACGACACCTTGAGATCGGCGCCGGGCCGGGCCACGGGCAGGATGGGGGCGGGCGAACGGGGATCGTGCATGACTTTATTTTCCTCCCTGGGCCGGACGGCGCTCGGCCAGCCAGAATACGACGGTGAGCGACGCGCCGGGCAGGCGGCGGACCGAAACCAGCGCCAGGCCCGCATGCTCGCACCACTGCGCCACCTCGTCATCGGAAAAGCCCAGGCGGCGATGATTGTGCTCGATACGCAGCATTTCCAGATGATGCGGGGCGAAATCCACCAGGGCCAAGCGGCCGCCGGGGCGCAGGATACGGGCCGCCTCGGCCACCGCCGCCGCCGGAGCATCGGCGAAATGCAGCACCTGATGCAGCACGGCGACGTCGAAGGCGGCATCGGCGAAAGGCAGGGCGTACATGTCGCCCTGACGCACCGCGCACTGGTCGAGCCCGGCCTTATCGAGATTGGCCCGGGCCAGGGCCAGCATCTCGCGCGAGGCGTCGATGCCCTCGGCCCGCTCGGCCAGGGGGCCCAGCACTTCTAAAAGGCGGCCGGTGCCGGTGCCGATATCGAGAAGATCGCCGATGGGGCGGGCGGTCAGCGCGGCCCGCAGCATGGCCTCCACCTCGGCCTCATCCCCGTGCAGGGCGCGCAGTTCGGCCCAGCGCCCGGCATTGGCGCGGAAATAAGCGGCGGCGGCGGCGGCGCGCTCCGCCTTCAAGGCCAGCAGCCGCGCATGGTCGCGGGCCAGATCCGGATCATCCGGCGGCAATTGCGCCAGAACCTGGCGGGCCAGGGCGCCGCCGGGCCCACGCCGGGCGGCGCGGTAAAGCACCCAGGCGCCTTCGGGGATACGCTCCAGGAGGCCGCCTTCGCACATCACCTTCAGATGGCGCGACACCCGGGGCTGGCTTTGCCCCAGAAGCCCCACCAGATCGGAGACCGTGAGTTCGCCCCGGGCGCATAGCGCCAGCAGCCGCAGCCGCGTCGGCTCGGCCACCGCCCGCAAGGCCGTTAGAAGCTCCTCCACATCACCCTCCAGCGCAAACACAAAACGATATAAACATATCTTTATATCAATTCAAAGCCTGAAGTGAACATGAAGGCTTTTTCCTCAAGCGCTCTGGTCATTTCACCGCCGCTATGATAACCAGATCGATTGAGGGTTTCGGTCGGCCTTCCTTGTTGCTGACCGAGGTGGAGCAGCAGTCTTGTTGGACGGGAACATGCCTTTGACTCTTTTGGGAAAATTTGCTCTGCGGGCCGGTGCGGCCGCAGCCGTTGCCGTGACTTTGGCCGGTTGCGCCACGCCGCCGCCCGATGACGATCCGGATGCCAAGGCCGAATACGCCCAGATCAACGATCCGCTGGAGCCGACCAACCGCGCCGTCTTCGCCTTCAACGATCGCGTGTACCGCTATGTGTTCAACCCCATCGACAGCGGTTACCGCGCCGTCGTGCCGCCGTTCGGCCGCGACCGCGTCTCCGACTTCGTGGACAACCTGAAGTCGCCGCTCTATCTCGGCAACGATCTGTTGCAGGGCAACGTCAAATTCGCCGGCGTCACCCTGGGCCGCTTCCTGCTCAACTCCACCTTCGGCGTACTGGGCATCATGGACGTGGCCACGCCCATGGGTCTGCCCGGCCACAGCTCCGACTTCGGCCAGACCCTGGGGGTGTGGGGCGTGGGTGAAGGCCCCTATCTGGTGCTGCCGCTCATCGGTCCCTCCAACCCGCGCGACGCCACCGGCTATGCCGTGGAATGGTTCGGCGATCCGGTCGACATCTATCTCGACGATCACGATCTGCAGTGGGCCAGCTGGACCCATACCGGCGTGAACGCCCTGGTGACCGAAGACGATTACCGCGACCTGCTGGATGATGTGCGCCGCACCTCGCTGGATTATTATTCGGCGGTGCGCAGCCTCTATCGCCAGCGCCGCGCCGCCGAAATCAAAAACGGTAAGAACCCCGGTGCCTACGCGCCGCCGCCGAAATCGGTGGCCAACCCGCCGCATGGCGGACAAACCGCGCAAGTGCCCGCCAAGACCGTTTCAACCGAGGAATAACCATGTACCGACGCACCCTGATCAAGGCCGTGTTCGGCCTGGCGCTGGGCTTTGCCGTCCTTCCCGCCATGGCCCGGGCCGAGCCTTCGGTCGACCAGGCCGGTAAATTCGTCACCTCCCTGGCCAACAGCGCCATCACCATGGTGGCCGACAAGAGCCTGAACGAAAACGAGCGCGACGAACGCTTCCGCAAGCTGTTCGTGGCCAATTTCGATATCCCGGCCATCGGCAAGTTCGTGCTGGCGCGCTACTGGCGCGTGGCCACCCCCGAACAGCGCGGCGAGTTCCTGAAACTGTTCGAGGACCAGCAGGTGCTGACCTGGGCGCACCGCTTCAAGGACTATAGCGGCGAACAGCTGCAGGTGGCCGGCGGCGAGCGGGAAAACGCCCACGAATGGCTGATCAACAGCCAGATCACCCGCATCAAGGGTCCGCCCATTCCGGTGCAATGGCGCCTGCGCGACGAGCCGGACGGCAGCTACCGCGTGACCGACCTGATCGTGGAAGGAGTCAGCATGGCCATCACCCAGCGCTCCGATTACGCGTCGGTTCTGCAGGGCATGAGCGGCCATATCGACCAGTTGCTGTCCTCCATGCGCACCAAGATCGACCAGATGAAGGCGGCGGGCTGACCGCCTCCGCCCAACAGAGACCGCAGTTTTTAAAAGGCACCCTTTCGGGTGCCTTTTTTTGTTCTCCTCCGCCCTTCTCCACCTTTCGGCTTCCGCCCAGATCCATGGTGATAGATAGGATTTCGCGCTGCATAGGCCTTTGGTAGCAGGGGTCTTGTTCCTGGTTTTTTCCCGCCGGCAAGCGTCCTAAAATCACATGTGAAAAATGTCATATGAAACAACGGCGCGGCGAAACGCGCCGCCAGCCGGGGAAGGGGACACCAGACATGCCCACCACATCCGAGAGCAGCGCCTTCATCCGCGCCATCGAAACCGATGCCGCCCTGACGGGGCTGAGCGCGCAATCCTTCCTGTTCGAGGGCGCCCAGGCGGCCTTCTGCGTCGCCTTCCTGTCGCCCAATATCGACTTTCAAGGAATCAGCGCGGCGCTGTCGCGCCTGGCCGGGGCCACGCCGCTGCTGGCGGTGAGCACCGCCGGCGAACTGTGCGCCACCTCCGGCGGGCTCTATAAATCCACCGGCGGCGCCTGGCAAAGCGTGGTGGTGCAGATCTTTTCGCCGCAATTGCTGGCCGAGGTCAGCCTGCATGCCGTGCCCCTGCATAACGACGATATCCGCAAGGGCGCGCCCAATCTGGCGCGCGAGGAACGGGTGGCGCGCATCGCCGGATCCCTGGCGCAGATCCGCCCCCCTTTCACCATCGACGCCGCCGATACCCTGGCCCTGACCTATGTGGACGGCCTCTCGGCCTGTGAGAATTATCTGATGGAGGCGGTCTATCACACCGGCGCCTTCCCCTGCCTGTTCGTTGGCGGCTCGGCCGGCGGCACCTTCGATTTCAAACACACCTACCTTTATGACGGCCGCCGCGTACTGGAAAACCATGCCGTCATCGCCTTCCTGAAACTGGCGCCCGGCATGCGGTACGGCGCCTTCAAAAGCCAGAATTTCCGCAAGACCGGCAAATCGGTGGTGGTGGTGGACGCCGATGCCGACCGCCGGGTGGTGACCGGCGTGCTGGACGAAAGCGCCAACCGGGTCATTCCCGTCACCGAGGCCTGGAGCCGCATCCTGGGCACCACCCCCGACAAACTGGGCGACAAACTGGCCGGACACACCTTCGGCGTGGAGCTGAACGGCGAGCTGTTCGTGCGCTCCATTTCCGGCATCGATGCGCAGCAGGGCAGCATGTCGTTCTTCTGCGACCTCTCCTCGGGCGATGAACTGCTGCTGCTGGAGGCCACCGGCTTCGTCGATCAGACCAGGCGCGATCTCGAGGCCTTTCTGCGGGATAAGCCGCCCGCCGTCGGCGCCATTCTCAACGACTGCATCCTGCGCCGCCTCAACAACGAGCAGGCGCTGTCCGGCCTGGCCGGCACCTGGAACATGCCCGCCGCCGGCTTTTCCACCTTCGGCGAGCTTTTCGGCATCAACATCAACCAGACCCTGTCGGCGGTGGTGTTCTTCGACGCCCGCAACCAACCGTTCCACGACGATTTCGTCGACCGTTTTCCGGTGCATTACGCCCGCTTCAACGAGCATTTCCTGCGCAGCCGCTATAACGGCGTGCAGGTGCTGAACCGCCTGCGCAACGCCCTGATCCACCGCCTGCTGACCTTCCTGCACGATAACGAAAGCATGACCCGGCAGATCGAGGGCATCGTCACCCAGGCCGGCGAGATCCGTCAGAACATCCAGGCGGTGATGTCCGGCTTCAACGCCACCGCCAATGCGGCCGATAATCTCGATTCCGAAGCCCTGAACCAGAGCTTCTCGGCCCTGGGCGGCTATACCTCGGGCCTGCGCGACGTGCTGAAGATCATCGACACCATCGCCGGGCAGACCAATCTTCTGGCCCTCAATGCCACCATCGAGGCGGCGCGGGCCGGCGACGCCGGCAAGGGTTTCGCCGTGGTGGCCGGCGAGGTGAAGAAACTGGCCAACGACACCAAGGCCTCGCTGGGGCGCACCCAAAGCTCCATCACCGGCATGGAACAGGCCCTGTCCGGGCTGGGCACCACCATCGACGCCGCCCGCGGCCGCTTCCAGGCCAGCGAGCAGCGCTATCAGTCGGCCATCGGCCAGGTGCAGTCCATCGTGCAACTGACCGGGCAGATCGAAAGCACCCTGACCTCCCTCAATCAGACGGTGGAGCGCCAGGTGGCGGGCCTGAACGGCCTCGACGCCGAGATCACCCTGCTGGCGCGGCTGGAATAGGCGGAGCCTCTTTCCCGGTCAGGCTTTCGGCCAGGGCCTCGATACGGGCGGCGGGCGCCCCCTTGCGCCAGATCAGCAGGGTGCGCACCCGCCCGTCGGGCCGCAGCGGCTCGGCGGCCAGGCGGTCGCGGCCCTCGTACCCCGCCAGCAGGCTGGCCGGGGCCAGGGTGATGCCCATGCCCGCCGCCACGCAGCCGAGAATGACCTGGTGGGAATTGATTTCCACGATGCGGTCGGCGGCCATGCCGGCCCGGCACACCCAATCCTCCAAACGGCGGCGGTAGCTGCAGCCGGGGCGGAAGGTGAGCAGCGTCACCGCCGCGCCGGGCCGCACCTCGCTGCCGAGCGGGCGCAGGATCAAGAGATCCTCGTCATAGATGGCCCGGCTCTCCAGGCGCGGATCCTCCACCGGCTCGGCCACCAGGGCGGCATCGAGATCGCCGCGCAGCACCTGGGCGATCAGCGGCTGGGTCGACTCGGTCTTCAGATCCAGGGTAATGCCGGGATAACGGCGATGAAACGCCGCCAGCGGCCCCGGCAGCCGCACCGCCGCCGTGCTTTCCATGGCCCCCAGCCGCAACAGGCCGCTAAGGTCGCCGCCACGCACGGCGGCGCGCGCCTCGTCGGCCAGATCCAGCAGCCGCTCGGCATAGCCCAGCAGCACCTGTCCGGCCGGGGCCAGCACCACCCCCCGCCCCTGCCGGGCAAAGAGCTGAACCCCCAGATCCTCTTCCAGGCTTTTGATGCGGGCGGTGACGTTGGACTGCACGCGGTTGAGACGCGCCGCCGCCCGGGTGATGCCGCCGCACTCCACCACGGCGCGGAAGGTCAGGAGGTCCGTGAGATCCATTATTCTCTCCCGGTGATATTTAACATCTATATAATTCATTTTTTATGATTTGTCGATGCGTATAGGGTTATGGCAAATATTCCTTCAGGAGTACACCCCTTGCCCCATCCCTCCCAAACCCAAGGCTATGTGCTGGCCGTGCTGATCGTGGTGATCTGGAGCGGTTTCGTGCTGGTGGCCCGCATGGGCGGCGTCAGCCCCCTCACCCCTTACGACGTGGCGGCCATCCGCCTGGGCACCGCCTTCCTCATCGTGCTGCCGCTGGCGCGGCGTTACGCCAGCCGCCCATTGTTCGCCCCGCGCCCCCTGGCCCTGGCCGCCACCGGCGGCCTGGGCTACACCCTGCTGGCCTTCGCCGGTTTCCATCTGGCCCCGGCCAGCCATGCCGCCGTGCTGCTCTCGGGCTTTCAACCCTTCGCCGTCACCCTGTTCTGCTGGCTGGTGCTGGGCGAACGCCCCTCGCCCCGGCGCCGTGTCGGCATCCTGCTGATCGCCGTCGGCGCCGCCCTGCTGGGGGCGCGCATCGTGCGGGACGGCGCTATAGATTGGCCGGGCGACCTGCTGTTCATCGGCGCCTCGCTGTGCCTGGCGTTTTATACCGTGCTGGCCCGGCATTGGCGCATCGGTCCCTGGCAGGTCACCGTCAATGTCGGGCTGCTGGCCGCCCTGGCCTATCTGCCGGTCTATCTGCTGCTGCTGCCCAAGGGGCTGGCGCGGGCCGGCTGGAGCGATATCGCCCTGCAGGCCGCCTATCAGGGGGTGCTGGCCGCCGTGCTGCAAACCGCCATCTATATGCGGGCGGTGCAGATCCTGGGCCCCAGCCGCATGAGCATGCTGGTGGCGCTGGTGCCGCCGCTGGCCGCCCTGGGCGCGGGGTTCATTCTGCACGAACCCCTGACCGCCACCATTCTCGCCAGTCTGACGCTGGTATTCCTGGGCGTCGTCGTCGGAAATACGACGCCCCGTCTGATTCCCCAGGAGGCTTGAGCATGCCCTACGTCAATATCAAGATCACCCGCGAAGGCGCCACCGCCGAGCAGAAGGCCCGCCTGATCCAGGGCGCCACCCAGCTGCTGGTGGACGTGCTGGGCAAAAACCCCGCCACCACCACCGTGGTGATCGACGAGGTGGATACCGACAACTGGGGCATCGGCGGCGAGGCGGTCAGCCAGCGCCGCAAGAAGGGACTTTAAGACCACTCCCGGCCAGGAGGGGATTCCCCCCTGGCCGGGGTTTCGTCAGTTGCGCACCAGGGGCTTGTATTTGATGCGGTGCGGCTGGTCGGCGTCGGCGCCCAGGCGGCGCTTCTTGTCTACCTCGTAGTCGCCGTAATTGCCCTCGAAGAACACCACCTGGCTGTCGCCCTCGAAGGCGATGATGTGGGTGGCGATACGGTCGAGGAACCAGCGATCGTGCGAGATGACCACGGCGCAGCCGGGGAAATCCACCAGGGACTCTTCCAGGGCGCGCAGGGTATCGACGTCGAGATCGTTGGTGGGTTCGTCGAGCAGGATGACGTTGGCGCCCGATTTCAGCATCTTGGCCAGATGCACGCGGTTGCGTTCGCCGCCCGACAACTGCCCCACCTTCTTCTGCTGATCGGCGCCCTTGAAGTTGAACTGGGCGCAATAGGCGCGGCTGGGCATCTTGCGCTTGCCCAGCTCGATCTCGTCCAGCCCGCCCGAGACCTCTTCCCACACCGTCTTGTTGGGATCGAGGGCGTCGCGCGACTGATCGACATAGCCGAGCTTCACGGTTTCGCCCACCTTGAAACTGCCGGAATCCGGCTGTTCCTGGCTGGTGATCATGCGGAACAGCGTGGTCTTGCCGGCGCCGTTGGGGCCGATGATGCCGACGATGCCGCCGGGCGGCAGGCGGAAGCTGAAATTATCGATGAGCAGACGATCGCCGAAGCCCTTGGTGATGGCCTCGCCCTCCATTACCAGGGTGCCCAGGCGCGGGCCGGGCGGGATGACGATCTGGGCGGTACCGCTCTGCTTCTCGTTGGCCTCGGCCACCAGGCTTTCGAAGGCGGTGATACGGGCCTTGTTCTTGGCCTGGCGGGCGCGGGGGCTGGCGCGCACCCATTCCAGCTCCTCCTTGATGGTGCGCTGGCGGGCGCTCTCTTCCTTGTTCTCCTGCTCCAGGCGCTTTTCCTTCTGTTCCAGCCAGCCGGTGTAATTGCCCTCGTAGGGAATGCCCTGGCCCCGTTCCAGCTCCAGAATCCAGCCGGTGACGTTGTCGAGGAAATAGCGGTCGTGGGTGACGATGACCACCGTGCCGGAATAGTCTTCCAGGAATTTTTCCAGCCAGGCCACCGATTCGGCGTCAAGATGGTTGGTGGGTTCGTCCAGCAGCAGCATGTCGGGATGCGACAACAGCAGGCGGCACAGGGCGACGCGGCGCTTCTCGCCGCCCGACAGCTTGGAAACATCGGCGTCGGAGGCCGGGCAGCGCAGGGCGTCCATGGCGATTTCCACGTTGCGCTGCAGATCCCAGGCGTTGAGATGATCGATCTTTTCCTGCAGTTCGCCCTGTTCGGCGATGAGGTCGTTCATCTCGTCGTCGGACAGCTCCTCGGCGAAGCGGGCCGAAACGGCGTCGTAGCGGTCCAAAAGCGCCTTGGTTTCGGCCACGCCCTCCATGACGTTGCCCAGCACGTCCTTCTCGGGGTCGAGCTGCGGCTCCTGCGGCAGATAGCCCACCTTGACGCCGTCGGCGGCCCAGGCCTCGCCGCCGAAATCCTTGTCGAGCCCGGCCATGATCTTCAGGAGGGTGGATTTGCCGGCGCCGTTGTGGCCCAGCACGCCGATCTTGGCCCCCGGTAGGAACGACAGATAGAGGCCCTTCAGAATCTCACGCCCGCCCGGATAGGTCTTGGTGAGATTCTTCATGACGTAGATATATTGATAGGCGGCCATGCTTCCTCCGAAAACTGTTGGCGCAGGTTTAGCCCAACCAGCCCCCCGGTGGCAATGCGGCGATTGCCCGCGGGGCTACGGGGCTATTGTTCCCGCCGCGCCGGGCAGGCATGATCGCTGCCGGGCGTTGTTCGAGAAAGAGGGTCATCGTGCATCATCGTCCCCTGGCCGCCCTGCTGCTCTGCCTGGCGGTCCTGGCCCTCGCGCCGGCCCGGGCCCAGAGCCCCCGCGCCTTCGACGGCGTCGACCGCTCCCCCGTCGTCACCGGATCGCTGCTGGCCCTGACCTGGATGCCGGAATTTTGCGGCGAACACTCCGCCAACGCCGCCGTGGCGGCGCGCTGCGCCCATCTGAACGAAGGCTTCGCTTTGCATGGCCTGTGGCCGCAAAGCGCCGATCCGCGCCCGCCCGCCTACTGCCATGCTGCCACCCCGGTGCCCGAGCCCCTGCGCCGCGCCTTGTTGCCGGTGCTGCCCAGCCCCTGGCTGATCCAGCATGAATGGGACCGGCACGGCACCTGCTCGGGCCTCGGCATGGGCGATTATTTTTCCCGCATCGCCGCCTGGGGCGGCCGCCTGCGCATGCCCGCCGCCCTGCGCCAGCCCCATGCCCCGCTGTCGGTGCCGCCGGCCCGGGTGAAGGCCTGGTTCGCCGAGGCCAATCCCGGCCTGACGCCCGGGATGATGGCCCTGGTCTGCGTGGGCGGCAAACAGGAGGTGCGCGGCCTGCTGATCTGCCTCGACGCCGACGGAACCCACCCCCGCCCCTGCGCCGACCATCCGCGCGACCGCTGCGAAAGCGACAGCGTGCGCTTCCGCCCGCTGGACAACTGACCTCCCGGGGATCGGACCCGATCCCCGGATCCAGGCTCTTGACGCTTATTCCGCCGGATCGTTGCTCTTGACCCGTTCGATCACCGCGCCGCAGGCCGCCAGCTTTTCCTCGACCCGCTCGTAGCCGCGATCGAGGTGGTAGACGCGGTTGACCAGGGTTTCGCCATGGGCGGCCAAACCGGCCAGCACCAGCGACACCGAGGCGCGCAGATCGGTGGCCATCACCGGCGCCCCCGACAGCCGGGGCACGCCGCGCACGATGGCCGAGGAGCCGTGCACATTGATCCTGGCCCCCATGCGGCTCAATTCCGGCACATGCATGAAGCGGTTCTCGAAGATGGTTTCGGTGATCATGCTGGCGCCCTCGGCGGTGGCCATCAGCGCCATCAGCTGGGCCTGCATGTCGGTGGGGAAGCCGGGATAGGGTTCGGTCATGATATCGACGCCGCGAATGGGCTTGCGGTCGGCCCGCACGCGGAAACCGCGCTCGGTATCCTCGAACTCCACACCGGCCTCGGCCATGACCTTTTCCACCGACTGCATCAGATCGCGCCGGGCGCCGATCAGTTCGATATCGCCGCGGGTGATGGCCGCCGCCACCATATAGGTGCCGGTTTCGATGCGGTCGGGCAGCACGGCGTAGTCGCAGCCGTGCAGCCGCTCCACCCCGGTCACCCGCAGGGTGGGGGTGCCGATGCCTTCGATTTTGGCGCCCATGGCCTGCAGGCAATAGGCCAGATCGCTCACTTCCGGCTCGCGGGCGGCGTTGGTGATGACGGTTTCGCCCTCGGCCAGGGTGGCGGCCATCAGGATGTTCTCGGTGCCGCCCACCGTCACCTGCGGAAAGACCACCGTGGCGCCCTTCAGGCGGCCGCCCGGCACGTCGGCAACGATATAGCCGCCGTCCACGTCGATGCGGGCGCCCATCTGTTCCAGCGCCTTCAGATGCAGGTCCACCGGCCGGGTGCCGATGGCGCAGCCGCCCGGCAGGCTGACGCGGGCCTGGCCGCAGCGGGCCAGCAGCGGCCCCAGCACCAGCACCGAGGCGCGCATCTTGCGCACCAGATCGTAAGGCGCGGTGGTATTGGTGATCTCGGCCGCCGTCAGTTCCAGCACCCGGCCGCTGTGGCCGCCGTTGGGCGCCTGGCCGTTCAGCACCATGCCGACGCCGTGCTGGGCCAGCAGATTGGCCATGGTGGTGATATCCACCAGATGCGGCAGGTTCGACAGGCTCAGAGTCTCGCCGGTCAGAAGGCAGGCGGGCATGAGGGTGAGGGCGGCGTTCTTGGCGCCGCCGATGGGGATCACGCCCTTGAGGGGCGTGCCGCCAACGATGCGGATTTTATCCATGAAGGGAAAGCGTCCTTAAAGACGGGGCAGGGTCACGCCGCGTTGGGCCTGATACTTGCCCGAGCGGTCGGCATAGGAGGTTTCGCAGCAGCTGTCCCCTTTCAGGAAGATGAACTGGCAGGCGCCCTCATTGGCGTAGATCTTGGCCGGCAGCGGCGTGGTGTTGGAAAATTCCAGCGTCACATGGCCTTCCCATTCCGGTTCCAGCGGCGTGACGTTGACGATGATGCCGCAGCGGGCGTAGGTGGACTTGCCCAGGCAGATCACCAGGGTATCGCGCGGGATGCGGAAATATTCCACCGTGCGGGCCAGGGCGAAGCTGTTGGGGGGAATGACGCAGACATCGGTTTCGCGGTCGACGAAGCTCTTGTCGGAGAAGGCCTTGGGATCGACCACGGCGGAATCGACGTTGGTGAAGATCTTGAATTCCCGCGACACCCGCGCATCATACCCATAGGACGACAGCCCGTAGGAAATGACGCCGTCGCGCTGAAGCTTTTCGGTGAAGGGCTCGATCATGCCGTGGTTGACGGCCATGTCGCGGATCCACAGGTCTGGCATCACGGGCATAAAAAAAACTCCACGAGAATCTGAAACATCTTGTAGCGCAGCTTCTTCCGCCACCACAAGACTTAGTCTGAATCGGCCCGAGGCTCCGGGTCCGCCACCGTGTCGTCGGCCCGGGCGCGGGCCTGGCTTTTGCGGCGCAGCAGGTTGGCGCGCAGGGCCTCGGCCAGGCGCTTTTCCTTCTCTTCCTGCTCGCGCCGCGCCTTGTCGGTCAGGCGCGTCTGCTGCTCGGCCATGGGCCCCTCCTCGAAGACGGCGAAAAACTGCCGCTTTTTGCCCCGGCGGCGCGGCGGGGTCAAGAGAGGGCGCGCAAAAAATGCAAAAAGGCCCTTGCATCCCCCCAACCCCTGTGGCATATGAAGCGCCTCTTCGCCGCTGCCACACCCCACGGCAGCTTGAAAACGGCGGAATTGCTGGCGTAGCTCAGGGGTAGAGCACGTCCTTGGTAAGGACGGGGTCGGAGGTTCGATTCCTCTCGCCAGCACCATCGAAGCCCCCAGGGAAACCTGGGGGCTTCGTCCGTTTTGGGGAACCGCTCCCCCGCCGAAGACGCCTTGCCAGGCCCCTGCCCGATACGGACCGCCTATTCCATCTCGCTGGTGAAGCGGTCGCACAGGAAGGTGATGAACACCCGCAGCTTGGCCGACATGTGCCGCCCCGGCAAATAGAGCAGCCGCACCGGAATTTCCGGGGCGCGGAAATCCTTCAGCACATGCACCAGTTTGCCGGTGCGCAATTCCTCCGACACATAATAACTGGGCTGCAGGGTCAGGCCGTAGCCGCGCAGGGTGGCGGCCAGCTGCGCCGCCGGGCTGTTGGTGCGGATGCCGCCGCCCGGCTTGACCTCGATGCGCTGCTGGTCGGGGCCGAGAAAGGCCCATTCCCGCGCCAGCCCCGGCACCACCGGCAGGATGCAATTGTGATTTTCCAACTCTTTCGGGTGGGTCGGCTCGCCGCGCCGGGCCAGATAGTCGGGGGTGGAACAGATAATGGTGCTGAACCGGGTCAGACGGCGGGTGAGATAGCTGGAATCCGGGCTATCCCCCATATGGACGGCCAGATCGAAGCCTTCTTCGATCAGATCGACCGTTCGGTCGGTCAGGATCAGCTCCACCGTGACGTCGGGATATACTTCAGCGAAATCAACCAGGGCGGGAGCGATCCGCGCCGCGCCGAAGGTGGGTGGGGCGCTGACCCGCACCAACCCGCGTGGACTGGTATGCATATGACTGGTCATATGCTCCAGCTCGTCCAGCTCGGTCAGCAGCGGCGCGCAGCGCTCGTAAAAGAAGGCCCCCACATCGGTCAGGCTGACCCGGCGGGTGGTGCGATTCAGAAGCTTCACCCCCAGCTGGTCCTCCAGCTCGCGCACATGTTTGCTGACCATGGTGGCCGACAGCCGCAGCTGCTGCGCCGCCGCCGAGAAACTGCCGGTTTCCACCACCCGGGCAAAGGCGCTCATCTTGGCAAGCCGGTCCATGGCCCCCTCATTATCAACTTATGGAGCATAATTTAAGATTATTAAGAGATATTATCAACACCCCTCGATTTCGGCATAGTCTCCTCCAACAGGCCTGGATCTTTCTTCCTATTTCGTGTTTCAAAGGTTCCCCCCATTATGAAGCTCCTCACCACCCTTTCGCTGACCGCCCTGGCGCTGACCTGCGCCATCGGCGGCGCCCAGGCCACCGAATTGTTCAGCAGCACTCCGGAAGTCCATGTCGCTCTCCCCCTGGGCGCCAATCAGGGACAACTGGCCTCGCTGCTGAGCAAGCAGGGCTACGACGGCATTCATTTGAGCGCCGTCGCGGCCACCCCTGCCAACCCGCACCCCGAAACCAACGCCAGCCTCACGGCGCATCCCGAGCAGACCCCTCTCCGGCTGGGATGGAACGGCGTTGCCAGCAAGAACGGACAGCAGGTGCAGGTGTATGTCGACAACTAAACCGCCCCTCCTCCCGGCGGTCCTGTTATCCCTCATACGCTTGGATGGGCCGGGTTTTCCCGGCCCATTGCGCGTTTTCAAAGACCGCCTGCTGCCCTGGCTCGGGCTGGCGGCGCCGGCCTCGTCGTGGCTGTTCGCCCTGCGTACCGCCCTGGCGGCGGTGCTGGCCCTGTATCTGGCCTTCGCCCTGCAGTTGGACAACGCCTTTTCCGCCGCCACCACGGTGATGATCGTGGCCAATCCCATGCACGGCCTGGTCTGGGGCAAGATGATCAACCGCGCCCTGGGCACCCTGCTGGGCGGCCTGGCCGCCCTGGCCCTCACCGCCGCCTTCGGCCAATCGCCCGCGCTGTTCCTGGCCGCCTTCGGCCTGTGGATGGGATTTTGCACCGCCGCCTCCACCCTGCTGCGCAGTTTCCGCTCTTATGGCGCCGTGCTGGCCGGCTATACCGTGGGGCTGATCGCCTTTCCCCATCTGCCCGCCCACCCCGACCAGATTTTCACCCTGGTCACCGGCCGCGTTTCGGCGGTGCTGCTGGGCATCGCCTGTTCCACCCTGGTCAGTTCGCTGTTTTCCAGCCGCAACGGCGTGCAGATGCTGGAAGACCGCCTGCGCGCCCTGCTGGCCGAACTGCTGGACCGCATGCAAAGCGCCTTCACCCTCGCCCCCCAGGCGGCGCCCTCGCAGGCCGAACGCCTGGAACGCGGCCGCCTGCGCCATCAGATCCGCAACGCCGTCATGGCTCTGGACGGACTGGTGGAATGCGCCGCCGCCGAGGGCACCCGCGCCGCCGGGGTGATCGAGGCCCAGCGCGCCTCGGTGGCGGCGCTCTCCGCCGCCCTGACCACCCTGGCCGGGGTGGAGGACGCCGTCCTGGCCCTGAACGCCGAACCGGACGCGCCGGTGCGCGCCCACCTTGCCGCCTTGAGCGCCCACCTTCCCGCCCTGGCCGAGGCCCTGCGCCACACCCCCGCCGACCGGCTGCCCGCCGCCATCGCCCAGGCCCGAACCGCGCTGGCCGCCGTCCGCGCCCCCCTGGAGGACGGCCTGCGCGAAAACGCCGTGGGCACCAATGCCTCCGGCCGCCCGGTGGCCGATTTCGCCCGCCTGCGGCTATTGGGGCAAAGCGCCGCGTTGTTCGATGACCTCGATATCGCCCTCCAGGGCCTGACCGGCCTGCTGCTGGGCCATGTGCCCGGAACCGGGGCCGAGCGGACGGGCTTTCATCTGGAATGGCGCTGGTCGGGCATCAACGGCCTGCGCGCCGCCGTCGCCACCTGGCTGGCCTCGTGGTTATGGATCGTCACCGCCTGGCCCTCGGGCGGCATGATGGTGGGCGGCGTGGTGCCGAACGTGGGACTGCTGTCGCTGCGCGACCGCCCCGATCTCGACGCCCTGCAACTGGCCAAGGGCATCACCCTGGCCATGGCGACCGGGTTCCTCTATCTGCTGTTCGTGCTGCCCTGGCTCGACGGCTTTCCCATGCTGGCCATGGCCCTGGTCCCGCCGCTGATGTGGGGCGTGCTGCAAACCGTCAACCCGCGCCGCACCTTCATCGGCGTCGGCTTCCTGGTGTTTTTCATCACCCTTTTGGGGCCGCGCAACCCCATGTCTTATGATGTGATGTCCTATCTTAATATCGGGCTGGCCACGGTGTGCTCGGCGGTGATCGCCGCCCTGGTGCACCGGGTGGTGCTGCCGGTTTCCCCCACCGCCCATATCCGCGGACTGTTAAATGTGATGCGCGCCGATCTGGAACGGCTGGCCCGGCCGCGCCTGGCCCTGGCCGGCAGTTGGGCCGGAAGTTGGGAAAGCCGCATGAACGACCGCCTGCTGAAGCTGGCCGCGCGCGCCCGCGCCGCCGAACTGCCCCCGGCGCCGCTGCTGCCCAACGCCCACGGCGCCCTGCGCCTGGGCCGCGAAATCCTGCGGCTGCGGCGGATGACCGACGATCCCCGCTTCCCCGATCATCGCGCCGGCGCCGTGGTGCTGCACGCCCTGGCCCCGGCCCTGGCGGGAGCCTCGCCGCGCCCGGCCGTGCGCGCCTGCCGTCTGGCGGCGCGGCGGCTGGAGCGGCTGGCCCACGCCGCCGAAACCGGTGCCGCCGATCAGCGCGCCGCCTTGCGCAGCGCCGCCGCCTCCCTGGTGGAGATCGCCCTGCTGCTGGGCCGCCACCGCCGTTTCTTCCGCTCCGAGGCCGCCCAATGCTGACCGAAATCAACCTTGGCGGCATTTACGTCGCCACCTTCGCCTGGCATCTGGCGCTGGCCCTGCCCGCGTTCTTCGCCTTGCGCTGGCTGCTGACCCGCTTAAGCCTGCTGCCGCGCCTGTGGTATCTGGCCTTGGGCGAGGTGGCCCTGTTCGTGCTTGTCCTGTTTCTGACCTTCCCCCTGGTGCCGCGATGAAAGCTTTTCTCCTCTCCTTCCTGCGTGTGGCCGTCACCCTGGCGCTGGCGGCGGCGGCGGCCGTGGCGGGCCTCGGCCTGTGGCGCCATTATATGGACGCCCCCTGGACCCGCGACGGCCGCGTGCGCGCCGAAGTGGTGGCCATCGCCCCGGAAGTGGCCGGGACCGTGGTGCGCGTGGCGGTGCACGACAACCAGTTCGTCCACAAGGGCGATCTGCTGTTCCAGATCGACCCCAGCCGCTACCGGCTGGCGGTGGCCGAGGCCCAGGCCACGGTGGAACAACGCCGTCAGGATCTGTTGCTGAAACAGGCCGACGCCCGCCGCCGCGCCGGCATGGCCGGCGTGGTTTCGGCCGAGGATATCGACCGCCACCGCAGCACCTCGGCGGTGGCCGCCGCCGCCCTGCAAAGCGCCGAGGCGGCGCTCGATCTGGCCCGGCTCAATCTGGACCGCACCAGCCTGGTTTCGCCGGTGAACGGCTATGTCACCAACGCCCGCCTGCGGGTGGGCGACTATGCCCAGACCGGTGCCGCCCGCCTGTCGGTGATCGACGCCGACTCCTTCTGGGTCACCGGCTATTTCGAGGAAACCCGGCTGGCCCGCGTGCATGTGAACGATCCGGCCCGCATGCGCCTGATGGGCTACAAGACGCCGCTGGAAGGCCATGTGGACAGCATCGGCCGCGGCATTTCCGACAGCAACGGCCGCGCCGATCCGCAAGGCCTGCCCGACGTCAATCCGGTCTTCACCTGGGTGCGGCTGGCCCAGCGCATTCCCGTGCGCCTGCACATCGATCGCGTGCCGCCCGGCGTCCTGCTGGCGGCGGGGATGACCTGCACCGTGGCGGTGGGGCCCGAACGCGATCTGGGCGGCAGCTACGCCGCCCGCCTGCGCGGCCTGCTGCGCGACGCCCTGGACGGAGAGAGCCTGTGATCTTGCGCCGTCCGCTGCCGACCCTGGCCCTGCTCTCCGCCCTGGCCGCCTGCGCGCCGGTGGGCCCCGACTATCATCCGCCCCGCCCCGATCTGCCCGCCGCCTTTTCCGGCGCGGCGGCGGCCCACGCCGCCGTCTCCGGTAAGGCGGCCAGGGCCACGCCGCTGGCGCAGTGGTGGACCGGCTTTCATGATCCGCTGCTGAACCGCCTGGCCGCCCGGACCCTGGCCGGCAATCTCGACGTCCAGATCGCCGGGCAGCGGCTGGAGGCGGCCCGCGCCGACCGCGACGCCGTGGCCGCCGCCGAACAGCCCACCCTGGGCCTGGGCGCCGATTACGCCAACGAGCGTTCCAGCACCCTGCTCGCCTGGCCGCCCGGCAACGGCCAGTACAAAACCTGGGATGCCGGTCTGCAAGGCTCGTGGGAGATCGATGTCTTCGGCGGCACGCGCCGCGCCATCGAGGCCGCCGACGCCGCCAGCAGCATGGCCGAAGAGGATGTCAATGCCGCCAAGGTGGCGGTGCTGGGCGAACTGGTGGCCGATTACACCCTGCTGCGCTCGGACCAGCACCGGTTGGACATCGCCCGGCGCAATATCGCCGCCCAGAACGATTCCCTGGCCCTGACACGGCGCGCCCTCAAGGCCGGGCTGGGCACCGAGGTGGATGTGGCCCGCGCCGAGGCCGCCGTCAAACTGTCCTCCGCCCAGGTGCCGGTGCTGGAGGGCGGCGTGCAGCGCCTGGCCCATGCCATCGCCGTGCTCACCGGACAGCCGCCGGAAACCCTGACCGCCGCCCTTTACGACCAGGGCGGGCACGATCTCAAGGCGCCGCCCCTGCCCGCCGCCCTGCCCTCGGACCTTTTGCGCAACCGCCCCGACATCCGCCGCGCCGAACGGCGCATCGCCGCCGCCACCGCCCAGGTGGGGGTGGCCACCGCCGATCTCTTCCCCAAATTCGAGATTCCCCTGGGCATCGGCCCGGCCACCAGCAATTTCGCCAATCTGTTCAATATCGACAGTCTGGTGTGGACCCTGGGCCTGTCGGCGCGCCAGTCGGTTCTGGACGGCGGCAAGCGCGACGCCCATGTGCGCGCCGCCCAGGCGGTCTCGGAGGCCGACCGCCTGCTCTACCGCCGCACCGTGCTGGACGCCCTGCGCGAGGTGGAGGACCGCCTGACCGGCATCGACACCGAACGGCGCCGCCATGCCTTCCTGGTCACCGCCGTGGAGGACGACCGCATCGCCTTCACCCAGGCCAGCCGGCTTTACGGCGCCGGCCTCACCGATTTTCTGAAGGTGCTGGACGCCGAGCGCGCCCTGTTCCAGGCCGAGGACGCCCTGGCCGTCTCGGAGGCCGGAGAGGTGCTCGACATCGTCGGCCTCTACCGCGCCTTCGGCGGCGGCTGGCAGGTCAGTGCCCGGTCGCCTTCAACATGAAGCCGGAGCCGCGCACGGTGTGCAAAAGCGGCGGCAGGTCGGGCAGGTCGATCTTGCGGCGCAGCTTGCCTACATGCACGTCCACCAGATTGCTTTCGGCCTCGGTGCGGTAGTTCCACACATTTTCCAGCAGCTCGGTGCGCGACAGCACCCGTCCGGGATGGCGCATCAGGTAATCCAGCAGCTTGATCTCGCGCGGCAGCAGCGAAATGGCCCGGCCGTCGCGCCGCACCGTGCGCTCGATCAGGTCCATCTCCAGATCACCCACCCGCAGCACGGTTTCCCGCGCCAGCAGCGGCCGGCGCAAGAGCACATGCAGGCGGGCCGCCAGTTCGACGAAGGCGAAGGGCTTGGGCAGGTAATCGTCGGCCCCGGCCAGCAGGCCCTTCACCCGCTCCTCCACCGATCCCAGTCCCGACAGGAACAGGATCGGCACTTCCACGTGATCGGCGCGCAGCACCTTCACCAGATCGATGCCGTCGTCCTCGCCCAAAGAACGTTCCAGGATGATCAGCCGGTACTGGCCGCTATGGGCCAGATGCAGGCCGTCCTCGGCGCTTTCCACATGGGTCAGTTCCAGGCCCTGATCGGCCAGACCGTCCTTCAGGGTCAGGGCCAGGTCGATATCGTCGTCGATCAGCAGCACCGGCAACAGCGCCGCCGCCGCCGTCCCATCCGCTTCCGGGCGCCAGGCCGTCCGCGCCATCTCTTGCATGGATGCCATGGGATGTCCTCCTTTTACCTTATTTATCGTCACACCGCCGGCAACGACGCTCCCGCCGCGCCGCCGATGGCCCGGATCAGGGCGATATCGGCCTGGCGCAAGCGGGCTTTCAGGCTGATCACGGCGCGATCGGCGTCGAGCGCCGCCACCTGCGAGGTCACCACGTCGAGATAGCTGTTCACCCCCTGGACATAGAGGGTCTGCGACAGCGACAGCTCCTTATGCGCCGCCTGCCGCGCCACCTCCTCCTGGGTCAGGGCCTGCTTCAGGCTGCGCAGGCTGGCCAGGGCGTCCTCCACCTCGCGGAAGGCCTGCAGGGCCACGGCGCGGTAGGACTGGCTGGCCTCGACGAACAGCGCCTTCTTTTCCGCCAATTGGCCGTCGAGCTTGCCGCCGTCGAAGATGGGCAGATCCACCCCCGGCCCCACCGCCCAGATGCGGTCGGGCAGGGTCAGCATGTTCACCGCCGTATCCTGGAAACCGCCCAGAAGGTTCAGGGTGAAGCTGGGGAAATAGGCGGCGCGGGCCACGCCGATGGCGTCGTTGGCCGCCGCCATGCGCCGTTCCGCCGCCGCCACGTCGGGGCGGCGCTGCAACAGACGCGAGGGAATGGTCGGGGCGATGGCCGGCAGGGGCAGCTCGTCGGCCCGGGCCGGCAGGCTGAACACCGACGGCGACTTGCCCACCAGTACGGCGATGGCATGCTCCAGCAAGGCGCGCTGGCCCTTGAGATCGGCCAAACGCGATTGCACCGCCGACAGCTGGTTTTGCGCCCGCGCCACATCCAGCGCCGAAGAGATCTTGCCGTCGAAGCGGGTGCGGGTCAGGCGCAGGGCCTTGTCGTAGGCCGCCACCGTCTGGTCCAACAGGGCCAGTTGCTGATCGTCCTCGCGCAGCCGCACATAGGCGTCGGCCAGCTCGGTGCGCAGGCTGAGGCGCACCGATTCCAGATCGGCGGCGCTGGCCTGGGCCTGGGCCTCGCCTTCCGCCGCCAGATTGCGCACCCGCCCCCACAGATCCAGCTCGTAGCTGGCGCCCGCCGCCACCGTATTGGCGCCGTAGACGCTGGGCTGATTGCTGGAGCGCAAGGGCCGGTGATCGGACTGGCGGTTGTTGCTGAGGGCGCCGGCCATGCCCACCTGGGGATAAAGCTCGGCCCCGGCCTCTTCCGCCAGGGCGGTGGCACGGTCGTGCGCCGCCACCGCCAGGGCCAGGGTCGGGCTGGCGTTGGCCAGCTCCCCTTCCAGGCGGTCGAGGGTATCGTCGTGGAAACCGCGCCACCAGTCGCCGCGCGGCTGGTCGTCGGCCGGGTGCACCGGCTGCCAGGCCCCGCTTTCCTTATAGTGATCGGGCACCATCACCACCGGCACATGGTAGGTCGGGGCCAGATCGCAGCCCGCCAGGCCCAGAGCCGTGAGCGCCAGCAGACCGATGCGAAGGGAGCGTCTCATGAGCGGCCGTCCTGTTTGGGCGCCGCCACCCGCACCTCGTCGCCCTCGGCGATGGAATCCGAGGGATTGTCAACCACGCGGTCGCTGGGGGACAAGCCCCCGCGGATCTCGATGACGGTGCCGAAATCGCGGCCCAGCTCCACCGGTTTCAGGTGAATGCGGTTGTCGGCGCCCACCACCGCCAGCTGGGTGCCTTCGCGGCGGAACAGCAGAGCACTGGCCGGAACCTGCAGCACGCCCTTGTCGGCGGGCAGGCGGAAATGCACCTCGCCATAGGCGCCGGGCGACAAAAGACCGTCGGCGTTGGGGGCCAGCAGTTCCACCAGCAGGCTGCGCGAGGCCTTGTCCACCGCGTTGGAGGTGGTGTCGAGGCGGGCCTTGAAGTCATGGTGGGGATATTGCGGCAGCCGCACGATGGCGGTCATTCCCGGTTTCAGCATGGCCGACATGGCCTGGGGCACATGCACATAGATGCGCATTTCATGGGTATCGGCCACGCTGAACAGCTCCTGGCCGCTGGCCGGGGTGATGAGGTCGCCGATATCGGTCTTGCGCGCCGTCACCACGCCGGCAAAGGGCGCCACGATGCGTTTGAAGCTGATCAGGGCCTGCAAGCGGTCGAGATTGGCCTTGGCGGCGAAGGCGGCGGCCTTCTTGGCCTCGGCCTCGGCGCTGTGCTCGTCGATGGACTGCTGCGATACCGATTCGGTGCCCTGCAGGGCTTGCCAGCGTTTCGCCGTCAGGGCGGCCAGGGCGGCGTTGGCCTGGGCGGTGGCGTAATCGGCCTTGGCCTGTTCCAGTTCCTGATCCAGTTCCGGGGCATCGATTTCGGCCAGCAGCTGGCCGGCCTTGACATGGGCGCCGATATCCTGGCGCCAATCCTTCAGATAGCCGCCGACCCGGGCATGGATCGAGGCCTCGTAGAAGGCGTCGATGGTGCCCGGCAGCACCATGTCCTGGCTGCCCTCGCCGGTGCGAGGGGAGACCACCGCCACGGAGGGAATGGCCAGATCGGTGGTCTGACGGGCCAGTTCGGCCTTGTTATGGGCCCGGCTGGCGATGCCCGAGGCGGCCACCGCCACCGCCAATACCAGAACCGAGGCGCCCACCAGGCGCAGCTTCCGGCCCTTGGGCGTGTGCGAGGGATTAGTCATGGGAGGGTCCTTCCACGGGATGGTCGGTGGCAGGGGCGGCTTTCTTGCCGCCATGCACCAGACTGAACATGATGGGAACAAAGAACAGGGTGGCGCCGGTGGCGAAGACCAGACCGCCGATCACGGCGCGGCCCAGGGGCGCGTTCTGCTCGGCGCTCAGGGCCATGGGCAGCATGCCGATGATCATGGCCAGCGCCGTCATCAGCACCGGGCGGAAGCGGGTGAAACCGGCCTCGGCCGCCGCGGTCAGGGCATCGACGCCGTCGGCCATGCGCTCGCGGGCGAAGCTGATCACCAGGATACTGTTGGCGGTGGCCACGCCCATGCACATGATGGCCCCGGTCAGCGCCGGCACCGACAGGGTGGTATGGGTGGTGAACAGCATCCACAGGATGCCGGCCAACGCCGCCGGCAGGGCCGAGACGATGACGAAGGGATCGATCCACGACTGGAAGTTCACCACGATCAGCAGATAGATCAGCACGATGGCGAAGGCCAGGCCGGCATAGAGCTGATGATAGGCGCTGGTCATGGTGGACACCTGGCCGCGCAGCACCACCGAGGAGCCGCGCGGCACCGCCGAGGCGGTCTCGCTCATGATCTTCTGGATATCGGCGGCCACCGCGCCCAGATCGCGGCCGCGGGTGGCGGCGTAGATATCGATCACCGGCCGCACGTTGTAATGCGCGACCACGGCGCTGGAGGCGGCGCGGCTGACCCGCACCAGGCCGCCCAGCACCTGATGGGCGCCGCCGCCGGAAATGGGCAGCACGGCAAGCTTGTCCAGGCTGTCGGTCTGCGGCTGCGGCATCTGCACCACGATGGGATAAGACACGCCGTTCTTCGGGTTCAGCCAGAAGGTGGGCTCCGTCTGCAGGCTGCCGGCCAGGGTGTTCTGCACCGACTGGGTGACGTCATGCTCGGTCATGCCCAGTTCGGCGGCCAGAGAACGATCGGCGGTCAGCGTCAGGGTGGGGGCGTTGAAGGCCTCCTGAATGCGCGGATCGGCGATGCCCGGCACCTCGCTGACCCGGCGCAGCAAGGTCTGGGCATACGTGCGATTGGCCCGCAGCCTGTTGCCGGTCACCTGCAGATCGAGCGGCGCGGGCAGACCGAAATTCAGGATCTGCGTCACGATGTCGGCGGGCAGGAAGGCGAAGGTGGAGCCGGGGAACTCCCGGGGCAGCCGGCGGCGCATGGTATCGACATAATCGTCGGTCGCGCCCTTGTGGCCTTCCTTCAGGGTGATCAGGATATCGGCGTCGTCGACGCCGATGGTGCCGGAATTGACATAGGCCACCGTGGACCCTGTGGTGGGCAGGCCGATATTATCGACGATATTCTCCAGCTCGGCGGGCGGGATGATCTGGCGGATGGATTTTTCCACCTCGTCGCACAGCCGCGCCGTTTCCTCGATACGGGTGCCGATGGGGACGCGCAGATGCAGCTTGATCTGCCCGGAATCCACCGGCGGGAAGAAGTTCTGCCCCAGGAAGGGAAACAGCCCCATGGACAGCAGCGCCACCGCCACGAACCCGCCGACGAAGACGCGGCGATGGCGCAGCGCCAGATTGAGCAGTTCCATATAGCCCAGGCGCACCGCCTCGAAGCGGGCCTCGAAGGCCTGCAGGAACAGCCCGAAGGCGTTCTTCTTCTCGCCATGGGCCGGATGCAGGTTCTGCCCGGCCAGCAGGTAATTGGCCAGGGTGGGCACCAGGGTGCGCGACAGGATGTAGGAGGCGATCATGGCGAACACCACCGCCTCGGCCATGGGCCGGAACAGGAAGCCCGACACCCCGCCCAGGCCGAACAGCGGCACGAAGACGATGCAGATGCACAGCAGCGACACCGTGGCCGGCACCACGATCTGACGCGCGCCGTCCATGATGGCCACGCGGATCTGTTTGCCCTGCTCCAGGTGCCAGTTGATGTTCTCGATGGTCACGGTGGCGTCGTCCACCAGGATGCCCACCGCCAGGGCCAAACCGCCCAGGGTCATGACGTTGATGGTCTGTCCCAGCACGGAGAGCGCGGTGATGGAGGCCAGAATGGCCAGCGGGATCGAGATGGTGATGATGAGGGTGGAGCGCCAGCTGCCCAGGAACACCAGAATCATCAGGCCGGTGAGGCTGGCGGCGATCACGCCCTCGCGGATCACCCCGGTCACCGCATCGGTCACGAAGCGCGACTGGTCGCCCACCGCCGACAGATGCAGGCTGCGCGGCAGCGATTCCTCGATCTTCGGCAACAGCGATTTCACGCCGTTGATGACGTCGAGGGTGGAGGCCGAGCCCGATTTCATCACCGTCATCATCACGGCGTGATGGCCGTTGACCCGCACCATGTTGACCTGGGGCGGACTGCCGTCATGCACGGTGGACACATCGTGCATATAAACCACGGCGCCGTTGACCTTGCGGACGGGCAGGTCGTTAAGGGCGGCGATGGTCTCCGGCGCGTCGTTCAACTGATCGATATATTCGGCGGAGCCGATCTTTTCGGTGCCCACCGGCGTCACCTGGTTCTGCGCCGCCAGGGCCCGCGACACGTCGCCGGCGGCCAGGCCGTAGGCCTGCAGGGCCTTCTGGTCGATATCGATCTGCACCTGGCGCACCTTGCCGCCGAACGGCGAGGGAATGGCGGCGCCGGCCACGGTGGAGAGCTGCGGGCGGATGAAGTTCTGGCCGTAGTCGTAAAGCGACGTTTGCGACAACGACGGGCTGGACAGCGCCAGCTGCAGGATGGGCACGCTGGAGGCGTTGAAACTGAGGATGTTGGGCGGGGTGATGCCCGCCGGCAACAGTTTCAGCACCGTCTGCGAGGCGGCGGTGATCTGGGCCAGGGCGGCGTTGATGTTGACGCCCGGCTGGAAGAACACCTTGACCAGACCGTAGCCCGGCAGCGACTGGGATTCGATATGCTGGATATCGTTCACCTGCGAGCTCAAGGCGCGTTCGTAGTAATAGACCACGCGGCCCGACATATCGTCGGGCGGCAGACCGTTATAGGTCCACACCACGCTGACCACGGGAATACCGATATCGGGGAAGATGTCGGTGGGCGTTTTGATCCAGGACAATGTGCCGAAAATCAGGATCAGCACGGCCAGAACGATGAAGGTATAGGGACGGCTTAAAGCAATCCGAACGATGGCGAGCATGAGACCTTATCCTGCAAGGGGCAGTTCGAGACGGAAGCGGCTGCCCTGACCGGGCACGCTTTCCAGGGTGACCGCCCCCCCATGGGCGAGACAGATGGATTTGACGATGGCCAGCCCCAGACCGGCCCCGCTTTCGCCGCGGCTGGCGGCGACGCGGAAAAAACGCTCGAACACCAGCGGCTGATCCTCGGGCGCGATGCCGATGCCGGTGTCCGAGACGGTAACGCGGGCCTTGTCGCCCGCAGCCGCCATCTCCACCCACACCCGGCCCCCGGCCGGGGTGTATTTGATGGCGTTATCCAAGAGATTGACCATCACCTGCTTCAGGCGGTCGCGGTCGCCCGAGACGGTCAGCGGCCCCCCCTCGGCGCAGGTCAGGGCGATGGCCTTGGCCTCGGCCACCAGCTGCATCTGCTCGATGGTTTCGATGGTCAGGGCGCGCAGGTCCACCGGGCGGTGCTCGCGCTTGCCGGCGATACTGTCCAGCCGGGCCAGCGACAGCAGGCTCTCGACGATCTGGCCCAGGCGCACCCCCTCGTCGAGGGCGTTGCCCACCGAGGCCTGGATGTCGGGGGCCACGTCGTCGCGCAGGGCGATCAGTTCCAGCTCGCCGCGCATGATGGTGAGCGGCGTGCGCAGCTCGTGCGCGGCATCGGCGGAAAAGCGCCGGGCATGCTGATAGGCGTGATCCAGCCGTTCCAGCATGCGGTTGAGGCTGTGGCCCAGTTCCTCCACCTGATCGCCGGTGGCGGCCAGGGGCAGGCGGTTGTGCGGGCTGTTGAAGGTGAGAGCCTCGGCGGCGGTGATCATGTCGGCCAGGGGGGCGAAGGCGCGGCGCACCAGCACATAGCCGCCGCCGGCGGCCAGCAGCAACAGGATGGGCAGGGCCACCAGCAAGGTGGCCTCCAGGCTGTCGGAGGCGGCGTCGAGGGCATCGCTGGTCCGCCCGGTTTCAATGACCACGTGATGGCCGTCGGCGGTATCGTGGGCCACCGAATAGATCTGCAGCGACCCGCCCTGGCTCAGCGGCACCTCGCGCAGGCGGCCGAGATCGTCGGCCCAGGGCTTGGCGATGGCGTCGGGCTCCCGCAGGCGGCCGCGCAGCGGCCCCGAAACATAGATGACCTGGCCGTCGCGGCTGATGCGCATGAAGCGCTCGAAGGCCTCGGGGGTGAAACGCTGCTCCACCCACAGCGCCAGCTTGGCCCGATCGTCGCCGGCCTCGCGCACCAGATCCCAGGTGGCCTCGGCGCGGGCCGACAGGGTGATGCGCAGGGTTTCGCGCAAGTAATGACCGAAACCGATATAGACATAGGCGGAAAAGGCGCCGCCCAGCACCATCAGCAGGCCGCAATACCAGAACACCAGCCGGAAGGTCAGGGAACGGCGGTTGATCATTCCGCGTCGCCCTCGATGGAATAGCCCAGACCGCGGATGGTGCGGATCAGCTTGGGCTCGAAACTTTCATCGATCTTGCGGCGCAGCTGGGCCACATAAACATCGACGATGTTGGTCAACCCCTCGAAGGACTGATCCCACACCCGGTCGATGATCATCGAGCGCGACAGCGCCCGCCCGGCATTCAGCATGAAATATTCCAGCAGGCTGAATTCCTTGGGGCTGAGCTCGATCTTCTGTCCGGCCCGGCGCACCTGATGGGTGAGGCGGTCCAGTTCGAGATCGGCCACCCGCAGCAGGCTCGACTTGATGGCCGGGCCGCGCCGCAAAAGGGCGCGCACCCGCATCAGAAGCTCGGCGAAGGCGAAGGGCTTGGTCAGGTAATCGTCGGCGCCGTTGTCGAAATTCTCGATCTTGCTTTCCAGGTCGGCCCGCGCCGTCAGCACCAGCACCGGCAGATCGTGGCGCTGCTGGCGCAGCTTGCGCAACAGCGCCGTGCCGGGATAGTCGGGCAGCTGCAAATCCAGCAGCAGAAGGTCGTAATGGCTTTGCTCCACCAGGTCGAGGCCATCGCCGGCGGTCAGGGCGGTTTCCACCTGATAGCCTTCCGCCTTCAGGCCGCGCACCAGAATTTCGGCCAGTTTTTCCTCGTCTTCGACAACCAGTATGCGCATCGCGGGTTCCAGTCCGGGCAGCGTTATGCGGCGCACCATAACGGGGCAGTCTGAAGGCCGCATAAGAGTTAAATTAAAATTCATTCATCGAGACTAACGTCGCCGTCCATGCATCTCAAGCGCCCGCGCAAGCGTTTGCGCGAAAGCCAAGCTGGCAGTACGCCAGCGCCCGGCGATTGAGTGGACATATCAAAAAAAACCCGGAACCGGCGCAGCCGGTGACTGGCGCGTTGAGCGCCCCGCAGCGACGACGAAGCGCCAGCGGAGGAGGGAAGCGGAGGAAAGCCAAGCTGGCGGTACGCCAGCGCCCGGCGATTGAGTGGACATATCAAAAAAATCCGGAACCGGCACAGCCGGTGACTGGCGCGTTGAGCGCCCGCGCAAGCGTTTGCGCGAAAGCCAAGCTGGCAGTACGCCAGCGCCCGGCGATTGAGTGGACATATCAAATGCCCTGGCCCTATCCGAAAACGCTCTGACGCCCCAGGGGCGGTTTATGCTACCTTGGCCGCTATCAGCCCACGGACAGCTCCTTCCCATGCAGCCCCCCGACAGCAACGACGTGTTCGACAAACTGCGCCATGCCGTGGCGCAAACGGGATCGGGTCTGCCCATCCACAAGGAGGAGGAGCCGCCGGCCCAACCGCAGCCGCCGCCCTCTTACGACGCGCCCGAGTCCGTCGATCTCGCGGCGGCGCGCAATCGCCTGAGCCAGGCCATCACCGAAGGCGAGCGCGCCGCCGCGCCGCCGCCCGCCGCCGAGGCGCCGCCCGAAACACCATCACCCCACCCTCCGGCCGAAGCCATCGAGGACGCCCTGGCCCGCGTGCTGGCCTCGCCCGAGACCTTGCGGCAGAAGCCGGTTTACAACCCGGTTCTGCCCCGCGCCCGCCGCCGCCGCCGCCCCGACGGCAACCGCGAGGATCGGCGCGGCGATTTGCGCAGTCTGGCGCTGCTGGCGCTGGGAGTGCTGGCGCTGCTGGGCGGCGGCGCCCTCCTCGCCCACAGGAGCGGCTGGCACCCCAAGGGCGACAGCCCGGCCAGCCTGAAGATGGTCGGCGGCGACGAAACCCTGCTGCAGGCCATGCGTGAGGGCCATGTGAAAATCCTGGAACCGCCACCCGCCGGCGGCCCCAGCGAGATCGACCTGCGCGAGGCCGCCAAGGCGGCGGTGGCGGCCCATTACGCCGCCATGCCCCTGGCCGCCGACCTGCGGCCGCGCATCGCCTCCCTGCGCCTGATCGCCCGCCAGCCCACCAAGGATCCCTGGCAATGGCAGGTGCTGATGAGCGTTTCGGTGCGGGTGGCGCCGGAAGACGCCAAAACCCCGCCACCGCAACTGGAAACCGGTCCGCCCGACCAGAAGGGCGCCAAAATGATCGAACTGCCGCAAGACGCCGGCGCGGCGGGCGCGCCGCCGCCGGTGCCCTTCATCAACGCCCCCATCGGCCCGGTGATCGACGCCACCGGCGCCCAGATCCCCTTGAGCCTGCCCAACGGCCCCAATGCCCCGGTTTCCGGCGGCAACCGCATTCTCGACAAACCGGCGGCGCCGCAGCCGCGCTGGGTGTCGGTCAGCTGGTCGGGCGAACGCTGGGTCATCGGCGACTACGAGTTCGACTGATCCATCATGCTTGCCGTTCTTCTCGGATCCCTGGCCGCCTTCAGCTGGGGCAGCGCCGATGTGCTGGCCCGCACCACCAGCCGCGCCCTGGGAGCGCAGGGCGCCCTGCTGTTCATGATGCTCACCGGCCTGCTGGGGCTGTCGCTGTGGCTGGGCTTCGGCGAGGCGCGCTGGCCGGGCTGGCCGGGCGGCTGGACCCTGCTGTCGGCGATCTTGGCCGCCCTGGCCATGCTGCTCTTCTACGAGGCGATGAAACGCGGCCCCGTCTCCATGGTCTCGCCGGTGGTGGGGGCCTATCCGGCCTGGATCGTCGCCTATAACCTGCTGGGCGGCATGCCCGCCACCCCGGCCCTGTTGACGGCCATGGGCGTGACCATGGCCGGCGTGGTGCTGGTGGCGCGCACCGCCCCGGCCGAACCCGACCCCGAGGAGAACCCGCACCGCGCCGCCACCCTGGCCCTGGCCTTCCTCTCCAGCCTGGTGTTCGCCGTCTCGCTGCAAACCGGCCAACTGGCGGTGGCCGCCGACGGCGAGGCGCCGGTCCTGTGGTGGAGCCGTCTGCTTGGGGTGGGGGTGATGGTGGTGGTGCTGCTGCTGCGCCGTCAGCCCATGCGCGTCACGCCGTCCGCCCTGGGCTGGACCATGCTGCAGGGCGTGCTCGACAGTTCCGGCCTGGTGTTCGTCTATGCCGCCGGACGCGGTCTGGACGGCGCCCTGGCCACGGTGGCCAGTTCGGCCTTCGGGGTGGTGACGGTGCTGGAGGCCCGGTTGCTTTACCGCGAACGCATCGTTCCGGCGCAAGGCCTGGGGATCCTGGCGGTGTCCTCCGGCGTGGCGGCCTTGGCCTGGCTGGCCGGCCGCCCCATATGAGCGTCATGACCACAGACTTTTCCACCGCCGCCCTGCTGCTGGTGGGCCACGGCTCGAGCAAAAGCCCCGATGGCCGCACCGCCGCCCTCCGTGTGGTCGAGTCCCTGCGCCGTCAGGGTCTCTTCGCCGAGGTTGAGGCCTGCTTCTGCCGCGACACCCCCCGCCTCACGCTGGATCTGGTGCGCAGCCCCACGGTGTTTGTGGTGCCGTTTTTCAGCGGCGAGGGTCTGTTCACCCGCCGCCTGATTCCCGAGGCCCTGGGCTTCGCGCCCTGTTCCGACACGGGATTTCAGGGAACCGTGAACGGCCGCCGCATCCATTACACCCCGCCGGTGGGGGCGCACCCCCGCCTGCCCGAGCTGCTGGCCGGCCGCGCCCAGGCCCTGTGCCGCGCCCAGGGCCTCGATCCCGCCGCCACCGGGCTTTTGCTCATCGCCCACGGCTCCTCGCGTCCCGGCGGCGCGGCGGGCACGCCTGAACGCATCGCCGCCGCCTTGCGCGGCCAAAATGCCTTCGCCACGATCAGCACGGCCTATATCGAGCAGGCGCCGCGCGTGGCCGACTGGCCAAGCCTCATCCCCACCGCCGAGGTCATCGCCGCGCCGCTGCTGATTTCCGAAGGCATGCATGCCAGCCGCGACCTGCCGCCGCTGTTCGGCCTGGAGCGGCCCGAGGGCGGCCCGGCGCCGATGCACGGACGGCGGGTGTGGCTGATGGGCGGCATCGGCAGCGATCCCGATATCGGCGGCATCGTTTTGGATCTGGTGCGAAAGAGTTTAAGATAGGGCATGCGCTTCGCCATTCTGGTTACCGAGGGGCCGCACGGCCACCAAGCCACCGACAGCGCCCTGGCCTTCGCCGGGGCGGTGCTGGAACGCGGCCACCAACTGCCCCAGGTGTTTTTCTACGGCGACGGCGTGCTCAACGCCAACCGCCTGTCGGCCCCGCCCGCGGGCGAGCGCCATCCGGTGCGCGGCTGGTCGCGGCTGGCCGCCGAACAGGGGGTGGAACTGCTGATCTGCGCCAATGCCGCCCTGAAACGCGGCGTGCGCGAGGCCACGCTGGCCCCGGGCTTCCGCATCGTCGGCCTGGGGCAACTGGCCGGAATGCTGGTGGCCGCCGACCGCCTGATCACCTTCGGAGCCTGAGCGTCATGGCGGTGAAATCCCTGCTGTTCCTCAACCGCGCCGCCCCCTACGGCCATGGCCGCGCCGCCGAGATGCTGGAGGCCGCCCTGGTGGCCGCCGCCTTCGGGCAGGAGGTGCGGCTGGCCTTTCTCGATGACGGCGTCTTCCAGCTGGTGGCCGGACAACAGGCGGGCGCGGTGGGGCAGAAAAGCCAGGCCGAACTCATCGCCCTCCTCGACGAACACGATATCGACGCCGTACTGGTGGAGGCGGAAAGCCTGGCCGAACGCGGCCTTAGCCCCGCCGATCTCATGGTGGAGGCCGAGATCCTGCCCCGCGCCGCCCTGACCCGCGCCCTGGCCGGAGCCGACATGGTGATCAGCGCATGAGCCTTTTGCATATGGTCGCCGCCTCGCCCTTCACCCATCGCGCCCTGGAGGCCTGCCTGGCCCGTTGGAGCGACGGCGACGCCCTGCTGCTGATGGAGGACGCCGTGGCCGCCGCCCTGGACGGCGCCGTCACGCCGCTGCCTGGAAACGGCCCGGTCTTCGTGCTGCTCCCCGATCTGGTGGCGCGCGGCCTGGCGGCGCGGCCTTTGCGCCACGGCGCCACCCCGGTGGATTACGGCGGCTTCGTCGATCTGGCCGCCCGGTACGACGGCAGCGTCAGCTGGTTTTAACCCTCACCCCAGATCGCCGCCGGCCACCGGCAGGGTGACGCCGGTGATGTAGGAGGCCTCGTCGGAGGCCAGGAACAGGATGGCCGCCGCCTGTTCCTCGGGCGTGCCGTAACGCTTCATCAGCGAACTGCCGACGGTCTGATCGACGATGGCCTGATACCACCGCCGCTCCTGCTCGGACGGCGGCGCCGGATTACGGGGAATGTCGCGCGCCCCCACGTCGGTGCCGCCGGGCGCCACGGCGTTGACGCGGATGCCGCGCTCGCCCAGTTCGAAGGCCAGGCTGGCGGTCAAGGCGTTCACCCCGCCCTTGGCCGCCGCGTAGGGCACCCGGTAGAGCCCCCGTGTCGCCACCGACGACACATTGACGATGGCCCCCGCCCCCTGCTCCAGCATCACCGGCAGCGCCGCGTGGCAGCACCACAGGGTGGGCAGCAGCGAGCGGTTGATCTCGGCCAGGATCTCCTCGGGACGGTAGGCCTCGAAAGGTTTGACCCAGATGGTGCCGCCCACATTATTGACCAGCACATCCAGGCGCCCGCTCAGGGTCCGGGCCTCGTCCATGGCCCGGCGGCAGTCGTCGGCCCGTTCGAGATCGGCCAGCACCACCGCCGCCGTCCGCCCCTCGGCGGCCAGGGTCTCCGCCACCCGCGACACCAGCGGCGAGCGGTCCACCAGCACCACCGCCGCCCCCTCGGCCGCCATGGCCAGGGCCACGGCCTTGCCGATCCCCTGCGCCGCCCCGGTGATCACCGCCGTCTTGCCGTCGAAACGGCCCGGTTTACGATCCATGTCGCCCCTCCTCAGTGACTGGCCAGGAATTTTTCGTAATAGAGCCCGGCCGGCCGCGTTCCCAGGCCGTCCAGGGTCCGTTCCACCGCCGTCACCATGGGCGGCGGCCCGCACAGATAAACGTCCACGTCGCCGCCATGGAGATGCTCCGGGGTGATGAACGCGTGCACAAAGCCGGTTCTGGGATGGGGAGCCTCGGGCGTGGCCAGGCAGGTGGTATAGGTGAAGGCGGGCAGCGCGGCGGCGAAGGCCTGCAACCGCGCCTCGGCCACCAGATCCGCCTCGCGGTTGACGCCCAGGATCAGATGCACCGGCTGGGTATCGCCGCGCCCCCGCAACAGCTCCAGCATGGCCAGGAACGGCGCCAGACCGGTGCCGCCGGCCAAAAACAGCAACGGCCGCACCACCGGACGCAGGTAGAAGCCGCCCTTGGGGCCTGACAGCTGCAGAGCGTCGCCCACCCGGGCCCGCTCCGCCAGATAACCGCTCATCAGGCCGCCCGGCACCCGGCGGATGAGAAACTCCACCCGGTTGGCGGCGCGGTCCACCAGCGAACTGAAGGAATAGGCGCGCTGCTCGGCGGTGCCGGGCACCGTCAGGGTGGCATACTGACCGGGCAGGAAATCCAGCGCCGCCAGGGACTCGCCCTCCACGCTCAAAACGAAGCCGCTGTCCGATACCGGCCGCAGCGCGGCGATGCGCACCGGCAAAGCCTCCTGCGGGCGGCTGAAACAGGCGGTGGAGGCGCTTAAGATGCGCACCACGCAATCGCTCAAGGGCGTGCTCTTACAGGTGAGGATCATGCCCGCCGCCTCCTCCTCGGCGGACAGGGCGTCCTCGACATAATCCTCCATGCGGACGCGGCCGGCCTCCAGATGCGACTTGCAGGCGCCGCAGGCGCCTTCGCGGCAATCCAGGGGAATGTTCACGCCGCGGCGATAGGCGGCGTCGGCGATCTTCTCGCCGTCGAGGCAATCGAGGAAACGGGTGACGCCGTCCTCGAAATTCAGGGCGATCTTATGGGGCATGCGGCCCTCCCTAACATTGGAGCGGTGCCGAAAAACGCGGCCGGAGCCTCGGGGGAGGGCTCCGGCCGATCCATCAGATGTGATAGATGTCGATCACGTGATGGATGTAGTCGTTCTTCAGGCAGACCTTTTTGTTGGCGATCTTCAGGGCGCCGTCCTGGTGGATCAGGCGATAGGTGCTGGTGCCGAAATAGGTGGTATCGGCTTTATAGCGGTGGCTGTGCGTCACCCAGTTGAAGCGCACGGTGGCGCCCGCTCCGTCCCGTTCCAACACCTCGATATTGGCCAGATTGTGCGCGGTGCGCGGCTGCGGCGTGCTGGCCGTGGATTTTTCGGTGCGGATGCGGAAGATGCGGTCCTCCAGCCCGTCGCGCCGGGGATAATACATCAGCGAGATTTCCCGCTGCGGATCCTCCACCAGGGTGCCGTCGTCGTCCCAGGCCGGCACCCAGAACTCCACATCCCGGGCATAGCAATCCAGCCAGTCGTCCCAGCGCTTGTCGTCGAGGAAGCGCGCCTCGGCGAAGAGGAAGTCGCGGATGGCGTCGTAAGAGAAGGTCATCGGCGGTCTCCCTTGGCGTCCTGTTCGATGGCGCGGCGCATGGTTTCCAGCCAATAGCGGTGCTGGATGGTATAAAGGCCCTCGTCCTCGGCCCGGGCCCCCGACATGATGGGGGCGATCCCCAGGGCCTTGGCGTTGTCGTCCGCCCCCTCGATCCAGTGGGTGGCGCCGCGGCACATGTCGTTCCACGGCAGGGCCGTGCCCAGGAACCCCTCCTGGCAGGCACGGAACTCCTCCAGATCGTCCGGCGTGGCCATGCCGCTGGCGTTGAAGAAATCCTCGTACTGGCGGATGCGGTGGGCGCGGGCCTCGGCGCTTTCGCCCTTGGGCGCCAGGCAATAGATGGTCACCTCGGTCTGATCCACCGTGAGCGGGCGGAACACGCGAATCTGCGAGCTGAACTGGTCCATGAGGAACAGGTTGGGATAAAGGCAGAGATTGCGCAGGTGATCGATCATCCAGTTGGTGCGCACCGCGCCGTGCTGGGCCAGCAGCGCCTGCTTGCGCTCGGCGATGGGGCGGTCCTGGCCGTTGGGCCATTGCACCCACAAACACATGTGGCCGTTCTCGAAGGAGAAGAAGCCGCCGGGCATCCTGTTCCAGCTGCCGGCGTCCATGGCCTGGACGCCGTCGGCCGACTCGCCGGTCTTGCGCCGCGCCGTGGTGGCCACATAGTTCCAGTGGGTGGCGGTGACGTGATAACCGTCGGCGCCGTTTTCCGCCTGCACCTTCCAATTGCCGTTGAAGACGTAGGTGGAGGAACCGCGCAGCACCTCGAAACCCTCGGGCGCCTGATCGGCCAAAAGATCGATAATCTTGGCGGCCTCGCCCAGATGCTCGCGCAGCGGCTTGACGTCGGCGTTCAGGCTGGCGAACAGGAAACCGCGATAGGATTCGAAGCGCGCCACCGTCTTCAGGTCGTGCGAGCCCTGGCAGTTGAACGAGTCCGGATATCCGGCGCCGTCGGGATCCTTCACCTTGATCAGCTTGCCGGCGCTGTTGAAGGCCCAGCCGTGGAACGGACAGGCATAGACCGCCTTGTTGCCGCGCCGGTTGCGGCACAGCGTGGCGCCGCGATGGCTGCAGGCATTGATGAAGGCGTTCAGCTCGCCCGCCTTGTCGCGGGCGATGATGATGGGCTGGCGGCCGATGAAGGTGGTGTAATAGTCGTTCTTGTTGGGAATCTGGCTGTCGTGCGCCACGTAGATCCAATTCCCTTCAAAGATATGCTTCATCTCAAGCTCGAATATCTCGGCATCTGTGAAGATATCCCGGCGGACGCGATGAACTCCTGATTGCTTATCCTCTTCTATGGACGAGAGGATCTTGTGCCTGATATCGGAAATCGTCATGGACATTCCTCCAGCATATTTATGGCGATCACCGGAAACATCCATCCGCGCGCCATCCATCCCTGGTTTTATAGAAGCGCACCGGACTGTTCTTATTTTCTGCTTGTCAGGCGCTTTTCCCGCGCCTCGTTGGAATCGTTCTACGAAGACTTTTCCTCTATGTCAAAATGATTCTTCATTGTGCAAATGCGAGAGGCCGCGCCATCACGTCTTGCCCGCCGCGAAACAGCGGCATAACGTGCTGGCCGGAAAGGTTTTCAGGGATCGCGCGGCGGCGGAGCCGAAACGGAGAATTTCGATGCGGGACGAGGACGGCGAGACGGAGGGCGGCGAACGCCGGCGCGGCATTCAGTCGGTGGAAATCGGCTTTCGCGTGCTGGAGGCCCTGGCCAAGGCCGGCGGACCGGTCACCCTTTCCGCCCTGGGGGCCCGGGCCGAGCTTTCGCCCAGCCAGACCCACCGGTACCTGCAAAGCCTGCTGGCCACCGGCCTGGTGTCGCAGAACATGAAATCGGGGCAGTACGATCTGGGGCCCTCGGCCCGCAGCATCGGTCTGGCCGCCCTGTCGCGCTTCGACGCCCTGGCCGCCGCCGACGAGGTTCTGGGCGAGTTCGTGGCCGAAGCCAAATGGACCGCGCTGCTGGCGGTGTGGGGTGTGGCCGGTCCCACCCTGATCCGCTGGTACAAGGGCCGCCCCCAGGTCATCACCAATCTCGGGCTGGGTTCCTTGATGCCGCTTTACTTCAGCGCCACCGGCCACGCCTTCCTCACCTTCGGCGACGAGGCCGAGATCGGCGAGCAGGCGCGCCGCGAGGCGCGGGAAACCTCGGGCGGGGGCCTCGATCTGGCCGCTTTGCGCGCCGACGCGCGGCGGCGGATGTTCACCCAGCTGGGCGGGCGCTTCATTCCCGGCCTGCGCGCCGTGTCCGCGCCGATCTTCGATATCCAGGGCCGCCTGCTTTATGCGGCCACCGCCATCGCCAACGCCGCCTTTCCCGAAAGCGACGATCCCGCCGTGGGCGCCGCCTTGAGCGCCGCCTGCCGGCGCATCACCGAAATGGCCGGCGGCGCCTGGCCCGCCGACACCGTCCCCCCAGGAGACCGCGCGTCATGAGCATGGAACATCCCTTCGCCCCCTATATCCGCCTCTTGGGCAAGGGGCCGCGCCTGGGCCGTCCGCTGACCCTGGAGGAGGCCCGCGCCGCCACCGCCCTGATCCTAGAAGGCGCCGTGGAGCCGGTGCAGCTCGGCGCCTTCCTCTGCCTGATGCGGGTGCGCACCGAAACCCCGGAAGAGGTGGCCGGATTCGCCCTGGCGGTGCAGGACGCCCTGGCCCTGCCGCCGGACTGCCCCCGTCCCGATCTCGACTGGCCGAGCTACGCCGGGAAAAGCCGCCGCCTGCCGCTCTACCTGCTGGCGGCGCTGCTGCTGGCCGAAAACGGCATCCGCATCGTCATGCACGGCGCCGAGGGCCACACCGCCGGACGGCTTTACGCCCGCGAGGGACTGGAGGCCCTGGGCCATGCCCCCGCCGCCAGCCTGGCCGACGCCGCCCACCGGCTGCAAACGCGCCATTTCGCCTATGTGCCGCTGGCCCTCCTGCATCCGCGTCTGCAGGAGATTCTCGATCTGAAGGCGCTGCTGGGCCTGCGTACGCCGCTGCATACCGTGGCCCGCAACCTCAACCCCTTCCGGGCCCCGGCGGCGCTGATGAGCGTGTTCCATCCCAATTACCGCGCCGTGCACCAGGAGGCGGCGCGTCTCATGGGGCAAAGCCGGATGGCCTGCCTCAAAGGCGAGGGCGGCGAAAGCGAACGCCGCCCCGACAAACCCTGCCTGGTGGAGGGACTGATGGACGGCCGCCCCTTCGCCGAGGACTGGCCGCCGCTGGTGGCGGACGGCGCCCCGCCCGACGAGGATCTGTCGCCCGACCGGCTGGCCGCCCTGTGGCGGGGCGGCCGGACCGACTCCTACGCCGAGGCCGCCATCGTCGCCACGGCGGCGCTGCCGCTCCGCCTGCTCGGCCGCGCCGCCAGCCAGGACGAGGCCCTGGATCTGGCGCGGCGCTGGTGGGAAAACCGCACGGCAACCCAATAGCGGCGCAATGCCGCCAGCGCCCGGCGCCTGAGCGGACATGTGACCAAAACCGCCCTTGGGTTGACAAGCGTTCTCAACCGGCCCATGTAGGCAACGCCATCCTTGCGAAAATGTAATGCCGAAGGGGCCATGATCCAGATAGAAAACCTGACACACGTTTATCCGGCCAGCCGGAAAACGCCCGCCCGCACCGCCATCAACAGCCTCACTCTCACGGTCGAAGAAGGACAGTTCTGCATCCTCTCCGGCCCCAACGGCAGCGGTAAATCCACTCTTTTCCGTATCCTGTGCGGCATGTCGCTGCCCTCGGCCGGCACCATCCGCATCGCCGGGCACGACCTGTTCAAGGAGCCGGGCAAGGCCCGCGCCGAAATGGGCGTGGTGTTCCAGAGCCCGGCCGTGGACAAGCATCTGACCGTGGGCGAAAATCTGCGCCTGCACGCCGATCTCTACGGCCTCTCCGCCTCGGTCTACGCCGAACGTCTGGCCGAGGCCATGGCCTGGACCGACCTGAAAGACCGCCTGAACGACAAGGTGGACACCCTGTCGGGCGGCCTGGCCCGCCAGGTGGAACTGGCCAAGGCCCTGCTCACCCGCCCGCGCCTGCTGCTCCTGGACGAACCCACCACCGGCCTCGATCCCGCCAGCCGCCGCAATTTCATCGACGCCCTGCACAAGATCCAGCGCGAGCGCCGCATGACCGTGCTGATGACCAGCCATATCTTCTCGGAAGCCGAGGATGCCGACCGCGTCGCCATCATGAAGGCCGGCAACCTGCTGGCCTTCGACAGCCCGCAGAACCTGCGCGGCCGCCTGGGCCGCGAAATGGTGGTGCTGCAAAGCCGCGGCGCCGTGGTGCTGGAAGGGCGCATCCGTGCCGATCTGCACCTGAAAACCCGCCGCCACGGCGACGAGATCCGTCTCGAGGAAACCGACAACGGCGCCAGCCTGCCCATCCTGGAAAAGCTGCTGGCCACGTTCCGCGACGACATCGACAGCATCGCCATCAAGCAGCCCGCCCTCGAGGATGTGTTCATCCATCTGACCGGCCTGCAGAAATCCGACACCAGCGAAAACGGGGAAGTCCAATGATCCGCGTCGCCTTCGCCCTGGCCCGCCGCGAATTCGTGCGCTTCATGCGCCAGCCCCACCGGGTGATCGGCACCGTGGCCCAGCCCATCCTGTTCTGGCTGTTCCTCGGATCGGGCTTCAACGCCTCGTTCCACGCCCCCGGCATGAACGGCGTCAGCTATCTGCAATATTTCTATCCCGGCGTCATGCTGATGATGATGCTGTTCGCCAGCATCTTCTCGTCCATCACCATCATCGAGGACCGCGATGCCGGCTTCCTGCAAAGCGTGCTGGTGGCCCCGGTGTCGCGCATGGCCATCGTGCTCGGCAAGGTCATGGGCGGGGTGAGCATCGCCATGGTGCAAACCCTGATCTTCACCATCGCCGCTCCCTTCCTCGGCATGCCTCTGGGCCTGCCCTCGCTGGGGCTGCTGATCCTGGCCTATGTGCTGTCCAGCGCCGGCTTCGCCGCCATGGGCTTCTTCTTCGCCTGGACCATGCGCACCTCCTCGGGCTTCCACGCCATCATGATGGTCTTCCTGATGCCGCTGTGGATGCTGTCGGGCGCCCTGTTCCCGCTGGAGAACGCTCCGGGCTGGCTGCATGCGGTGATGATCATCAATCCGGTGTCGCATGCCCTGGTGCTGATGCGCGGCCCCTTCTATTCCGCCCCGGCCCAGCTGTTCGCCGATCACCGCTGGCTGCTGGCCCTGGGCGTCACCCTGGTGTGGGACGCCGTCTTCCTGCTGGGCTCCATGGCCCGGGTGCAGAGGCGCGAAAAAGGCGCCCCGGCGTAAAAAAACATTATAGTTCAGAGTGTTGAAACCCCTCCGCCCATTGGGCGGAGGGGTTTTTTTATCTCCCGCCGGTTGCGCTGCATCATGTGCGGTGCACAAAAAATATGAAATTCCAGGCGGCCATAAAAAAGACCAATTGCCGACGCTTCGAAACTCAGCTATGTCTTTTTATACGAGCTGAGTCGCAAAAAAAGAATACCGGACCGCGCCTCGGTTTAGGGAGGAAACGACCCCCAACACATTGGGGTTGCAAAGAAGGAAGGCTGACAGATGTCCCAGATGAGCTCGATTACCGTTGAAACCGGCAAGCAGGCCGCCGCCCCCGCCGCTCCGAAGGTCGGCAATCCCGCCGTGGTTGGCCTGGGCGGCTTCGGCATGACCACCCTGCTGCTGCAATTCCACAATCTCGGCTGGATCGGCATCGGTCCGGTGATCTGGCTCGGCCTGCTGTTCGGCGGCCTGGCGCAGCTGATCGCCGGCCTGCAGGAACAGAAGACCGGCAACAATTTCGGCTATTGCGCCTTCACCGGCTACGGCATCTTCTGGATCGCTCTGTGCGGCTACCTGCTGGGCTCGACCACCGACAACAAGCTGCTGGCCCTGAACGAAAACGACCTGGGCTTCTTCATGTTCGGCTGGACCCTGTTCTCGGTGGGCCTGTGGTTCGGCTCGCTGAAGATCAGCAAGGCCATGTTCGTGACCTTCACCACCCTGGTCGCCGGCTTCGTGCTGCTGGATCTGGTGTTCTGGGGCCACCCCGAACTGAAGCCCATCGCCGCCTGGGACCTGATCGTCTGCGCCCTGGCCGCCTGGTACATGATGTTCCATGTCGTGCTGAACGACGTGTTCGGCCGCGATGTGCTGCCGGTGGGCAAGCCGCTGCTGTAAAAGGTTACCAAAGCACAGCATCCCATAAAAAAAACAGGCTTCACGTCGAACGCGCCATCCCTCGGGGTGGCGCGTTTTTCGTGCTGCGCCACACAACTTTACAGTTTCTTAAGGCTTGAATATTCTTTTTCAGGTAAGAAAACCGCCATTCCGGGGGGAAGGAAATGGCCATGACCCTGTTTGCACGCACCCGCCGCCGGATCCGGCCGGCGGCGATCCTGGCGGCCTTGCTGCTGGCGTCCGGCCCCCTGGCGGCCGCGCCCTTGCGCTTCGCCACCATCGACACTCCGCCCTGGGCCTGGACCGATCCGGCCAGCGGCGCACCCGCCGGTCTGTTTCCCGCCCTGGTGGCGGATCTGGAGCGGCGTTTGGGCACCCGCATGTCCGTGGTGCTGGAGCCCTTTGCCCGCGTGCCGCACGATCTGCAGCAGGGCCGCGCCGATTGCACCATCCTGGTGTGGGATCCCGCCTGGTCCTCGTTCCTGCAGCGGGGCGAACAGGTCGCCAGCCATCAGTTCGGGGTGATCGCCCGCAAGGGCGTGCCCCTGCACGGCACCGGCGATCTGAAGGGATTGCGTGTTTCGGTCTTGCGCGGCCTCGATCCGGGCCGCCCCTTCGACGGCGATCCCGCCATCCGCGTGCAGTACGACACCGACTACACCACCGGCCTCGCCAAGATGCGCCTGGGCCGCCTCGATGCCGTGGCGGGAGCGCTGCCCACCCTCCGCTATCTGGCGCGACAGGCGGGCATGGAGGCCATGCTGGGCGACACCCTGACCCTGTCGACGGTGCCGCTGCCGCTGCAATGCGCCAAAAATTCGCCCTCTATCGGCCGTATGCCGGCCCTGAACGCCGCCATCGCCGCCATGCGGCGCGACGGCACCATCGACCGCCTGCTCCGGCAATACGGCTACGAATAGAGCGGGTCCGGCGGATTTATACCAACGGCTTTAACTGATGACCGATGCCCACTGGCGAGAGGCAATTGAGCGGATGCGGCTGGGCGTGGCGATCAAATCGTTCCAAGCATCGCAGCAGGCATCGACGACGGCCTCGTAGCTCTCC
>JAJXUO010000044.1 GCA_021782815.1 Pseudomonadota bacterium
GTATTCAACGGCATGGAGATGGAGGACAGCCCCAGCAGCAGGCCGACGATGGGGGCGAAGGCGAACACCATGATGGTATCGTTCAACGCCACCTGGCTGAGGGTGAAATGCGGTTCGCCCTTGGTCAGGTTGGACCAGACGAAGACCATGGCGGTGCAGGGCGCGGCCGCCAGCAGGATCAGCCCGGCGATGTAGCTGTCGATCTGCGCGGCGGGCAGCAGGGGGCGGAACAGGGTGGAGATGAACAGCCAGGCCAGCAGCGCCATGGAGAAGGGCTTGACCCCCCAGTTGATGAACAGGGTGACGCCGATGCCGCGCCAATGCTCCTTGACCTGATGCAACGCGCCGAAATCGATCTTCAGCAGCATGGGGATGATCATCAGCCAGATCAGAACCGCCACCGGCATGTTGACCCGGGCGATCTCCAGGCCGCCGATGGCATGGAACGGCGCCGGGACGAAATGCCCCAGCATGACGCCGGCCAGGATGCACAACGCCACCCACAGCGTCAGATAACGCTCGAAGATCCCCATGGGAGCTTTGTCGGCGGCCTTGGCGGCGATTTCACACTGGACCGACATCTTAAACCTCCCCAGCCCGATCCGGGCCGAGTTCGATCAGCCTGCGGACCTTGGCCTCGATCATGCCGTAGACCGTGCGGAACATGGCCAGGCGTTCCTCATGGCTGCCTTCGGCGGCGGCGGGGTCGGGGAATCCCACATGCATTTTGCGCGGCGCCCCCGGCCAGATCGGGCAGACCTCGCCGGCGGCGTTGTCGCAAACAGTGATCACCAGATCCATCCTGGGGGCGTCGGGCCGGGCGAACTCGTCCCAGGATTTGGAGCGCAGCCCCTCGACGGCGTGGCCTTTCTCCTTGAGGATTTCGATGGAGAGCGGGTTGACCCGGCCGGTGGGCTTGCTGCCGGCGCTGAAAGCTTTCCACTTGCCGCCGCCGAGATCGTTGATCAGGCATTCGGCCAGAACCGAGCGGGCGGAATTGCCGGTGCAAAGCACGAGAACATGGATGGGCGTGTCGGCCATGATGGCTCCTTAAGATCAGGCGGTGGTCTTGCCGATATCGTCGAGGCGTTTTTGCAGGGAAAGCTTGTCCAAACCGCTGATGGGCAGGACCGAGAAGATGTTGATGCGGTTGTAGAGCATCCGCATGATCTCGCCGCAGAACGCCGCTTTCTCAACCTCGGAGCCTTCAAAGGCCGCCGGGTCGGGAACGCCCCAATGGGCGGTCATCGGCTGTCCCGGCCATACCGGGCAGACTTCGCCGGCGGCGTTGTCGCAGACGGTGAACACGAAGTCCAAGGCCGGGGCTCCCGGCGTGGCGAACTCTTCCCAGGATTTGGAGCGCAGGCCCTCGGTGGGATGGTTGGTCTTCTTCAACAGCGCCAGAACCGTGGGGTCGACATGGCCCCTGGGGTGGCTTCCGGCGCTGAAGGCCTGGAACTTGTTTCCGCCTTCGCGGTTCAAAATGGCTTCGGCCATGATGCTGCGGGCCGAATTCCCGGTACACAGGAACAGAACGTTATAGGTCTTCGCGCTCATGATGGTCCTCCACAGCAGGGGGATGCGTCCGAGGCTTGAGCGTTCGGAGCGAGCGCCGCCCGGCCCTGGTCGCACAGGACCGGGAGCGGAACGGCATTGACCAGGGCCAAAACCCGCCGGTCTTCCACCGTGGTCGGATCGTCGGCAAGGAGTGCGCCGACCAGGGCGAGAAAGGGCGGGGCATAGGGGTTCAGCTCCCGCTCGGCGAGCCGGTAGTAAACCCACTTTCCCTCCCGTCGCTGCTGCAGCAGCCCGGCGGTTTTCAATGCGGCCAGATGCTTGGACACGGTGGCGGGCGCAAGCTCCAGGACCGTGGTGATCTGGCAGACGCAAAGTTCTCCGCCTTCCAGGAGTTTCAGGATGCGAACCCGGCTGGGATCGGCGACGGCTTTGGCGACGGTTTCGAAGGTCTCAAGCATGGGGGGAGGATGCCATCAATTCGCTAATTGGCAAAATGATACATTCGTGACGGTGGGGATGCAAGGGGAACGGCAGGCCGGGCAGGGGGCTTTAAAAGAATCCGCGCCATGGCTCTTAACGGCCATTGAGTGGGGCCCTGGCCTTTTGCTATGATTTCCCTGCAATTTTTCCGGTTGTTTCAGAAGGGGGCCGTCATGGCTGCCAGGATCAGTCGCCGTCGCGCCATTACCATCGTGGCCGCCATGGCGGGGGTACCCGTACTGTTGAAGGCCGGAGCGGCCCGCGCCCGTCTGGTGGAATGGCAGGGCACCACCCTGGGGGCGCCCTCCACCATCCAGCTTTATCATCACGACGAGGACAAGGCCCGCGCCGCCATCGCCGCCGGTTTGGCCGAGCTGGCGCGGCTGGAGGCCCAGTTCAGCCTTTATCGCGCCGATTCGGTGATCTCGCGCCTCAACCGCGACGGCAGGCTGGACGGGGCGCCGCCGGATTTCGTGGCGCTGTTGTCTCAGTCGCTGCGGGTGTCGCAGGCCACGGTGGGGCTGCACGATCCCACCATCCAACCGGTGTGGAAGCTTTATTTCGATCATTTCACCGCCGCCAATCCCGATCCCGACGGACCTTCGCCCTACGCCCTGGAAGGGGCGCTGTCGCTGGTGGACTGGCGCGGCGTGCGCCTGGACGAGGCTAGCCGCCGCGTTTCCTTCGACCGCCCCGGCATGCAGATCAGCCTGAACAGCGGCGCCCAGGGCTATATCACCGACCGGGTGGGCGACGTGCTGCGCGCCCACGGTTTCACCTCCATGCTGGTGAATATGGGCGAGGAACGGGCCTACGCCCCCAAGCCCGACGGCTCGCCCTGGCGGCTGGGGCTGGCCAATCCCGCCGATCCCGCCAAGGCCGTCTACGAACTGGACATCGAGAACAAGGCGGTGGCCACCTCGGGCGGCTACGGCACCCTGTTCGACGAGGCCGGACGCTTCACCCACATCATTCATCCGCGCACCGGCAAGACGGCGCCGCGCCTTCTGGGGGTGTCGGTGGTGGCGCCCACCGCCGCCGCCGCCGATTGCCTGGCCGCCAGCATGATCCTGGTGCCGCCCGAACTGCGGGCCGACGTACTGCGCGCCGCCGGGGCGGAGATGGCCCTTTACGTCACGCCGGACGGCGTTTCCGACAAGGTGGAGGCTTAACCCCGCCATGGTCGAGCCGCGCGATCCGGCGGGACGCAGCCTGGTGGAGGGCCGGGCCCGGGTCATCGCCCTGGAAGAGGGGCAGGTGCTGCTGGAGCCCATCGTTTCCAGCGGCTGCAAGGGCTGCGTCTCGGCGGGTCTGTGCGGCGCCATGGCCGGAAGCAATTCCCTGGCGGCGCGGCGTTTCCGCATTCCCGACGGCGACGGCCTCAAGGTGGGGGACCGGGTGGTGGTGGGCCTGGGGCAGACGGCGCTGTTGAAGGCCTCGTGGCTGGCCTACGCCATTCCGCTGCTGCTGATGCTGGCGGCCTCGATGGCGGCCGACCGGCTGTGGGGCCGCGACGGGGTGACGGCGCTGTGCGCCGTGGGGGGATTGGGGGCGGGCATGGTCTGGTCGCGCTGGCGCGCCGCCGCCATGAGCCGGCGGGGCGAGCTGACCCCGCGCTATCTGGGCCCGGCCCCCGACGACGATGTGTGCAATGATCATGGCAACGGCTGCTGACGGAAGACGGCGATGCAGAATTACGTGCTGTTGATGGTGGGGGCCGCGTTGGTGAACAACGTGGTTCTGGTGCGGTTCCTGGGCCTGTGTTCCTTCATGGGGGTGACCACCAAGGTGGATACCGCCACCGGCATGGGCATGGCCACCACCTTCGTGCTGACGGTGTCGTCGGTGCTGACCTGGGCCCTGGAAACCTTCCTGCTGGTGCCCAACGATCTGACCTATCTGCGGACCGTCACCTTCATCCTGGTGATCGCGGCGGTGGTGCAGTTCACCGAAATGGTGGTGAAGAAGATCTCGCCGGCCCTGTTCCAGACCTTAGGGATCTATCTGCCGCTGATCACCACCAACTGTTCGGTGCTGGGCATTCCGCTGCTCAATGTCGAGCAGCATCACAATTTCATGCAAAGCATGCTCTACGGTTTCGCCTCGGCGCTGGGGTTCAGCCTGATCCTGGTGGTGTTCGCCGGTCTGCGCGAGCGCCTGGCCCTGGCCGAGGTGCCGCGCCTGTTCGCCGGGCCGCCCATCGCCTTCATCACCGCCAGCCTGCTGGCCCTGGCCTTCATGGGCTTTTCGGGCATCAGCACCAATTAGGGAAGGGGGTCTCCGATGTTGATCGCGGTTGGCAGCATGGCGCTGATGGGAGGCGTGCTGGGGGGCGTGCTGGGCCTGGCGTCGCGCTATCTGGCGGTGAAGGAAAACCCGCTGGAGCAGGAATTGCAGTCGCTGCTGCCGGGGGCCAACTGCGCCCAGTGCGGCTATGTGGGCTGCGGTCAGGCGGCGGCGGCGCTGGCGCGGGGCGAGGCGCCGGTGACCCTGTGCCCGCCGGGCGGCAAGGCGGTGGCCGAACGGCTGGCCCGCAAGCTGGGGGTGAAGGCCGATCTGTCCGGGCAGGTGGACAAGGAGCCGGAATTCGCGCTGATCGACGAGGATTTGTGCATCGGCTGCACCCGCTGCATCCGCGAATGCACCGCCGACGCCATCCTGGGGGCGCCCAAGCAGATGCATACCGTGCTGCTGGACAACTGCCACGGCTGCGCCAAATGCTTCAAGGTCTGCCCCACCGAGGCCATCAAGATGTGCAAGGTGCCGGTCACCTTAAGCGAGTGGCACTGGGACAGTCCGCAGGCCCATTCCGGCCGTCTGCATTAGGAGGGCGCCATGAAGCTGTTTCCCGTGCGCGGCGGCGTCCATCCCGACTATCGCAAGGAACGCACCGCCGAGGCCGCCATCGTCGCCCTGCCGCTGCCCAAGGCGCTTTATCTGCCGCTGCAACAGCATATCGGCGCCCCGGCCGAGGCGGTGGTGGAGGCCGGACAGCGGGTTTTGAAAGGCCAGCTGCTGGCCCTGGCCGGCGGTCCGGTGTCGGCGCCGGTGCATGCCCCCACCTCGGGCCTGGTGGCGGCCATCGCCACCATGACGGCGCCGCACCCCTCGGGCCTGGCCCAGCCCACCATCATCCTGGAGCCCGACGGGCGGGAGGAATGGGCCGCCCTGCCGCCGCCCATCCCCGATCCCTTCGCCGCCGATCCGGCGGTCATCCGCGCCCGCGTCGCCGACTGCGGCATCGTCGGCATGGGCGGCGCCACCTTTCCCTCGGCGGTGAAACTGGCGCTGGGCACCGAGCATAAGCTCGATATCCTGCTGCTGAACGGCGCCGAGTGCGAACCCTACCTCACCTGCGACGACCGCCTGATGCGCGAACGCGCCGAGGCGGTGCTGGACGGCGCCCGCATCATGGCCCACGCCCTGGGCGCGGCCCGGGTGGTGGTGGCCATCGAGGCCAACAAGCCGCAGGCCCTGGAGATCATGGCCCGCGCCGCCGCCGCCCTGGCCGATGTGACGGTGGTGAAGGTGCCGGCGCAATATCCCATGGGCTCGGAGCGCCATCTGGTGCAGGCCATCACCGGCCGGGAAACCCCGGCCCGCAAGCTGACCGCCGATCTCGGCGTGGTGGTGCACAACGTCGCCACCGCCCAGGCGGTGCGGGAAGCGGTGCGCTTCGGACGGCCGCTGCTGTCGCGGGTGGTGACGGTGAGCGGCGGCGCCGTGGCCCATCCGGCCAATGTGGAGGCGCCGCTGGGAGCTCTGGTGTCGGATCTCGTCGATTTCTGCGGCGGCCTGACCACGCCGCCGCGCCAGGTGGTGAACGGCGGGCCGATGATGGGCCAGCCGCTGCCCTCGCTGGCGGTGCCGGTGGTCAAGGGCATGTCGGGCATTCTGGCGCTGACGGCGGCGGAAACCAACGAACAGCCCAGCGAGCCCTGCATCCGCTGCGGCACCTGCGTCACCATCTGCCCCTGCGGCCTGGTGCCGGTGGAGATGGCCGCCTTCATCCGCAAGGAGGACATAGACGGCGCCGCCCGCTTGGGCGTGCAGGATTGCGTTTCCTGCGGCAGCTGCTCCTATATCTGCCCGGCCCATATTCCGCTGGTGCATTTCTTCAACTACGCCAAGGGCCGCCTGGCCGAAAAGGCGCGCGAGGCCCGCCGCACCGACCGGGTGCGCCAGCTGGTGGAGGTGCACAACACCCGCCTGGACAAGCTGGCGGCGGCGCGGGCGGCCCAGGCCGCCGCCGTCGAAGCCGCCAGGGCCGAGGCCGCCAAGGCAACCGGGGCCACCGGGCAGGGGGGCGCGTCATGAGCCAGTTTATCGTCCGCAGCGGACCCTTCACCCACGCCCCCACCAGCGTGCGCGCCACCATGGGGCTGGTGCTGGTGGCGCTGCTGCCGGCCACCGCCTTCAATCTGTGGCTGTTCGGCTGGCCGGCCCTGTTCATGTTCCTCGCCACCCTGATCTTCTGCCTGCTGGCCGAGGCCGGGTGCCTGATTCTGGCCAAGAAGCCCCTGATGCCCAGCCTGGGCGACGGCTCCGTGGCCCTGACCGGCTGGCTGCTGGCCATGAGCCTGCCGCCGTGGGCGCCGTGGTGGATCTGCCTTTTGGGGGCCATCTTCGCCGTGGTGCTGGCCAAGCATCTGTTCGGCGGCCTGGGCCAGAACGTCTTCAATCCGGCCATGGTGGGGCGGGTGGCGCTTCTGGTGTCGTTCCCTTTGCAGATGACCGCCTTCGTCTCGGCCCGGCCCCTGGGCTCGGCCGCGGCCCCCGGCTTCGGGCAGAGCCTGGGCATGATCTTCGGCCATACTCCCTGGCCCGATCAGGTCAGCGCCGCCTCGGCCCTGGGCTATGTGAAGACCGAACTGTCGCGCGGGGTGCCGGTGACGCAATCCATGCATCACCTGCCCGATCTCATGGATATGGCCTTAGGCCTGCATCCCGGCAGTTTCGGCGAAACCTCGGCCCTGCTGCTGCTGCTGGGCGGCCTGCTGCTGCTGGCGCGCCGCGTCATCACCTGGCACATCCCGACGGCGGTGATGGGCAGCCTGTTCGTGCTGGCCACCCTGTTCCACGCCGTCGATCCCGGCCGCTATGCCGGCGGGCTGTTCCATCTGCTGTCGGGGGCCACCTTCCTGGGGGCCTTCTTCATCGCCACCGATTACGTCACCTCGCCGGTCACTAAAAAGGGCCAGCTGGTGTACGGCTGCGGCGTGGGCGGGCTGACCTGGCTGATCCGCACCTTCGCCGGCTATCCGGAGGGCATGGCCTTCGCCGTGCTGCTGATGAACGCGCTCACCCCGATTATCGACCATCATTTCCGGCCGCGCGCGTTCGGCCGCACCCCGCAGGGCGATCCCCTGCCGCTGAAGGACCGGACATGATGCCGCAACGTCCCGTCGTCCACGCCCTGATCCTGGGGATCTTCTGTCTGGTGTTCGGGGTGATCCTGGCCACCACCGATCTCTTCACCCACGACACCATCAAGCTGCGGGCGGTGGAGGATCTGCAAAACTCCCTGACCCTGGTGATCCCGGCCTCGATCCACGATAACAACCCGGTGTCCGACGCCGTGGTGATCAAGGATGGCGGCCGCGACGTCACCGTCTACCGCGCCATGAAGGGCGGCACGGTGACGGGGGCGGCCTATGCCATCGAGGGCAGCGGCTACGGCGGCCCCATCACCCTGATGCTTGGGGTGGACCCCGAGGGCAAGATCCTGGGGGTGCGGGCCACCGCCTTCCACGAAACCCCCGGCCTGGGCGATCGGATCGACGCCGCCAAATCCGACTGGATCACCCGCTTCACCGGCCTGTGGCTGGGCCATCCGCCCGCCGACAAGTGGAAGGTGAAGAAGGACGGCGGTGTTTTCGATCAGTTCGCCGGGGCCACCATCACCCCGCGCGGCGTGGTGGCCGCCGTCAAGAACGGCTTGGAATTCTTCGCCCGGCACAAGGCCGACATTTTGGAGGGACGCCGATGAGCAGCGGTTACGCCAAGATCTTCAAGGACGGCCTGTGGGAAAACAACGGCGTGCTGTGCCAGATGCTGGGCATGTGCCCCACCATGGCCATGACCACCAGCGCCACCAACGGCCTGGGCATGGGCCTGGCCACCCTGTTCGTGATGGCCAGCTCCAATCTGCTGATCGCCTCGCTGCGCAACTACATCACGCCGCAGGTGCGCATTCCGGTGTTCATCCTGATCATCGCCGCCATGGTCACCCTGGTGGATATGACCATGAACGCCTACATGCACGAGCTTTACAAGGTGCTGGGCCTGTTCATCCCGCTGATCGTCTCCAACTGCCTGCCGCTGGGCCGCGCCGAGGTGTTCGCCGCCAAGGAGCCGGTGTTGCCCTCGTTCTGCGACGGTCTGGCCATGGGCCTGGGCTTCACGGCGGCGCTCACCGTGATCGGCGCCATGCGCGAAATCACCGGCTCGGGCACCCTGTTCGCCGATGCTTCGCTGCTGCTGGGCCCGGCCTTCAAGGTGATGGAGCTGCGCCTGCTGCCGCCGGGCGACGGCGTGCTGATGGCGGTGCTGCCGCCCGGCGGCTTCCTGGCCACCGGCCTGTTGCTGGCGGTGAAGCGCATGATCGATATCCGTGCCGGCAAGCCCATCTCCATGGCCGGCGCCCATGCCGTGACCTAGAGTGTGATATGCCCCACGCCGGGCGCAATCCTCCGGGGTACCGGCGCGGTGAGGCGTTTTTTGAGTCTGTTGTTTATGTCGAGGCCCGAGGGGAATGGACATGCTGAAAATTCTGGTCGTCTACGCCCATCCCCCCCGGCAGGCGCAAGTGCCGGTGGCGGTGGAGGCGGGCGCCACCGTGCGGCAGGCCATCGAGAAATCGGGCATCCTGGGCCGCTTTCCCGAAATCGATCTGGAGCAGAACAAAGTGGGCCTGTGGGGCCGCCTGACCAGCCTTGATGCCGCCCTGGAAGACGGCGCCCGCATCGAGATCTACCGCCCCATCACCGCCGACCCCAAAACCGTGCCCCGGCGCAACCAGAAGGCCGAAGGCTGAGACCAAGTCGCGGTGAGCTTGGCTCATCGCGACGCCGGTTAGGAGCAAGGCGACGCGCGGCTGATGCCGCGTTAGGCAAGGGGTCTGGAAGACCCCGCCCGCCGCTTGAGGGGCTCCGTTGATCGATTCCGATCAACGGGATTGGGTATGAGACCTCTCTTTATAAAAGATCCTTGAAGCCGAGGACTCTTTCCGTCTTGCACTGCGGCAAAAAGAGGAAAAGCCCGGAGCGGATTTCCGTTCCGGGCTTTTGTCGTTTCAAGAAAGGCTCAGGGCTGTCGCAGCGCCTGTTCCCAGCCGGCGCCGGTGGCCACGAACAGGCGGGCGGCGGTGGTGAGCAGCTGCGCCTTGGCCTCGGCGTAGGACTGGCTGGCCTGGGCGGCGTGGCTTTGCGCCTGCAAGAGGGTGGTCAGGGGGATTTCCCCGGCCTGATAGCTGGCGCGGGCCATGGCGTAGGCCTGGGTGGCGGCGTTGTTGGCGGTTTGCGCCGCCGCCAGGCCCTGGCGGCCGTTTTGCACCGCTTCCAGCAGGTCGGCGGTCTGGTTCAGGCCCTGCACCACCGTTTGCTCGTAAAGGGCCACGGCGGCGTTATAGCCGGCCACGGCGCTTTTGCGGTTGGCCTCGATGGCGCCGCCCTCGAACAGCGGGGCCAGGATGCCCACCCCCAGACCGGCGCCGCCGTAAGCGCTGCTGAACAGCTGGTGCGGCTCGAAGGCGCCCTGCAGCACCGAGGCCGACAGGGTGATGTCGGGATAGGCCTGGGCGGTGGCCACGCCCACCTTGGCGCTGGCCTCGTGCAGCATGGCTTCCGCCGCCAGAATGTCGGGGCGCTGATGCACCAGGGCCGAGGGCAGGCTGACCGGCAGCGGCGACGGCAGGGCGAAGTCGGCCAGATCGAAGTCGGGGGCCTGCCATTCGCCGGGGCCCTTGCCCACCAGCACCGCCAGGGCGTGGCGGGCCATGGTCAGTTGCTGGCGCAGGGCGGGCAGGCGGGCCCGGCTGGCGGCGGCTTGGGCTTCGGCCGTCATCAGGTCGAGACGGCTGCCGTAACCCTGCTGTTCCGACAGCCGGGCCAGGGCCACCGACTGGTCGGCGGCCTTCACCATGTCCGCGGCGGCGGCGGTCTGGGCCCGCAGCATGGCGATGGAAAAGGCCTGCGCGGCCACGTTGCCGGCCACCGCCAGACTGGCGGCCGACAGTTCGTAGCGTCCGGCGTCGGCCTGGGCGTCGGCGGCCTCGATGGTGCGGCGGGTCTTGCCGAACAGGTCCAGCGAATAGCTCGCCTCGCCGCCCACCGAATAAAGATCGAAGACCGGGGGCGGCATCTTGAAGCCGAACTGGGCCAGATCCTCCTTGTTGCGGGCGGCGCCGGCGGTGGCGGCCAGATGAGGATAGAGGCCGCTTTCGGCGGCATCCACCTGGGCCCGCATGGCGGCCAGATTGGCGCGCGAGGCGGCCAGATCATGGTTGGCGGCCAGGGCTTGGGCCACCACCTTGTCCAGCTTGTCCGAGTGGAAGCTGGTCCACCAGGCGGCCGGGGCGGTTTTGCCCAGGGCGATCTGGGCGGCATCGGGCCGCTTGGTGCCGTAGCTGTTGACGGCCGGAGCCTTGGGCGGGGTGAAATCCGGCCCGACGGCGCAGGCCGAAAGAGCCAGGGCCAGCAGCGGCACGGTGGTCAGCAGAGCGCGGTTCATTCCTGGTTCTCCTGGCTGAAGGGGCGGCCATCGTCACGCAGCCAGACGTAAATGGCGGGGATCACCAGCAGGGTCAGGATGGTCGAGGAGGCCAGCCCGAACAGCAGGGAGATGGCCAGACCCTGGAAGATGGGATCCAGCAGGATGAAGGAGGCGCCGATCATCGCCGCCAGGGCGGTGAGAAGGATCGGGCGGACGCGGATGGCCCCGGCATTGAGCAGGCAATCGCGCAAGGGCAGGCCTTTCTGCCGCTCGTGCCGGATGAAATCCACCAGCAGGATGGAATTGCGGACGATGATGCCGGCCAGCGAGATGAAGCCGATCATCGAGGTGGCGGTGAAGGGGGCATGGAACAGCCAGTGCCCCAGCACGATGCCGATCAGGGTGAGGGGGATCGGGGTCATGATCACCAGCGGCAGTTTGAAGCTGCCGAACTCGGCCACGATCAGCAGATAGATGGCGAGGATGGCCACGCCGAAGGCGGCGCCCATATCGCGGAAGGTGACGTAGGTGATCTCCCATTCGCCGTCCCACAGCAGGGTGGGGTGGCTTTCATCCAGGGGCTGGCCGTGGAAGGCCACCACCGGTTTGCCGTACTGGCCCCAATCCACCTTGTTCATGCCGTCCTCCACGGCGAACATGCCGTAGATGGGGGCCTCGAAGGCGCCGGCCAGATCGGCGGTGACCATTTCGGCATAGCGGCCGTCGCGGCGGAACAGCGGATAGGAAGCCTTCTCGCGGACGATATGCGCCACGTCGCCCAGGTCCACCAGGCCATGGGCCGAGGGGATGGGGGTGGAGAGCAGGCGCTGGTCCAGCACCCGGCTGGATTTGGGCAGATCGATGACGATATCCACCGGATCGATCCCCGGCCCCTGCTGCGACACCCCCAGGGTCTTGCCGTCCAGCAGGATGGCGAGGGCGGCGTTCACCGCCCGTTGATCGACGCCGTAGCGCTCCATGCGGGTGCGGTCCATCACCACGTGCATGCGCTCGGCCTGCACGCCGAAACTGTCGTCCACGTCGACGATGAAGGGCACCTGTTCGAACACCTTGCGCAGGCGCCGGGCGGTATCGCGGCGGGCTTCGGGCGAGGAGCCGTAGACCTCGGCCAGCAGGGTGGAGAGCACCGGCGGGCCCGGCGGCACCTCCACCACCTTCAGGGCCGAGCCGTTGGGCAGATGCAGGGCCTGCAGGCGGTGGCGGATATCCAGGGCGATGGCGTGGCTGGCGCGGTCGCGCTCGTCCTTGGGCAGCAGGTTGATCATCAGATCGCCCATCTGCGGCTGCTGGCGCAGATAGTAATGGCGCACCAGGCCGTTGAAATTGAAGGGCGCCGCCGTGCCGGCATAGGACTGGATCGAGGTCAGCTCGGGCAGCGAGGCCAAAAGGCGCGAGGCTTCCAAAAGGGTGCGCTGGGTCTCCTCCAGGCTGGAGCCGCGCGGCAGATCCAGCACCACCTGCACTTCCGACTTGTTGTCGAAGGGCAGCAGCTTGACGGTGACGGTCTTGGTGTAGAACAGCACGCAGACGGCGATGGTGGCGCCCACCACGCAGGCCAGGAACAGCCTGGCGTTGCGGCGGCTGGCCAGCACCGGCCGGGCCAGCCGGCGGTAGAGGCGGCCCAGCGGCGTGTCGCCGCTTTCGTCATGGCCGTGCCCGCCCTGGGCCAGGCGCTGACCGAAGCGCATCATCAGCCAGGGGGCGATGGTGACGGCCACGAAGAACGAGAACAGCATGGCCGCCGAGGCGTTGGCCGGAATGGGGCTCATATAGGGCCCCATCAGCCCCGAGACGAACATCATGGGCAGCAGGGCGGCCACGATGGTCAGGGTGGCGATGATGGTGGGGTTGCCCACCTCGGCCACCGCCAGCACGGCGGTATGCACCCGGTCCTCCTGGGGGGCCATCTTCCAGTGGCGCACGATGTTCTCGATCACCACGATGGCGTCGTCCACCAGGATGCCGATGGAGAAGATCAGGGCGAACAGGCTGACGCGGTTGATGGTGTAGCCCATCATCCAGGCGGCGAAGAAGGTGAGCAGAATGGTGGTGGGGATGACGATGAACACCACCGCGCCCTCGCGCCAACCCACGAACAGCGAGATCAGCAGCACGATGGACAGCGTGGCCAGTTCCAGATGGAACAGCAGCTCGTCGGCCTTGTCCTGGGCGGTGCGGCCATAATCGCGGGTCACATCCACCTGCACGCTGTCGGGGATCAGGCGGCCCTTCAGGGTTTGCAGCCGCTCCAGGATATCCTTGCCCACCACCACGGCGTTGGAGCCTTCACGCTTGGCGAAGGCCAGGCTGACGGCGGGGCGCACCGACATCACCCCCTTTTTCACGGTGATCTGGTCGGTGATATGGTCGTCGGGGCGGCTGGTGAGGGCGATGGTGGCGACATCGCGCACATAGACCGGATGACCGGCGTGGGTGGTGAGCAGCAGATGGCCCACATCGGGCAGATGGCGTAAAGTGTTGCCGATCTCCACCGGCATCTCGCTGCCGGACTCGCGCACATAGCCGCCGGGGAAACTGGCATTGGCGGCGGCGATCTTGGCCGACAGCACGTCGAGGGTAACGCCGTAGCGCGCCAGCTTGGCCGGATCGGGTTCGACGCGGATCTGATCGGGGGCGCCGCCGACGATGTAGGTCAGGCCCACATTGTCCACCTTGTCCAGCTCGTGCTGCAGATCGCGGGCCAATTTGTAAAGCTCGCCCGAGGTCCAGCGGTTTTCCAGGCCGGGCTTGGGCGACAGGGTCAGCACCAGGGCGGCCACGTCGTTGATGCCGCGGGCCACGATCAACGGTTCGGGCACGCCGGCGGGCATTCTGTCGTAATGGGCGCGCAGATGCTCGTGGATACGCAGGGCGGCGGTGTCCTCGTTGGTGCCCACCTTGAAGCGGGCGGTCACCACCACCTGATCGTCCTCGGTCTGGGAATAGACGTGCTCGACATCCTTGATGCCCTTGACGATATCCTCCAGCGGACGGGTGATGCGCTCCTCGGCGGCGGCGGCCTTCAAGCCGTCGGCCCGCACCATGATATCCACCATGGGCACGCTGATCTGCGGCTCCTCCTCGCGCGGCAGCACCATCAGGGCGATGCCGCCCAGCAGCACCGCCAGCAGCAGGATCAGCGGCGTCAGCGGCGAGGTGATGAAGGTCCGCGTCAGGCGGCCGGACAAACCCAGGGACGGACCGCTCATGGCTTCACCAGCTCATCCCCGGCGACGAGACCGGTCAGAATTTCCACCATGCCGTCGTGGTCGGCGCCCGGTTGCACCGGGATGTCGCTGCCATCCTTCAGCCGCACGTAATAAAGCCCGCCCTTGCGGGTGACGTAATCGGCGGGCACCTCGAAGCCCTGATGACGGCCCACCGGCACCTCCACTTCGGCGCGTTCGCCGACGAAGAAGCTTTCGATGGTCGGCACCGTCACATCCACCTGCACGCGGCCGTTGACGATCTCGGGATAGACCAGGGCGACGCGGCCCTGCTCGGCGGCGGCGTCGCCGTCCTGGCGCACCGTTACCCGCTGGCCGGCCTTGAGATCATGGGCGTGACCCTCGGGCAGGGCGATGCGCACCACCCGCTCGGCGGTGGCGATGGAGAGAACCGGCTCGCCGGGTTGCACATAGTTGCCGCGCACGGCCTCCACCTGCAGGATGCGGCCCGCCACCGGGGCGGTCATATGACCGTCCCTCACCATGTCGGCGGCGCGGGCGCGGGCGGCGCGGGCGGCGGCCAACTGGCCGGTAAGGGCGCCGGCCTGGGCCTGGGCCTGCTCCAACTGCCGCGCCGAGGTCGCCCCCGAGGCGCGCAGGGCGGCCACCCGCTTCAATTCGGCGGCGGCCTGCTTTTGCTGGGCTTCCAGCGCCTTCACCTGGCCGTCGGCCTCGTTCAATTGGGCGGTGACCTTGCCGTCCTGCACCAGGGCCAGCAACTGCCCGGCCTTCACGGCGTCGCCCTCCTGCACCAGGAGGCGCACCAGGGTGCCGGGGATGCGGGCCCGGATCTGGGTTTCCCGGTGGCCCTGGATCGAGCCGGCCACGGCCTTGTAGTCGATGATGGTCGTCGGCTGAACGGTTTGGCCCGCCAGGGCCTGGCCGTACAACAGCAGCGAGAGGGGGGCGGCGATCAGCAGGGGCTTCATGGGCGGGTTTCCGGCATTTATAGCGATTAGGCTTGTCGAGTATATTTGACTGTGCTAATTTAGCAAGCCTGAATATATCGACGGTGAAGGAAATCCGCACATGGCTTTGGATCGATTGGTGATGGCCTTCGCAGGGGTGATGATCCTGCTCAGCCTGGCTCTGACCTTGTGGGTCAGCCCCTACTTCATGTGGTTCACCGCGTTCATCGGGGTGAACATGCTTCAGGCCGCCTTCACGGGCTTCTGCCCGGCCGCCATGATCTTCAAGAAGCTCGGCGCCAAGGCGGGCTGCGCCTTCAGGTAAGACTACAATCTTAAATCGTGGCGAGCGGAAGGGGCAAGCCCATAAAACCAGACCAATATAACAACGACCGTATGTGGGAGGATTCCATGGCACATGTACTCGTTCTGGGGGCTGGTATCGGCGGTGTTTCCGCCGCCTTGGAAATGAAGGACGCGCTGGGCAAGGGCCATCGGGTCACGGTGGTGTCCAATCTGGCCGAGTTCCAGTTCACCCCGTCCAATCCCTGGGTGGCGGTGAACTGGCGCAAGCCGGAGGAGGTCTCGGTGCCGCTGGCGCCGGTGTTCGAGAAAAAGAAGATCGACTTCATTCCCGTCGCCGCCCAGAAGGTGCATCCCGCCGAGAATCGGCTGGAGCTGGTGGACGGCCGCTTCATCGACTACGACTATCTGATCCTGGCCACCGGCCCGCATCTGGCCTTCGACGAGGTGCCGGGCCTGGGGCCCGAGGCCGGCAACACCGTTTCGGTCTGCACCCTGAAGCACGCCCTGCTGGCCTCCAAGGCCTACGAGGAGTTCTGCAAAAATCCGGGGCCGGTGATCATCGGCGCCGCGCCCGGGGTTTCGTGCTTCGGCCCGGCCTACGAATTCGCCGTCATTCTGGAAACCGATCTGCGCCGCCGCAAGATCCGCGATCAGGTGCCCATCACCTACATCACCCCGGAACCCTATGTCGGCCATCTCGGCCTGGGCGGTGTCGGCGATACCAAGGGCATGCTGGAATCGGCCCTGCGCGAGCGGCACATCAAATGGATCGCCAACGCCAGGATCACCGAGGTGCGCCCCGATCTGGTGAAATGCACCGAGCTGACCGACGAGGGCGCGGTGAAGAAAGAGCACGAGGTGCCCTACAAATACGCCATGATCATGCCCGCCTTCAAAGGCATCGGCGCGGTGATGGGGGTGGAAAACCTGGTCAATCCGCGCGGGTTCGTGCTGATCGACAAGAAGCAGCGCAATCCCACCTATCGCAACGTCTTCGCGGTGGGGGTGGGCGTGGCCATTCCGCCGGTGGAGGTGACCCCGGTGCCCACCGGCGTGCCCAAGACCGGCTATATGATCGAATCCATGGTCACGGCCACGGTGCGCAACATCAAAGCCCTGATCGAGGGCGGCGAGGCCACCGAGGAAGGCACCTGGAACGCCGTCTGCCTGGCCGATTTCGGCGATCGCGGCGTGGCCTTCGTGGCCCAGCCGCAGATCCCGCCGCGCAACATCAACTGGGCCAGCGAGGGCCGCTGGGTGCATGTGGCCAAGATCGCCTTCGAGAAATATTTCCTGCGCAAGGTGCGCAAGGGGCAGAGCGAACCCCTGTTCGAACGCTATTCCATGAAACTGATCGGCATCGTCCGACTGCGTGAGAAAAAATAACGGTATCGCCGCAACTCCTGGGATGCGGCGGCCCTGGAAAACCGTCATTGTGACGGGCAAGGGTGCGGTGCACACGCCGAGGGGCGGGGCGCCGCCCGCCAACAGGAGTTGATGGCAGATGCTGGCTTTGCTGAAACGGATTTTAGGTTTTTCGAGCAACCCGGAGAAAAAGGTGATGAACGCGACCATCAAGAAAGTCAGCGCGGTGGATCTGGTGCAGTGGCTGAAGGACGGATCGGCCGTGGTGGTGGACGTGCGCGAGGCGCAGGAACATCAGGCCGGCCATATTCCCGGCGCGGTGCTGGTGCCCCTGTCCTCGTTCAATCCGGCCAAGGTGCCGGACAGCACCGGCAAGCATCTGGTGTTCCACTGCCAGATGGGCCGCCGTTGCGGCCCGGCCTCGGACATGATGGCCGCCTCGGGCTTTTCCGGCGAGATCTACCGTCTGGACGGCGGCTTCAATGCCTGGGTTCAGGCCGGCGGCGCCGTGAAGCGGTAAGAGAAAAAGAGGGCCGGTGCATGCACCGGCCCTTTGGGAGTCAAGGCCGGGAGACCGGCCTTGTCGATGATGAAGAAGTCTGTCCTTGTGACGGGGGCAGAATACGCGGAATCCCTCGCGCCGCAAGGCAATGGGGGTGATGTCTTCAAACCTTCACAGGCGCGGCGGACGGGGCGGCGTGGCGGCACAGGCGCCAGGCCAGGCCCAGGCCGCAGGCGGCCAGCAGGCTCATGGCCAGGAAGGCCCGCCCGCCCCAGGCCTGATAAAGCGGTCCCGCCGCCAGCATGGCCAGGCCCGGCACCATGCCGTTGGCCACGGCGGCATAAAGCCCTTGCGCCCGCGCCGACAGGGCGGGCGGGGCGTTGCGGGCGATATAGTGCATGGCCCCGAGATGGGTGGCCCCGAAGGTGAAGGCGTGCAGGAACTGCACCCCGGCCAGGGCCAAGGGATCGGTGGTGAGGCCGAGCACGCACCAGCGCAGCGCCCCGGCCAGGCCGCCGGCGCCGATGAGGAGCGGCGGCCCGAACCGGCTCACCAGACGGCGGCCGAAGGCGAACAGCAGCACCTCGGCGATCACCCCTTCCGCCCATAGGGCGCCGATGACGGTGCCCGACAGCCCGGCCGACCGCCAATGCAGGGTGGCGAAGCCGTAATAGGTCATATGGCTGACCTGGATCAGGCTGGTGGCGGCGAGAAACAGCGGAAAGCTCGGGTTACGCAGCAGCGGCCGCAGCGATAGGCGCGGCGGCCCGGGCTCCGTTCGCGCCTGCCGCTCGTGGGGGAGCGGCCACACCGCCAGGAAGGTCAGGGCCTGGCCGGCGACGATGGCGGCCAGGATGGTCCAGCGCGGCGCGTCCAGCAGCCAGCGCCCGCCCAGCATGGAGGTGGCGATGAAGGCCAGACTGCCCCACAGGCGGATCCGGCCGTAATCGAGATCGTGCCGCAGCGCGCTCTGCATGGTGAGATTGTCGCTCACGGGGATCAGGGCCGAGAAGGAGGCGGCGGCCAGCAGGGTCACCGTCAACAGGGCGGCGAAGCCCCGGGCCGGAGCGAACAACAGCGAGGCCAGCACGGCGACGCCGCTGAACAGCAGCAGCGCCGTGCGCTGTTCGCCGCGCCGGTCCACCACATGGCCGGCCACGGGATTGAGGATGATCTTGATGAAATAGGAGGCCGCCAGCAACTGCCCGATCTGGGCCGGATCCAGCCCCTTGTCGGTCAGATAGAGCGGCCAGAACGGCATTTGCACGCCGATCACCCCGAACAGGGCGGCATAGAACAGCGACAGGCGCAGCGACAGGCCGGTGCGGCTCATGCCCCCGGTCCGGCCAGGGTCAGGGTGGCGATCCAGGCCTGGCCCAGGCTGACGCCGGGATCGCCCGGCGAGGCGGCGCGGGGGCAGAGCACCGTGAGGCCGCGCGTCGCGAGGCGGTTGCCAAGATCCTGGCGCAGCACGGCGTTGAAGAAGCAGCCGCCGCTCAAGGCAACATGCCGGAGCCCCTCGGCCTCGGCCGCCTCGGTGGCCCAGTCGGCCAGGGCGGCGGCCAGGGTGCCGTGGAACAGGTTGGCGCCGTCGGCGGCCTCGCGCCCGATCAGCGCTTCCAGCAGCGGCAGGCAGTCCAGCACGCCGTCCTTCAGGGTCCAGCCGCCGTCCAACGGGCGCGGCGCCGTGGCCAGGGCCTCCAGGGCCATGGGGGCCTGGCCTTCGAAGGCGGCCACCGGATGAAGCCCCAAAAGGCCGCAGGCGGCGTCGAACAGCCGTCCGGCGCTGGAGGTTAAGGGCGAATTCAGGCCGCGCGCCAGAATGGCGTCCAGCCGGGCGGCGGCGGGGTAGGGGGCGAAGCGGGCGGCGATCTCGTCGCCCCGGCCCAAACGGTGCAGCACGGCGGCGGCCATGCGCCAGGGTTCGCGCGCCGCCACGTCGCCGCCGGGCTGGGCCAGCGGCGCCAGATGGCCCAGGCGGCGGTAGGCGGGGCCGTCCACCCGCAACAGCTCGCCGCCCCAGCTCTGATGGCCGGGGCCGAGGCCGAAACCGTCGAGGGCCAGGCCGATCAGGGGGGCTTCGTGGCCGTGCTCGGCGGCCACGGCGGCGATATGGGCATGGTGATGCTGCACCGCCAGGGCCGGCGCCGTCTGGGCCTGGGCCCAGCGGCTGGAGGCGAAATCGGGATGCAGATCATGGGCGATGAGGCGGGGCGGCGCGCTCATCCCCGCCGTCAGGGCGGCGGCGGCGGATTCGAAGCCGCGGATGGCTTCGGCGCTGTCGAGATTGCCCAGCACCGGGCTCAGCACCGCCTCGGCGCCGTCGATGGCGCACAGGGTGTTCTTGAGAAAAGCCCCCGCCGCCAGAACCGGCGGCAGGGGGCGGGGCAGGGGCAGGCGCAGGCTCATGGCCGCCCCGCCGTCATTCCGCCGGGGCGGGCGGGGCTTCGCCGCCCTTGGGCGTGTTCAGCCGCCGCATCAGCCGTTCGGTGGGCAGGGCCGAAAGCATGGCGGTGGCCAGGGCGGCGGCATAGGGGATGGACTGCACCGACAGCACCAGGGCCCACATGCGGGCATCGAGATCGTGCCAGCCCTTCACGAACAGGATCAGCGCGGCGCAGATCCACTGCGACAGCATGAGGGCGGTTTCCTCCGAGGCCATCATGAAGGCGGCGGTCCAGGCCGCCTTGTCGGCGCATTTCGGCGTGCGCAGGAAGGGAATGGTCTTGGTGAACACGCCCTGCCACATGGCCTTGCCGATGTAATAGGTCAGCCCCATACCGGCGATGGCCGAACCGATGCGCTGGCGCCAGTTGCATTTGACCCGGGTGGAATACAGGAACAGGTGGTGCACCAGCTTGGCCACGAACACCCCCACGGTGGGCATGACGAAGATGGCCATGGGGAAGTCGAAGATGCGCGGCGCCGCCACCAGGCCGATGGTCCAAAAGACCGACAGCACGGTGAACAGCAGGTAGAAGGCATCGGCGAACCACGGCAGCCAGCCGGTGACGAAATGGTATTTCTGGCTGGCGGTCAGGCCGGTTTCGCGGAACGGCATCAGGGCGCGCCAATGGCCCTTCAAGATCTGCACGGCGCCGTAGGCCCAGCGGAAGCGCTGCTTCTTGTAGGCGGTGAAATCGTCGGGGGTCAGGCCGTGGCCGAAGCGGTGCGACAGATAAACCGATTCGTAGCCGTGCTCCAGCAGGCGCAGCCCCAGCTCGGCATCCTCGGTGATGGTCCATTCCGACCATTTGCCGGTATCTTCCAGGGCCTTGCGGCGGATCAGGGTCATGGTGCCGTGCTGGATGATGGCGTTGTCCTCGTTGCGCGCCACCATGCCGATATCGAAGAACCCGGCATATTCCCAGTTGATGCATTCCTTGAACAGGTCGAACTCCCATTCGCGGTGATCCTGCGGCGCCTGCACCCAGCCCACCTTGGGATTTTCGAAATAGGGCACCAGGGTCGACAGCCAATCGGGGGAGACCTGATAATCGGAATCGATGACGCCGATGACCTCGGCCTCGGGATCGGTCTGGGTCAGGGCGAAGTTGAGCGCCCCCGACTTGGCCCCCGGCCATTTGCCGAGATGGTAGAACTTGAAGCGTTCGCCCAGTTCGGCGCAATAGGCCTGCACCGGCTTCCACACCTCGGGATCGCGGGTGTTGTTGTCCAGCACCAGCACCTCGAAATTGGGGTAGTCGAGCTGGGTCAGGCTGTCCAGGGTCAGCTTCACCATCTCCGGCGGTTCGTTATAGCAGGGCAGATGCAGCGACACCTTGGGGAAGCGGGTGGGCTTGGGCGCGGTTTCCGGAGAAAAATCGCGGCGGCGCTGGCGGGCCCAGGTCAGCTCGGTCATCTCGTAGCCGGCGATCAGCACCACCACCAGCAGGATGAGCTGGGCCGGCATCAGGACCGAATACATCAGCTCGGTGGAGGGGGCGAAATCGCGGATCATCGGCACGGTGCCGGTCCACACCATCAGCGACACGGCGAACTGCACCAGCACGGCGAAGAAGATCTTGCCGCGTGTGCGCAGATGCTGCCAGTTGCTCAGCAGCCACATCACCGGCAGGATGGCGATCAGGGTGGCGCTGATGGCCTGCACCGGCCATTGCTTCACTTCCTGCACCGGCTCGACCATGGAGAATTTGGGATTGCGGTCGGCGTCCCACAGGCCCCAATGGGTGCCCACGGTCCATTCGAAGGCCTTTTTCCACGGCTGGTCGAAGGCCTCGATGACGTTGTAGTCGAGGCCGTCCTCGGCGGCGCGGTTCAGGAAGCGGCGCAGGAACAGCGCCTGATTGATCACCGAGGGCTCGGCCTGCTGGCGGCCCTTGCCCGCCGACGGCCAGCCCACCTCGGCCAGCATGATATGCTTGTCGGGATAGATGGCCTGTACGGCCTTCACCTCGCCGAACACGTAATCCACGGCGCTGCTCACCGGCATGCCTTCCCAATAGGGAAGAACGTGCAGGGCGATAAAATCGGCGGCGCGCACCAGTTCGGGATGGGAGAGCCAGACATAGGCCGGTTCGGCGGTGGAAACCGGCTGGCGGATGCGGTCCTTCACCCGCTTGATGTAGCGGATCAACTGCGGCACCGTGGCCTCGCCGCGATAGATGGTCTCGTTGCCGATGATGACGCGGGTGACGTTGGGATTGGCCAGGGCCATGTGGATGACGCCGTTCAATTCCTCCTCGTTGGAGGTCAGGGCGGCCATCTGCAGGTTATAGGCCTTGAGCTCGTCGGGGCTCATGTCGGCGCGCTTCTTGTCGAGGCGCAGATTGGGTTCGCTCAGGGCGCCGCGGATCCAGGCGCCCGCCGTCACCGTCAGGCCGTATTTGGCGGCCATGGCCGGGATGGCCTGATCGTTCTTTTCCGAGGAATTGTAAAGGCGGATGGCCTTCACCTTCTTGGCCACCAGGGCGAGATCGCTGTCGATGGAGGAGAGCGGCGGGTATTTGTTCTGGAAGGGATCGTCGTCCTTGCGGAAGGGGCTGAACGAGATCGAGCTGATCACGCCGTCCCAGGCCACGCCATTGGCCGGGCGGTTCATCAGCCACCACACGCCAAGGTTCCCGAGAATGATGCAGAGAAGGACGAAAAGACCGGAAAAGCGGCGCAGCATGTTAGTCTTCATAACTCTTTCAGAGCGATTGGATCCGCTGCTCACGGCGGGCGAGGTCTCGCCCGGCGAAGCGGGGCCTGATCGCTCCGAATATAGCCGAATTGCCAAATGGGGCATACCGAATTTAAGAGTCTTGGCGGGGCTTCGGCGATGGGGTAAGCCTTGGGGCTTTCCGCTCAACAGCCCGTCCGGGAGATCATGATCAGCATCAGCCGCCGCATCGCCGAGGAATTGTCGGTTGCCGAAAATCAGGTGGAGGCCGCCGTGCGCCTCCTCGACGAGGGCAATACGGTGCCCTTCGTCGCCCGTTACCGCAAGGAGGCCACCGGTGGTCTGGACGACAGCCAGTTGCGCCGTCTGGAGGAGCGCCTGGGCTATCTGCGCGAGCTGGAGGAGCGGCGCGCCGCCATCCTGAAATCCGTCGATGAGCAGGGGAAGCTGACCCCGGAGCTGGCCGCCGACATCGCCGGCGCCGAGACCAAGGCGCGGCTGGAAGATCTCTATCTGCCTTATAAGCCCAAGCGCCGCAGCAAGGCCCAGATCGCCCGCGAGGCCGGACTGGAGCCGCTGGCCGCCGCCCTGCTGGCCGATCCCGCCCTGGCGCCCGAGGCCGCCGCCGCCCCTTATGTCGACGAGGGCAAGGGCGTGGCCGACGTCAAGGCGGCGCTGGACGGCGCCCGCCAGATCCTGGTGGAACGCATGGCCGAGGACGCCGATCTGCTGGGAAGCTTGCGCGAGCATCTGTGGGACAACGGCATCATGGTGTCGCGCCTGGCCGAGGGTATGGCCGAGAAAGGGGCGAAATTCGCCGATTACTTCGATTATCGCGAGCCCATCAAGGTCATTCCCTCGCACCGCGCCCTGGCTCTGTTCCGGGGGCGGAACGAGAATGCGCTGCTTTTGAAGTTGCAGCCCGCCGACGAGGAGGAGGGCAGCCGTCTGGCCGGGGAGTGCGAGCGGCGCATCGCCGCCCGCTTCGGCATCCGCGATCAGGGCCGCGCCGCCGATGTCTGGCTGGGGGAAACCGTGCGCTGGGCCTGGCGGGTGAAGATCCATCTGCATCTCGAGATCGAGCTGATGAACCGCCTGCGCGAGGCGGCGGAAACCGAGGCGATCCATGTGTTCGCCCGCAATCTGAAAAGTCTTCTGCTGGCCGCCCCGGCCGGCATGCGCGCCACCATCGGCCTCGACCCCGGCATCCGCACCGGCGTCAAGCTGGCGGTGATCGACCGCACCGGCCAGGTGGTGCATACCGGCGTGGTCTATCCCCATCCGCCGCGCAACGACTGGGAGGGGGCCTTGCGCGAGCTGGCCTCGCTGGCGCGGCGGTTCAAGGCCGAGCTGGTGGCCATCGGCAACGGCACCGCCTCGCGCGAGACCGATAAGCTGGCCGGCGACCTGATGCGCCGCCACCCCGAGCTGGGGTTGAGCAAGGTGGTGGTGTCCGAGGCCGGAGCCTCGGTCTATTCCGCCTCGGAAGTGGCGGCGCAGGAGTTTCCCGAGCTGGACGTGACGGTGCGCGGCGCCATTTCCATCGCCCGGCGCCTGCAAGATCCCCTGGCCGAGCTGGTGAAGATCGATCCCAAGGCCATCGGCGTCGGCCAGTATCAGCATGACGTCGATCAGCCGCAACTGGGCCGCAGCCTGGATGCGGTGGTGGAGGATTGCGTGAACGGCGTCGGCGTCGACGTCAATACCGCCTCGGCGGCGCTGCTGGCGCGGGTGGCCGGTCTGGGGCCGGTGCTGGCCCGCAACATCGTCGCCTTGCGCAACGCTCAAGGCCCGTTCGGCAGCCGGAACGATCTGCGTCAGGTGGAGCGCCTGGGGCCCAAGGCCTTCGAACAGGCGGCGGGCTTCCTGCGGGTGGTGGGCGGCGCCAATCCCCTCGACGGTTCGGCGGTGCATCCCGAGGCCTATCCCGTGGTGGAGCGTATCGCCCGCACCACCGGCCGCGATCTGAAAGGGCTGATCGGCGATACCGCCTTCCTGCGCTCCCTCGATCCCAAGGACTATACCGACGAGCGTTTCGGCCTGCCCACCGTCACCGACATCATCGCCGAGTTGGAAAAGCCCGGCCGCGATCCGCGCGGCGCCTTCAAGACCGCCGCCTTCAAGGATGGGGTGGAGGATCTGAAGGATCTGCAGCCGGGCATGGTGCTGGAAGGGGTGGTGACCAACGTCACCAATTTCGGCGCCTTCGTCGATATCGGCGTGCACCAGGACGGCCTGGTGCATATCTCGGCCCTGAGCGACAGCTTCGTCAAGGATCCCCACGCCGTGGTCAAGGCCGGCGACGTGGTGCGCGTCAAGGTGCTGGAGGTGGATCTGGGGCGCAAGCGCATCGCCCTGACCATGCGCATGGGCGACGAGGCGGCCCGTCCGGCCCCGCGCGGAGCGCGGAACGACCACGCCGCCCCCCGGTCCGAGCCGCAGCGCGGCGGCCGTGACGGCGGCAAGGCGTCGGGGCGGCCCGCCGCGGCCAAAACCCCGGAAGCCTCGCCCTTCGGCGGCGCCCTGGCCGACGCCTTCGCCCGCGCCCGCAAGAAGTAGGAGCTGACCATGCCGCGTTTTCCCCGCCGTTTTCCGCGTTTCGGCGCCGCGCTGCTGGCCCTGGGGCTGGCCTTGGCGGTGTCTCCGGCGCGGGCGGCGGGGGGGCCGGATTTCGACATCGCCTTCATCGGCAGCTTGAGCGGCGACGACGCTTATATGGCCCAGGACAGCCTGGACGGCTTTCGTCTGGGGGTGAAACATCTGGGCGGGCATCTGGGCGGCGCCGATTTCAACCTGGTGGTGGAGGATGACCACCACGATCCCGAACGGGACCGGACCCTGGTGGAGAAGATGCAGGCGGATCTGCATCCCCAGGCCATCCTGCTGGCCTCGGGCCGCCGGGCGACGGCGGCGGTGGCGCCGCTGGCCGAGGCGGGCCATACCTTCCTGCTGCTGCTGAACGATCCCGATCCCGCCCTGGCCGGCAAGGATTGCGGTTCCTATCTGTTCTCGTTGCTGGCGCCCCGCGCCGATCTCGATGCCCTGGCCGGACAATATCTCGGCGATCAGGGCTTCAAACGGGTGGCGGTGGTGGTGCCGGCCGCCGACCCCGCCCGGGGCGATCCTTTCCGTGCCGCCTTCCACGGCGAGGCGCCGCCCTTTACGGCCAAGCGCGGCGAAATGAATTTCCGGCCGCTGCTCAAGGCCATCGCCGCCGCCAAGGCCGATGCCGTTTATCTGCGACTGGACGGCGGCATGGCGGTGAATTTCATCCGCGCCTATGGCGAGTCGGGTCTCAAAGCGAAACTGCCGCTGTTCGGGCCGGGCGATAGCGTAAATCAGATGGTGCTGGCGGCGGCCATGCCCGCTTCACTGGGCGTGCAGAGCATCGCCGCCTGGAGCGAGGATGGCGACAGCCCGGCCAATCGCCGCCTGATGGCCGATTTCGAGACGGAATACGGCCGCCTGCCCACGTATTACGCCGCCCTCGGCTACGATGCGGCGATGATGCTGGATGCGGCGGTGCGCGGCGCCGATAAGAAATTCAACAGCGACGAGGCCATGCGTATCGCCATGCGCCGCGCCGATTATCCCTTGAGCCGCGCCGGCCTGCATTTCGATTACAATCAGTTTCCCTTGCAAGATTATGTGCTGCGCCAGGCCGGAGAGGATTCCCGCGGCCGGGCCACCAATGAAACGCGCGGCGTGGTCGCCCATGATCCGCGTTCGGGCCAGGCCGAGGCCTGCCCCCTGCACTGGACGCTGCCGCCCTTGCCGGTTGCGAAAAAACCGTAAAAGACGCGCGGCGGGGGGCGTTGGGTGAACGCGCGATCGTTGTTTGCTTGAGCGGGATTTTCGCCGCGTTGGCGCGATGAGCGCCCGCGCAACCGTTTGCGCGAAAGCCAAGCTGGCGGCCGGCCCGCGCCCGGCGCCTGAGGGATATATGAAAACCAGGACAATCGGGTTCGCCCGATTGTCCTGGGGGGCATGAACGGTAATTCTGGTCTTTTTTGTAAAAAATGCTTAAAATTTTATAAGTAATTTTTGAGTCCCTGCAAAAGGTATAAGGGCATGTGGCCTTTGTAAGATCGTTGGTATCGATTTTGTGTAAAATTGTGTGCAATATCGATTTTTTGAATTTGCGTATAAAACTTTACTGAGTTTTTGTTATTTTGTATAAGATTCCCTCTCTCGGGATGTCGCGCTCTTTACAGGGGCGGTCAGCAGGTTGGGTGGCGCCTATTCTTGAGGGAATGGGCTTATTTCGTTTTAGCGCTTGGATGTTGGTGTTTCTATGAGCTCCACCGTGACTGAACCGTACTTCAACATCGTTCGCCTGGTCGAACGGTTGCATCGTCATTTCCTGGATGTGCTGCGCACCGAGCTGCGTCATATGGCCGTCGAGGACATCAACGCCGTGCAGGCGCTGCTGCTCTATAATATCGGCGAGGCCGAGGTGGTGATCCGCGATCTGAAGGATCGCGGCTATTATCACGGCTCCAACGTGTCCTATAACATCAAGAAGCTGACGGAATTCGACTATCTGACGCAGGAACGCTGCGCCCATGATCGTCGTTCCATCCGCCTGAAGCTGACCGACAAGGGCATGGCGTTGTGCAACGGCATCCGTGATCTGCAGGCCTCGCTGGCCGCCAAGATCGGCATCTCGCCCGAAGTGCTGAAGGAGCTGGAAACCGCCAGCCAGACCATGCTGAAGGTGGAGCGCACCTGGACGGATTTCATCCGCTACGGCCGCGAGGCCTGATCCATCATCGTTTTCAGCTGTTGACGCCCGGCCCGGAACGCGCCGGGCGTTTTCGTCTTCAGGGCAGGCTGCGGGCCAGACGGAACCCGGCATAGCTGGCGTAATCGCGGTCGCGGTCGGTGTTGCCGCCGGCCATGCGCGCCGCCGACCGCACCAGGGCCGGCAGGTTGCTCCAGGACCCGCCGCGCAGTACGTGCCGACGGCAATCGCCATCGGTCCAGGCGCGGCCGTCGGTGGGGGCGCCGTCGTAAGTGGGATGCCAGCAATCGGCGGTCCATTGCCAGACATTGCCCAGCATGTCGTAAAGACCGAAGGGGTTGGGGGCGAAGCTGGCCACCGGGGCGATCTGATGGTTGTCCCAGGGGCTGCCGCAGCCGTTGCAATCGGCGTGGTTGCGGCCGATGCCCTCGCCCCACCAGCGGGCGCCGCCCCGTCCGGCGCGGGCGGCATATTCCCATTCGGCCTCGCTGGGCAGGCGGTAGGGGCCGCTGGCCGGAGGATGGGGCATGCCGGCCCGGACCTTGGCGTTCAGCCAGGCGATATAGGCCTGGGCGTCGGTCCAACTGACGCAGACTACCGGCTGATGCCCGGACTGCACGATGCCGGGCGAGTTCCAGAAACTGTCGGCCGGCCAGTCGCAGGGCTGCTGCTCGTAGCCGGTATCGTTCACGAAGACGGCGTATTCGGCCACGGTGACGTCGGTGCGGGCCAGGGCGAAGGCGGGCACGCTCACCAGATGGCGCGGCCCCTCGGTATCGAAACGCCCGGCCTCGCCGGGCGGGCTGCCCATCATCATGCGGCCCGCCGGGATGACGGTGATCTCCGGGCAGTCCGGACATTCCTTCAGAACGGCGGCCCCCGCCCGCGCCGCCAGCGGCGGCGCGGCGAGAAGGCACAGCAACAGGATCCGGGGAAGACGGCGGGTCATGAAGGGATCAGGTGGCGTTGCTTTCCATGATCATCACCGCCAGGCCCTTGGCGCGGAAGGCGGCCAGCAGTTCCTCCATGGGCAAGGCCATCTTGGCGTCGCGCTGTTCATCGGGGGGCATGCGCACGGGAATGCCGTGCTCTTGCAGCAGTTTGGCGAAGGCGGCTTCCAGGGCGGTCTTGCCGGAATGTTCCGGGGCGGTGAAGGAGACGAAAACGCTGTGATTGCTCATGGTGAAACCTTTCCGATCTTTCATTCTTATTCTTGCTGCCGGTTCCCTAATATGACGGAACGGAAACAACATATCGTGCGTCCTTGTGGTTTCGGCCAGATATATTTTGCCCCGTCTGGAAAAAAATGGTTTCATCGGCCGCATCCGGCAATGCCTCGCGGCCACATCGGATAACGCAGGAGCAGCTGAATGAACTACAAGCTTAATGAAAGCGGCGGCACCCTCCAGGTCACTCTGCAAGGCAGCTTGAATTTCGCGTGCAACGAGGAGTTTCAGGAGCTGCTGCGCCGCGCCACCCAGTCGGCCTGTAAAAAGGTGACCTTCGATCTGTCGGGCGTCGGCAGCATGGATTCGGTGGGGTTGGGCCTGCTCTATATCGCCCAGGAGGATATCTCCGGCAACGGCGGCAAGCTCACCATCACCGCGCCCAGTGAAAACGTGCGCCGGCTGCTGGAGCTGACCCAGTCCAATCTGGTGTTCGACATCCAGTTTTAGAGCCTCCACGCCTTTCGTCGGATTGACCCGTCCGCGCCGGCTCCGCATACTTCGTGTGCGGGAGCGGCGCTCGGATAAGGTGGATCATGCGAACCTGCCTGATCGTGGATGATCATCCTCTGTTTCGGGAAGCCCTGGCCGCCACGGTGCGCTCGGCCTTTCCCCGCACCGCCGTTGTGGAAGCGGCGGCCCTGTCGGCCGCCATGGCCCGTCTCGAGGCGGCGGCCGAGGGCATGGATCTGCTGCTTCTCGATCTGTCTCTGCCCGGCGTTCGCGGCTTCGAGGGGCTGCAGGCCCTGCGCGGCCGCTTTCCCGATCTGCCCATCCTGGTGGTCTCGTCCTTCGACAGCGACAAGGTGGTGCACGAGGCCCTGGCCCATAAGGCCAACGGCTTCGTTTCGAAGGCGGCCGGACGCGAGGATCTTTGCGCCGCCATCAGCCGCGTGCTGGCCGGGGATGTGGCCGTGCCCGCCAGCTATGCCGACAGCAAGGGCGCCTTCGAGACGGCCGAGACCGCCCTGGCGGCGCGCCTGGCCGACCTGACGCCCCAGCAACTGCGCGTGCTGGCCAAGGTGCGCCAGGGCAAGCTGAACAAACAGATCGCCTACGAGCTGGGGGTGGGCGAACAGACGGTGAAGGCCCATGTCTCGGAGATCCTGCACAAACTGAATGTGGCGTCGCGCACGCAGCTGGTCATCGAAACCGCATCGGTCACCGACGGCATGTTGCCGGGCGACGAGACCTGACGGTAATACCAAGTCGCGATGAGTTTGACTCATCGCGACGCCGGTTAGGAGCAAGGCGACGCGCGCCTGATGGCGCGAAGCCAAGGGTTTCGGAGAAACCCGCCCGGCGCATGAGGGTGCAGTGATCGGTTC
>JAJXUO010000045.1 GCA_021782815.1 Pseudomonadota bacterium
CGTGGTGGTGATCGGCAAGGATACCCGGTTGTCGGGCTATATGCTGGAACCGGCCCTGACGGCGGGCTTCATCTCGGTGGGTATGGACGTGGTGCTGCTGGGGCCGTTGCCCACCCCGGCGGTGGCGATGCTGACGCGCTCGCTGCGCGCCGATCTCGGGGTGATGATCTCGGCCTCGCACAATCCGTTCGAGGATAACGGCATCAAGCTTTTCGGCCCCGACGGTTTCAAGCTGTCCGACGAGGCCGAGCGCGAGATCGAGGAGTCCCTCGACGATCTCGACGGCATGCTGGTGCCCTCGCGCCAGCTGGGCCGGGCCCGGCGCCTGGACGACGCCGTGGGCCGCTATATCGAATATTGCAAGAACACCTTTCCGCGCGGCCTGCGCCTCGACGGCCTCAAGGTGGTGGTGGACTGCGCCAACGGCGCCGCCTACAAGACCGCGCCCCAGGTGTTGTGGGAACTGGGGGCCGAGGTGGTCACGGTGGGGGTGCAGCCCGACGGCACCAACATCAACCGCCAGTGCGGCTCGCAATATACCGAAACCCTGCGCAGCCAGGTGGTGGCGCACGGCGCCGACCTCGGCATCGCCCTCGATGGCGACGCCGACCGCCTGATCCTGTGCGACGAGCAGGGCGTGGTGGTGGACGGCGATCAGATCATGGCCCTGATCGGGCGCAGCCTGCACCGGGCCGGGCGCCTGCAGGGCGGCGGCGTGGCGGCCACAGTGATGTCCAATCTGGGGCTGGAGCGCTTCCTGGCCGGGGAGGGCATCACCCTTTACCGCGCCAATGTGGGCGACCGCTACGTGCTGGAGCTGATGCGCCGCCAGGGCATCAATTTCGGCGGCGAGCAGTCGGGGCATATGATCCTGGCCGATCATTCCACCACCGGCGACGGCCTGGTGGCCGCCCTGCAGGCCCTGGCGGCGCTGGTGGAGGCCGGGCGTCCGGCCAGCCAGGTGCTGCGCCTGTTCCAGCCGGTGCCGCAGGTTTTGAAGAACCTTCGCCTGTCCAGTCCGGCCCAGGCCGCCGAGGTTCTGGCCGATCCGGTGGTGGCGCAGGCCGTCGCCGCCGCCGAACGCCGCCTGGACGGGCGGGGGCGGCTCCTGGTGCGCAAATCCGGCACCGAGCCTTTGATCCGCGTCATGGTGGAGGGCGATGATCCCGCCCTTATCAACGGCACCGCCGACGATCTCATCTCGCTGTGCGCCACCCTGGCCGGAGTGGGGGCGTGAACGGGCGGGTGCTGATCGCCGCCGGGTCGGATTCCGGCGGCGGCGCCGGGATACAGGCCGACATCAAGACGGTGACGGCCCTGGGCGGCTACGCCATGACCGCCATCACCGCCCTGACGGCGCAGAACAGCCAGGGGGTGTTCGGGGTGGAGGAGGTGTCGCCCGCCTTCATCCGCCGCCAGATCGCGCTGGTGCTGGGCGATCTGGGCGCCGATGCGGCGAAAACCGGCATGCTGCATCGCGCCGAGGTGATCCAGGCGGTGCATGAGGGCCTGGCCTCTTACGATTTTCCCCTGCCGCTGGTGGTGGATCCGGTGATGGTGGCCAAGGGCGGGCAATCGCTGCTGGACCAAAGCGCCCATCAGGCCCTGATCGCCCTGTTGCTGCCCGCCGCCCGCCTGCTGACCCCCAATCTGCCCGAGGCCGAGGCCCTGACCGGTCTTCCCATCGCCACGGTGGACGACATGGCCCGGGCCGGTCAGGCCCTGCGCGCCCTGGGGGCGCGGGCGGTGCTGATGAAGGGCGGCCATCTGCCCGGCGACGATCTGACCGATCTGCTGCTGACCGGAGACGGCGTCACCGCCTTTCACGGACGGCGCATTCCCACCACCAGCACCCACGGCACCGGCTGCACCCTGGCCTCGGCCATCGCCACCGGTCTGGCCCAGGGGCTGGGTCTGACCCATGCGGTGGCGCGGGCCCGCGATTATGTGCGCCGGGCCATCGAAACGGCGCCGGGGTACGGTCACGGGCATGGGCCGCTCAATCACGGCCATACCGTGGCCCCCTTCGGCCTGGAACCGGCGCCGTGAGCGGCCGCCAGGATCTGCTGGCCGAGATCGAACAGGCGGCTGCGCTGGTCTGGGCCGAACTTTCGCCCACGCCGCAGCTGTCGTGGCCGCTGCTCAACGCCCGGGCCGGGCGCACGGTGTGGGTCAAACATGAAAATCATCAGCCTCTGGGGGCGGTGGCGCTGCGCGGCGCCCTGGTCTATCTGGCGCGGCTCGAAGGATTGCTGCCGCCGGGAACGGGGCTGGTGGCGGCTTCGCACGGCGCTTTGGGGCAGGGGCTGGCCTGGGCGGCGGCCCGTCATAACCGGCCCTGCCTGATCGTGGTGCCCGAAGGCGCCGCCGCCGCCACCCTGGCCTCGTTGAGCGCCCTGGGGGCCGAGGTGGCGGTGGGCGGCGAGGATCTGCACGAGGCGGCCGCTCTGGCGGCGGCGCTGGCCGAGTCGCGCGGCCTGCATGCCGTGCCGCTGTTCCACCCCTGGCTGGTGCAGGGGCTGGCGAGCTGCCCCCTGGAACTGTTCCGCGCCCTGCCGGATCTCGACGCGGTTTACGTGCCGGTGGGCATGGGCAATCTCATCGCCGCCACCATCGCCGCGCGCGACGCCCTGGAGCTATCCACCCGCATCGTCGGCGTGGTGGCGGAACGGGCCCCGGCCTATGCCGACAGCTTCTGGGGCGGGCGGCCGCTCACCACCCCCACCGCCAATACCCTGGCACGCGGGCTGGCCTGTCGTCAGCCCGATCCCCTGGCGGTGTCGGTGCTGTGCGATGGCGCCGACCGCCTGCTGACGGTGAGCGACGAGGCCATCCTGGAGGCCTTGCGCCTTTATGCCGTGGAAGCCCGCTGCCTGGCCGATCCCGCCGCCGCCGCTCCGCTGGCGGCGCTGCTGGCCGAGGTGGAGGCCGGGGCGGAGACCGGAGCGCGGGTGGGATTGATCCTGTCCGGCGGCGGCGCCGACGCGGCGCTGCTGCGCCAGGCTTTGGCCGAGGCGGATTGACAGGCCAAGGCGCCTGGGGCGACCATGCCCCGGCCTTGGACCGGCGTTCCCCCGTCGATCCTCAGAGTGGAGCCGCGCATGCCCTTCTTTTCCGTTCGCCTCTCCGTCCTGCGGCTTTTGCCGCTGCTGTTGCTGCTGTTGACGGGCGTCTGCCCAGGCCGGGCGTGGGCCGCCGCCCCGGCGTCGCCGTCGGTTGACGCGGCGCCCTCGTCCCTTGCGCCGGAGGCCAGCACCGAGGATCTGAGGCGCCTGCTGCGCACCTTGCAGACACCCGCGGAGCGGGAGGTTCTGGTCAAGCAGATCCAGGCCCTGATCGCCGTGCGCGCCGCGCACACGGCGCCGAAACCGCGACACCAGGGGGTGGGCGGGGCCCTGGTGGGCTTTCTCTCGGCCCAGGCCATGCGGGTGGGCGCCACCATCGCCGATCTGGTCCGTTTGGCGCCGCTGACCGGATTGCTGGCCTGGGGGCAGCGGATCGTGGCCGATCCGGTGACGCGGCTGGTGTGGATGCGGGGCGCCGCTCTGGCGCTGGCGGTGCTGGCGCTGTCGTTGCTGGTGGGGCAGGCCCTGCGGCGGCTGCTGACCCGGCCCCTGCAGCGGTTGCGCGACGGCGGGGCGCGGGCGCCCTGGCTGCGGCTGCTGGGCCTGGGCGGCGCGTTGCTGCTGGGCTGGGTGCCGGCCCTGGGGCAACTGGCCTGCGGCTATGCCGCCCTGGCCATCATCCAGGCGGCCGGCGGCATGCCGGTTCCGGCGCGGGATTTTGTTCTGGCGGTACTGAACGCCACGGCGCTGGTTCGCGTCGTCGGGGCGGCGGCCGAAGCGCTGCTGACACCGGGAGCGCCGTTTCCCATCGGGGAGGCGGCGGCCGATTATTGGCTGGTCTGGTGCCTGCGGCTGAGCCGTCTGGTGATTTACGGCGGGGCGTCTTTGGGCTTCCTCTTCGATGTGGGCATGAACGGCTCGGCCTATGACGTGCTGCTGAAGATCTTCGGATTGTCGCTGACCGGGTTGCTGGTCATGCTGATCCTGCAAAACCGCGCGGCGCTGGCCCGGATCATCCATGGGCCGGATGGGCGGCAAAGCACCGGCATCGGCCGGGTCCGCGCCCTGCTGGGCGACAGCTGGCATGTGGTGGCCATTCTCTATCTGCTGGGCACCTTCGCGGTGTGGGCGGCGGATGTGCCCGGCGGCTTCGTCTTCCTGGTGCGGGCCTCGGCGCTGTCGTTGCTCATTCTGGCGGGGGCGCGCGGCGCCACGGCGGCCGGTGCCGCCCTGGTATCGCGGTTTTTCACCATCTCGCCCGATCTGGAACAACGGCTGCCGGGCCTGCAGCAGCGGGTCAATCTCTATGCGCCGGCCCTGACCGGAAGCGGCCGTCTGCTGCTCTACGCCCTGGCCGCCGTGCTGGCGCTGCAGGCGTGGGGCATCGATGTTTTCGCGGAACTGAAAACCTCCGCCGGGCAAAAAGTGATCGGCGGGCTGGTGACGGTCTGCGTCACCGCCGCCGCCGCCCTTGCGGTGTGGGAGGCGGTGAGCATGGCCACCGGGGTCTATTTCTCGCGCCCCGGCGAGGACGGCGTTCCGGTGGAGCGCAGCGCCCGCATGCGCACGCTGCTGCCGCTGTTGCGCAAGGCCCTGGCCATCGTTCTCGGCATGGGGGTGGGGCTGGTCTTCCTCGATACCATCGGGGTGAATATCGGGCCGCTGCTGGCGGGCGCCGGCATCGCCGGCATCGCCATCGGTTTCGGCGCGCAAAGCCTGGTGAAGGACGTCATCACCGGGATGTTCGTGCTGATGCAGGATGCCGTCTCGGTGGGCGACGTGGTGACGGTGGCGGGCAATTCCGGACTGGTGGAGGAGATTTCCATCCGCTCCATCCGTCTGCGCGATCAGAGCGGCACGGTGATCATCATCCCCTTCAGCGAAGTCACCACCGTGCGCAACATGACCAAGGATTTCTCGTACGCGGTCTTCGATATCGGCATCGCCTACCGCGAGGATGTGGACGCGGTGCTGGAGGTGATCACGGCGCTGGCCGGGGACCTGCAGGCCGATGCCGATTATGCCTGGCGCATCCTGGAACCCGTGGAAATTCTCGGGCTCGACAAGTTCGCCGATTCCGCGGTGATCGTGAAGGCCAGGCTGAAGACCAAACCGATCCAGCAATGGACGGTGATGCGGGAGTTCAACCGCCGCCTGAAGCGCCGTTTCGACGAGCTCAATATCGAAATGCCGTTCCCGCACCAGACCATCTATTTCGGCGCCGACCGCGAGGGAAAAGCGCCGCCGGCCCATGTGCAGATGGAGGGGGTTTGAGCCCTTCGGAAATTTTCCGCAGCCGCCCCCGGAGCGGGGCGGCTGGTTTTTGTTAAAATACCCCAATTAGTTGTGTCGTGCGCATCCCTTATTGCGACAAAAATATATAATAAATTCAATAAGATATGATTGTATCCTAATATTTTACATTATGTTTTCGATTCCATCCTTGCTCCCATTCCCCGGGTCTGCATACAGTCATCGCGGGAAGAGTTCCAATGGTGGCAACCAGTCGGGGAATGAAATGCTTGTCCCGTCATGATTGCGTGCTTCCATTAGAGAAGGAGCCGCCTTAATCGGGCGGTGATCGACTGCCATGTTCGATGATCAGATCTTTACCGGGGTCCCGGAAACGGGCTCCGAAGACCGTCGGCGCTTGATCGAATTTTGCGAGGGGCACCGGTCCAGAATTCTCTCGGCCATCCCCTGGGTGGCGGCGGAAATCGCCGATCAGGCCGGTTTCGAGGTGCTGTTCGAGGTGCTGCGGCATCACGGCGGCATGACCTGCTACGTGCCGCACGATATCAGGCGCTGCCAGACCAAGTTCGGCATTCCCATTCCGGAAAAGCTGCACGACCGCTTCATCATTCTCTCGGACAGCAACGGCTGCATCAACATTCCCTCGGCCTGGGGGGTGTTCCTGGCGGTGCGGCGGGTGGCCATCTGCATGGCCCTGGAGGACGGCAAGCCCAACAAGGATATCGCTCGCTGCTTCGGGGTGACCGACCGCTTCCTGCGCTCGCTGCGCTCGCAACGCCGCCAGGCCGGCCTCGTAGAAGTTTAGAGGGGGGCGTTCCCACGGAGAGCGGCGGCGGCCCTCCCTAGTCTGAGGCGGTGGGCAGGGTGCGGCGGCAAATGCAACTTTTTGCCGATTATCCAAGCCTACTTCATCTTCAGAGAGAAAGGATTACCCCATGGCAATCGATACTGGACTGATCGGCTCGGTCATCAACGCCCTGCCGCTCGACCGCATGATTTCGGCGCCTCTGCAGGCGATGATCACCGCCCAGGTGCAGGCCAGCAAGGCCTATGCCGACTTCCTGCTGGGCGTGTGCATCAAGGACGGCAAGGCCATCGCCGTGCAGTTCGATTACGACGAGACGCTGGTGGACACCCAGGGCCAGGTGACCGGCGTTCTCACCAAGACCATGCGCATTCCGCTGCTGGCGGCCATCAGCCATCCCAACATCTGCATCGAGGAAGGCACCATCGATTTCGAGCTGGAAGTCTCGCAGTCGGAAGAGGATCACTCCGAGACCTCGGCCTCGGGCGAGTTCTCGGCCAGCATGGGCTGGGGCCCGTTCAGCGTGAAGGTGTCGGGCAGCGTTTCGCACAAGTCGGAACAGACCCGCAAGACCGACACCCGCGCCAAATATTCGATCCACACCTCCATCAAGCGCCAGGATCCGCCGGAAGCCCTGGCCCGGGTGATCGACTATCTGACCAACGCCGCCACCAAGCCGGTGGTGCTGCCGGCCAACCAGAAGCCGAAGGATGCCGCCACCGGCGTGGCCGACATGGACAAGCAGAACCTGCCGGCGCCCGGCGCCGACGCGCAGAAGCAGGGTGCCGGCCAGTAAGTCGTTTTCCCGTTCCGGCCACGCCCCTTTGCGGGGCGTGGCCGGGCAGGCCGCCGCGCCCGGGGCACGCCCCAAACCCCGCCGGGCGCGGCGGTCATCCTTATGAAGGCGCGGAAACGCTCCGTTTTTTCATCGCTCTGGCGGCGCCAGGGATCACTTCGGGGGAAGGAGGAACAGCATGCTGAGGAATTTGTTCCGGCGCCGGCGCAAGACGGCCGCGCCGCCGACGGAGGGGGACGAGCCCCCGAGCCCGCAGACGAAAGAGACGGACACCATGGCTTCTTCTTCGCAACTGAGCGACATCACCCGTGGCCTCTATCACGTGGCCTCCAGCACCACGGCCATGGTGGCCCAGCAGTATATCCACATTCTTCAGCAGTTCTTCGACCAGATGGACGACGGCACCCTGCAGGCCAAGATGGCCAAGGTGGCGGTGGACGACGTGCATTTCATCATGGTGCCGCTGATTTCGCTGGTCTCGCCCACCGGCTTCAATCTCGACAAGATGAAGGTGGGGCTGGCGGTGCGCGTCGATGGCGTCGACGTCAAGCAGGCCACCCATCCGGCCGACGATTCCGGGGCCACCCGCAGTTCCTTCTCGGTGTCGATCTCGCCGCGTCCCGATCAGACCGACCGCCATGGCGACGCCATGACCATCGATCTTGAATTCATCTCGCACGCCCCGCCCGAGGGGGTGATGCGCATCATCGATTCCTACACCAACCTGATTCGGCCCCTGAAGCTGGTGGACGGCATGTTCCCGCCCATCCGCCCGGTGTCGCTGAAGGAGGTGGCCGAGGTGGAGCGGGAAGGCGAGGGCGAGGCTCCCATGCCGGGCGATGAACCCGATCCCCCCGCGCCGCCGCCCACGCCGCCCTCCACGCCGCCCTCCACCCCGGCATCGCCCCCGGCGCCGTCGCCGCGCCGTCCCGAGGATGGCCCCGGCATGCTGCCGGTCCGTGTGTAACCCCCCTTAACGCGACAGGAGTCCCCCATGGATGTCTTAACCCTTGAACAACTGCGCCGCATCATGCCCCATGCCAGCGAGGCCCGGGCCGGCGAGTTTCTCGATCCCCTCAACGGCACCTTGAAGGAATTCGATCTGCTGCCCGATCAGCGCGCCGCCTGTTTTCTGGCCCAGCTGGCTCACGAAAGCGGCAGCCTTCTCTATGTGCGCGAGCTGGCCAGCGGCGAGGCTTACGAGGGCCGGGCCGATCTCGGCAACACCCAGCCCGGCGACGGCGTGCGCTTCAAGGGGCGCGGCCTGATTCAGATCACCGGCCGCACCAATTACGACCGCTGCGGCCAGGGCCTGGGGGTGGATCTCATCGCCCAGCCCGAACAGTTGGAAACGCCGGTGCTGGCGGCCCGTTCGGCCGGCTGGTTCTGGGGCAGCCACCATCTGAACGATCTGGCCGACGCCGGTGACTTCCGTGGCCTGACCCGGCGCATCAACGGCGGGTACAACGGCCTGGCCGACCGGTTCGATTTCTATTGCCGGGCCCGCGCCGAGTTCGGCCTGCCGGCGGTGACCCCCGACAGCGTCGGTTTGTGAAAAATACCCCCGGCCGCGGCGGGCGCCGCGGCCGGGGGCGTTGCATCAGGCCCGCAGCGTGTCGAGCGACAGGCCGCCGAACGACAGGATGAAATAGCCCCGCTGCAGGCAGGCCAGGAAGGTGTCGGCGCAGCCCAGGCGGCGGGCCCGGCTGGTGGTGCGACTGGCCTCGGTGCGGGGGCAGGGCACGATTTCCATGGTGCCGCCGCCCACGGGCACGTCGTGGCTGTCTTGCAGGGCCTTGACGATGACCCAGGCATTGGGCAGGCAATCGGCGGCCACCACCGCCACGGGCTGGCGATCGGCCAGCAGGGTCCAGAGTTTACGCTTCATGATCGTCTCCAGCGCAAAGTACGGATCCCGGCGGAAGAAACATCCCCGCCGGAACGGATCGAGATGAGGCTTTTCCACCCGAAGGCGGAAAGGCTCAGACCCGGGGCGGTGCGCGGGGAGAGGCGGCGCCCGCCAGACGGACGGGCGCGGGCGTGCGGAAAACCGGCTGCGGCAGGGCGGCGGGCTGCGGCGGCGCCGTGACCGCCGGCAACAGGGTGGCGGCGGCGGTGTGCAGCGTGCCGTGCAGCAGCGGCACGCAGAAGACGCAAAAATCGGTATGCCCGGCGGCGCCGTGATGGGTGACGGGATGGCCGTCGCGGTCAAGCACCACCAGCCCGCCGGCGGTGCAGACGACGATATGGCCGCTTAAAAGCGCCTGGGCGAACAGGGGCGGTTGCCCGCTCTTCGCCGCCTCGGCCGACATCCCGCTGCCCAGCAGCAGGTTGAAGGCCATCAGCAGCAGGCCGAGCCCCGCCACCACGCGACGGCGCGCCCGGCCCACGCGGGGGTCGGTGGCGATATCGTAGCCTGGGCTGGCGGATCTCTTCATGAGGATAAACTATCCGGTTCCAGCCGTCCGGAGTCAAGGTGGGGACACCCCGTGCAGAATTCCGCGCGGTTCTTGCCGCCATCCTTGGCGCGGTACATGGCCTGATCGGCATTGAGCAGCAGGGTTTCGGCGCTGGTGCCGTGCTCGGGGTAGAGGGCGATGCCGATGCTGGCGGAAATGCTGTGGGTCTTGTCGTTATGGCGGTAGGGCTGACGCAGGGTTTCGATGAGGCGGGCGGCCACGGCCTGGGCGGTGAGATGGGCCGGAACGACGGTATGGGGGGCGTTTTCCAGCAGCAGCACGAACTCGTCGCCGCCCAGGCGTCCGGCGGCGTCGATCTCGCGCAGTTCCTGTTTCAGGCGTTGCGCCACCTCCTTCAGCAGGCAGTCGCCGGCATGATGGCCGCTGTTGTCGTTGACCTGCTTGAACCCGTCCAGGTCGAGAAACAGCAGGCTGATGCTGCCGCCGTTGCGGCGGATGCGGGCCAGGCCCTGTTCCAGACGCTCCAGGAAGGCGCCGCGGTTGAGCAGACCGGTCAACGGGTCGTGGCGGGCGATATGGCGCAATTTCTGCTCCAGGCGCCGGCGCTCGGTCACATCGTGGCTGATGCCTTCCACCCCGAGAAAGCCGCCGTCGCGGTCGTAGGCGTAGCGGGCGTTGATGGAGCACCAGATAACGCTGCCGTCCTTGTGGCGGAACGGCGCCTCGTATTGGGAGATCTGGCCGTTATTGTCGGACAGGGCCTGGAGGAACTTGCGCCGCCCTTGCGGATCGGCGTGAAACTCGCCCATGTCGCGGCCGATCAGTTCGCCGTCGCCGTAGCCCAGGGTTTCGTGCCAGCAGCGCGACATGCGGGTGATGCGGCCGTCCGCGTCGGTGCGGTAGAAGGAATCCGGCAGATTGTCGATCACCGCCGAGAGATCGCGCTGGGCCAGCTCCAGGGCGCGGCGCAGCCGGGCGGCCTGATGCTCCTTCCAGGCCAGCAGCCCGTAGAGCAGCGCCGCGCCGGTCGCCGCCAGCAGCAGATCGGACAGCACGGGCAGCAGGCGGGCGCCGGGCAGGGCGCGGGTCAGCGCCAGGGCCACGCCGCTCCAGGCCGACGCCCCGAGAAAATACCCCCACGCGAGCTGTTTCGCCGTCAAGACGCAGCCCCTCCCAATCACGGCGGACGGCAAGGATTGCCGCCGCCACCGCCCAGTAATGATGAATTTAGGAAACGATCAGTATGTTTTTCAAGGGAGCGTTCCGGCGAGGGGGGAAATCCAGGGAAAGAGAAAGGGGTTGAAAGCCTCGGCTGGCGACAGCATCATCCTTTTTGAAAAATGGGGAACGCCGGAAAGGCTTCGTGGCTGGTTGTTGAGGGGCCGGCCATCGCCACCGTCTGGAGCGGCTGATGGCTAAGATGAAGAAGATTCATGTGGGCAGGGGGATCTCGTGGGTCGAGGTGCCCGAGGCCGATCTGTTCGTGTTGTGCGGCTGTCCGGCCGATGCGGTGAAGCATCTGATGCGCCGGGGCCTGATCGTGGAAACCGAGCGGGACGGGGTCTCGTTCGAGACCGGCCCCAACGCCATTCTGTTGTCCGACGTCATGCTGCAGAACGGCGCCTTCTGCAATCTGGCGGAATTCCCCGTGCTGCAAATGCTCTACCGCCAGGGCATGATGCTGCCCGGCCATCCCAACAACAAGGGCGCCAAGCCCATGCTGATCGGCCAGCGCGATCAGGTGCAGGCGCAGCTGCATTACATCTATCGCGGCAATTACGGCCTGGTGAACCGCGAGGAATTGCTGCTGGCCGGGGCCTCCCCCGATCTGGCCGAGGATCTCCTGGCCATGAAGCAGCATTTCGCCTTCGGCCATATCCGCCATCCGCGCGAACTGATCGAGGCGGTGCCGCTGGGAAGCCGTGCGGTGGAACTGAAGAACGGCGTGTTCCTGCGCCGTTTGGGCCTGAACCGCTTCGAATTCCGCTACGGGGACGAAACCGTGGCGGTGGATCTGAACCTGCAGCCGGGGGAAACCTACGATCCGCCTTATCGTTTGGGCGCGCATCGGGTGGACCGGGAATATTTCGCCGTCATCCATTCCGGCGAGGGCGACGGCTGGGACGCCAACCGCCCCAGCATGGGCAGCGTGCTGATGTTTCAGGGGCGCATCTATCTGATCGACGCCGGCCCCAACGTGCAGCACAGCCTGACGGCGCTGGGCATCGGCATCAACGAGATCGAGGGGCTGTTCCACACCCACTGCCATGACGATCATTTCGCCGGGCTGACCACGCTGTTGCGCACCGACCGGCGGCTGAAATATTTCGCCACGCCGCTGGTGCGGGCCTCGGTCACCAAGAAGCTGTCGGCGCTGCTGACCATCGACGAGGAAACCTTCCTCGATTGTTTCGACGTGCACGACCTGGCGTTCGACCAGTGGAACGACGTGGGCGGGCTGGAGGTGATGCCGCTCCTGTCGCCGCATCCGGTGGAAACCAGTGTTTTCCGGTTCCGCGCCCTGTGGGAGGACGGCTACCGCAGCTATGCCCATTTCGCCGACATCGTTTCCCTGGATCTCCTCTCCACCATGGTGCGACAGGAGGGGAAACCCGGCATTTCCCAGGCCTTTTACGACAAGGTGGTGGCCGATTACGCCTTGCCCGCCGATCTCAAGAAGCTCGATATCGGCGGCGGCCTGATCCATGGCCGCGCCGACGATTTTCGCGGCGACGGCTCGGGGAAGATCATTCTGGCCCATGTGGCCCGCGACCTGACGGTGCAGGAACGGGAGATCGGTTCGGGGGCGCCCTTCGGCACCATGGACGTGATCATCCCCGGCAACCACGATTACGTCTGGCGCCGCGCCTTCGAATCCCTGCGCTGTTATTTTCCCGATACCCCCCATCACGAACTGCGCATTCTGCTGAACAGCCCCATGGTAGTGTGCAACCCCGAAACCATCCTGCTGCGCGAAGGCGGCGAGGTGCCCCATATCTATCTGGTCATCACCGGTACCGTGGAGATGATCGAGGCGGGCACCCTGGTGAGCGGCCTGCTCTCCTCGGGCGGCATGGTCGGGCAGGTGGAGGGCATCGAACGGCGCCCCGCCCGCACCACCTACCGGGCTTCGAGTTTCGTGCAGGCCTTGCGGATTTCCAGCGATCTCTACCGTGAATTCGTGCGGCGCAACGCGCTGACCCACGAGGTGATGGCGCAGGAGGAGCGGCGGAACTTCCTGCGCTCCACCTGGGTGTGCTCCGAGGCGCTGACCGAGATGACCCTGAACCGGCTGGCCGGCGACATCACCCAGCTGCATTTCGACGCCGGCGAGATGGTGGACGTGCGCAACTGCCTGTCGTTCGTCAAAAGCGGCACGGCCGAGCTGTCCATCGGCGGCGACGTCATGGAGCTTCTGGGGCCGGGCGACGTGTTCGGCGAGGAGGTGTCGGTGTTCGACAGCCCGGCCCTGTTCAGCGTGCGGGCCAACAGCGATCTCGAGATCCTCATGCTGCCCGCCGCCACCGTGCGCGACGTGCCGGTGATGCGCTGGAAGCTTTTGGAAAGCTACGAGCGGCGTATGCACAACGCCGTGCTGGAGGCGGGGGGCTCGGCCATCGCCGACGTGCGCTGGCGCGACGATTACGCCGTCAATGTCCAACGCATCGATACCCATCACAAGAATCTGTTGGTGCGGGCCAGCGCGCTCTCCAGCGCCATCATCACCGGGCGCGAGCGCGGCGAGGTGATGGATCATTTCGCCTCGCTGATCGACTATACCCGCTACCACTTCTCCGAAGAGGAGCGGCTGATGGAGCGCTACCACTACAGCGACGCCGCCCACCATCGCGCCGGCCACCAGCATCTTCTGGAGCAGATCATGTCGCTGCGCGACAATTTCGACAGCGTGTCCGAGCAGGAGGTGGCGGTGGTGCTGAAGGACTGGGTGGTGTTGCACATCCTGTCCGACGACCGCCGCCTCGCCGCCGAGCTCAACGCCAAGGGAGTTTATTAGGTCTATCCCCGGCGCAGATCCTCGAGGAAGCCCTGGATTTCGCCTTGCAGGGCGTCGATCTCCTTGACCAGGGCGCCGGTGGCCTCGCTCAGGCTGACGGCCATGCGCCCGGTCTGAGTGGCGGCCTCGGCCACGCCGGCGATATTGCCGGCCACCTTGCGGGTGCCGTCCGAGGCCTGTTGCACATTGCGGGCGATTTCGCCGGTGGCGGCGCCCTGCTGCTCCACCGCGCCGGCAATGGAGGCCGACATGCTGTTGATGCGTTCGATCACCTGGGCGATGGAGCCGATGGCCGCCACCGCCTCGCGGGTCTGGGCCTGAATGGCGGCGATCTGCTGGGCGATGTCGTCGGTGGCCCGCCCGGTCTGTCCGGCCAGGTTCTTCACCTCGCCGGCCACCACGGCGAAGCCTTTGCCGGCCTCGCCGGCGCGGGCCGATTCGATGGTGGCGTTCAGGGCCAGAAGATTGGTCTGGCTGGCGATATCGTTGATCAGCTGCACCACCTCGCCGATCTTCTGAGCGGCATCGGCCAGCCCGGACACCCGGCTGGTGGCCGATTGCGCCTCCTGGCTGGCGGCGTGCGCCACCTCGGCGGCGTCGGCCACCTGACGGGCGATCTCCTGGATCGAGGCCGACAGCTCGGTGCTGGCCGAGGAGACGCTTTCCACATTGCTGCTGGCCTCCTGGGTGGCGCTGGCCACCGCGGCGCTTTGGCGCTGGGTCTGGTCGGCGGTGGTGGACAGGGTGGACGAGGTGTCGTTCAGCTGCCGCACCGAGCCCCGGATGGCCGAAACGATGGCCTGCACCCGCTGCTCCAGGCGGTCGGCCAAGCCGGCCATGGCCCGCTGGCGTTCGTCGTGGGCCTTCTGCTGGCTGTCCTGCTGCTGGCGGCGCAGGGTTTCATTCTCGATCAGTCCGGTGCGCCAGCGTTCCAGGGCCTGGGCCAGCGGGCCCAGTTCGTCGCGCCGTCCGGTATTGCGCACGGTGATTTCGGTGCGGCCGTTCACCAGGGCGTGGGTGTCTTCCGACAATTGGCTCAGCGGGGTGACGATGGCCCGCGACAGCAGGAACACGCAAGCGCCGAGGATGGCCAGGGCCAGCAGAAAGATGCCGCCGAAGGTGATGAGGTTGGCGTGGAACGCCTGTTCGATCTGATCGACATAAATACCGGTGCCGATGACGAAATCCCACGGCTGGTAGTAGACGATGCTGGAGATTTTCGGCAAGGGCGTTTTGCCGCCCGGCTTGGGGAAGGAGTAATGCACCACGCCGCCGCCCTGGAGGGCGGCGCGGATGATGTCCTGCTGGTAATGCACGCCGTTGGAATCGATGGCGTTGATGTAGTTTTTGCCCTCGTGCTCGGGCTTCGGCCCCAGCACCAGGCAGGTGCCGGTGCTGTCGTAGACGAAGATATAGTCGTTGTTGCCGTAGCGGATGGCGCGCAGGGCGTTCCTGGCCATGGTTTTGGCGGTGGCCTCGCTCATCTCGCCGGCTTTGGCCCGGCGGTCGAAGTCTTGCACAATGGAGAGAGCCGTTTGCGCCTCATCCCGGGTCAGGGAAAGCTTGGCTTCCATGCCGTCTGCGCGAATTTGCCAGACCGCGTAGCCTGAAAGTAGAATAAGGATCGCGGCGGAGATCGATGCGATTGCCTGAAGAGGCGTGCGAATACTTCTGAAATTCATTTCCGTGCCCCAGCCTATTATGGCCCCTTAAAACACTCATTTTTGATGTTCTTATGAGGAGGGGGCCAATTTCATACTGTAATTTTTGCTTTAATTCCCAGGCCGGGGGTAGGGTGCGAAAGATTTATGAAATAATGCCTATGGCTAAGGGCGTGCCGCCCCCGGCGGAGGCCGGGGGCGGCAAAAGACTCAGGTCTTGCGCAGATCTCCGAGGAAGCCCTGGATCTCGCCTTGCAGGCTGTTGATGTCCTTCGCCAGGGCCTGGGCGGCAGCGGCGACGTTGGTGGCCATTTGCCCGGTATGGGTGGCGGCGTCGGCCACGCCGGTGATGTTGCTGGCCACCCGGCGGGTGCCTTCCGAGGCCTGCTCGACGTTGCGGGCAATCTCGCTGGTGGCGGCGCCCTGTTCCTCGACGGCGCCGGCGATGGAGGACGACATTTCGTTGATGCGCCCGATCACCTGGGCGATGGAGGCGATGGCCCGCACCGCGTCGCGCGTTTCCGTCTGGATGGCGGTGATTTGCAAGGTGATGTCGTCGGTGGCCTTGGCGGTCTGCCCGGCCAGATGCTTGACCTCGCCGGCCACCACGGCGAATCCCTTGCCGGCTTCGCCGGCGCGGGCCGATTCGATGGTGGCGTTCAGGGCCAAAAGGTTGGTCTGGCTGGCGATATCGTTGATCAGGCTCACCACTTCGCCGATCTTCTGGGCGGCCTCGGCCAGACCGTTGATTTTGTCGGTGGCCGAGCGGGCCTCCTGGCTGGCGGTTTGCGCCACATCCGCCGCTTCCGACATCTGCTGGGAGATCTCCTGGATCGAGGCCGACAGTTCGGAACTGGCGTAGGAGACGCTTTCCACGTTGCTGCTGGCCTCCTGGGTGGCGTCGGCCACGGCGGTGCTCTGGCGCTGGGCCTGCTCGGCGTTGGCCGACAGGGCGGTGGAGGCTTCGTCCAACTGCCGCACCGAGCCCAGGATGGCGCCGATGATGGCCTGCACGCGGCGTTCCAGAGTGTCGGCGGTGGTGGACATCATCCGCTGGCGCTCCTCGGTCATGCGGCGCTGATTGTCCTGCTGCTCGCGGCGCAGGGTTTCATTTTCAAGGAGGCCGGTGCGCCAGCGCTCCAGGGCCTGGGCCAGCGGGCCCAATTCATCGCGCCGTCCGGTATTGCGCACGGTGATCCCGGTGCGGCCGTTCACCAGGGCGTGCGTGTCTTCCGAAAGTTCTGCCAGGGGGCGGGTGATGGCGCGCGACAGCAACAGGGCGCCGGCGATCAGGGCGGTCAGGGCCAGCACGAAGAGGATGCCGAAGGTGGCGAGATTGGCGCGGAAATCGCGGTCGATCTGATCGACATAGACGCCGGTGCCGATGATCATGTCCCAGGGCTGGTAATAGACGATGCTGGAAATCTTCGGCAAGGGTTCGGTGCTGCCGGGTTTGGGGAAGGAATAATGCACCACGCCGCCGCCGCTTTCATGGGCCAGGCGGATGAATTCGCGCAGGTAATGCACGCCGTTGGAGTCGGCCGAATCGATGTAGTTCTTGCCTTCCCGATCGGGCTTGGAGCCATGGACGATGTTGGTGCCGTTGCTGTCGTAGGCGAAAACATACTCGTTTTGACCGTAGCGGATGGCGCGCAGGGCATCCTTGGCCATGGTCTTGGCGACGGCCTGGCTGAATTCGCCGCTTTGGGCGCGCCGGTCGAACTCGCGGACGATGGAAAGAGCCGTTTCTGCCTCGCTGCGGGTCAGGGAGATTTCCGCGTTCATGCCGTTGGCGCGGAGCTGCCAGACGGCGTAACCGGACAGCGCCACAAGCACCAGGGCGGCGATCGCCGCAATGGCCAGCAAGGGGGTCCGGATGCTTCTGAAGTTAGCCAACATGATGAAAGTCCAAGCATATTAGAGAAGTATCGTTCTGAAACTTTCCCCCCTCTCCCTTACCCCGTCCAGATGGTAAAGGAGGGGCTGGACATATCTCTTGAGGAGGGTGCCTATCGAAAGTGTTAGACTTGCCAGAAGAGCGGGATGTTAACTCTGTTGCTTTTCTCGGCACGGGATATGGTGCGTGGTGTCGTCTCGTTTTCAGGATGTTGAAGGGGCGCTCTCTTCATGGGTACATTGCATTCATCTGCCGTTCTGCCGTTTCTTCTGATTCTGCCTTTGCTGTTCGTGGCGGCGCGATGGGGCGGGCGCCGGTGCCGCGCCGCGGCGCGGCATGCCGATGCGGCCCTGCTCGACACCATTTTCTCGGCCACCGACACCCTGATCGTGATGATCGACCGCCAAGGCTGCCTGACGCGCATGAACCGCGCGGCCGAGGCCTTCACCGGTTGCCGTCTGGACGAGGCTAAAGCCCCGTTTCACTGGCGCCGCTTTCTGCCTCCGGAGCAGCGCGAGGCGGTGGAGGCGGTGTTTCAAAAGGCGGTGCAAGGCGATATCGTGAGCCGTTTTGAAAACGAATGGGTGCGGGCCGACGGCACGCGGCGGTTGTTCGATTGGACCAACAACATCATCCGCGATGATGCCGGAGAGATGCTGTATCTGGTCACCATCGGCACCGATGTGACCGACCGTACCTTGCTCTCCACCCGTCTGCGCCTGTTTTCCAATGCGGTGGAGCAGGTGCCCCTGGCGGTGCTGATCACCGATCTCGAGGGGCGTATCGATTATGCCAACCCCTTCGTGCGCACCGTCAGCGGCTACGACATGGAGGAATTGCGCGGCCGGCCCGCCGCCGTACTGGGCAACGGCGGCCCCCAGCCGCCCGACCTGTGGCCGTCCTTACGGGCGGGGCGGATCTGGAGCGGCGATTTTCTCAACCGTCGCAAGGATGGAGGCGCCTACTGGCTGGCCACCACCATCTTTCCGGTAACCGATGACGACGGCGCTCTGACCCATTATGTCAGTATCGGCGAGGATGTGACCGAACGCAGGCGGAGCCAGACGGCTTTGGCCGAGGCGCATGCGCAGTTGGAGGCGGTGCTGGACAATACCCCGGTGGGCATCGCCATCATCGCCCTGGACCGGACCTTGCTGAGGATCAACCGCGCCTTTGCCGAAACCTTCGGCCTGTCGCGGGGAGAGGGCGCGGGCCTTTCGACCCGCCTGTTCTACGGTTCGGACGCCGAGTTCGAGGCGCTGGGACGGGCGGCCTATCCCGAGGTGGAGGCGGGGCGGACCTTTACCGCCCAGGTGCCGATGCGCCGTCAGGACGACGGCCGTCTCATCACCGTGACCCTGGCGGCGCGGCTGATCAACGAGGCGGCTCCGGCGTTGGGCGTGGTGTGGTCGGCCGAGGACATCACCGAGCGTCTGGCCGCCGAGAAGCGTCTGGCCCAGGCCAACGAGGATCTGGCTCAGTTCGCCTATGTGGCCTCGCACGATCTGCGGCAGCCCCTGCGCATGGTGTCGAGCTATGTGGCGCTGATCGAACGTCATCTGGGCGACGCGGTCGATGCCGATCTGAAAAGTTTCATCACCTTTGCCCGGGATGGCGCCAAGCGCATGGACGCCTTGATCCTGGGGCTGCTGGAGTATTCCCGGACCGGGCGCTCGGCCAATCCCTGGCGGGATGTGGCTCTGGACGAGGTGGTGGAGCAATGCCTGCACGATCTGCAGATGGTGGTGGCGGAAAGCCAAGCCGAGGTGCGGGTGGCCGCGGGCCTGCCCCATGTGACGGGCGACGCCATCGATCTGGCGCGCCTGTTCCAGAACCTGATCGGCAACGCCCTGAAATATCATCGTCCCGGCAGCTCGCCCCGCATCGACATCGGCTGGGAGGATGAGGGCGACTACTGGCGCGTTACCGTGCGCGACAACGGCATCGGCATCGCCTCCGAGAGTTGCGAGCGGGTGTTCGGCATCTTTCAGCGCCTGGTCACGCAGGAACAGTACGAGGGGACGGGGATCGGGCTGGCGGTGTGCCGCAAGATCGCCGAAACCCACGGCGGCCGCATCTGGGTGGAGCCGCTGCCCGATGTGGGCAGCCGTTTTTGCGTCACCTTTCCCAAGGCGGCGCGGGGAGGGTGACGCGGAACGGGAGGCCGATCACGGCCTCCCGTGGTCTCGCATCAGGGTTGCACGGTTTTTTGCGGTTTTCCCTGGAGAGCCGCCGCCGTGTTGGCGGTCAGCGAGGCCAGGCCCTCCGAGGCGATGTTTTGCCAGTCATCCTCCGTGACGGCCATCATGGTGTCTTTGGCGCCGCCCTTGATCTCCAATGACGAGGCGCCATTGGGGAGGGGGCCGGTAATGTCGATCCGGCTCCTGTTATGCACGGTCACACCGAAGAAACCGGGCTGGAACCAGCACCAATAGGCATTGATCCGCAAGGAGAGGGGGCGGGCCTGATCGAAGCCCTCCTGTCCGGCCTCCACCACGCGGTAGCCGGCTTCGCGGAAGCCATTGGCGATGGCGGTGCGGATGACGCCGGAAACGGTGCTGCCTTCGGGAAGCATAACATCGCCCATGGCCATACCATAGCTGTTGCGTTTGCGGCCGATGGCCCGCGCCTTGAGAGCGGCATCATGCACATCGTCTCCCGACAGGGAGGGATCGGAGGGGTTGGGGGGATCTTCCTCGAAGGTGCGGGCATCGGTGACCTGCACGATCTTGACGGCCACGGCCTGCGTCTGGGCCGGGGCCGTGATCTTGGCCTGATCCAGGGTGACCACGCTGCGGCTGGCGGCACAAGCCGAAAGGGAAGCCGCGCAGGCGGCCATGGCGAAAAATTTCAGAACGGTTTTCATCGACGCCCTCTATAATAGTTTTTAGAGGGAGTATGTATTCTTTTAAATTGCGCAACCTGTCAATGCAGTGACGTTATTAAAATTCTCTCATGATTGTATCCAGCACACCTCAGCGCGGAATGATGTGGATGGTGACGCGGCGGTTGATGGCCTGATTGATGGGCAGGGGGTGGCCCTCGGCGTCGCGGTTGGGCACCTTGGGACGGGTGTCGGCCATGCCGGCGGCGGTCAGACGGGTGGGATTGAGGCCGTGGGCGATGAACAGGCGCACCACGGCGCTGGCCCGCGCCGCCGACAATTCCCAGTTGGAGGGGTATTGCGGCGTGGAGACGGGCGTATCGTCGGTATGGCCTTCGACCTCAACCTGGAAGGCGCTGTAGCGGCGGCCGTTCAACAGCGCGGCCATTTTGATCAGGGGCGGCAGTTCGTCGGCCTTCAAGGTGGCCGACTTTGGGTCGAAGAAGGTGGCGCCGTCCAGTTCCAGCACCAGGCCGCGATTGTCGTTGCCCAGGCTGATCTGGGTGTCGTTCAGCTTGAGGCCTTTCAATAGCTCGCCGAGTTTGGTGTGCAGGGTCTGCAGGGGCTGATCGCTTTCATGTTTGCCCAGTTCCTTGGCCAGGCCGCTGCCCACGGTTTCATAGCGGCTGACGTCGATCTTCGACATGGAGAGCAGCAGCACGAAGAAGGCCAGCAGCAGGGTCAGCATGTCGGCGTAGGACATCAGCCAGTCCTCGCGCTCCTCGCGGCGGTTCAGGTTCCAGCGGTTGCCCATGTCAGGCGCCTCCGCGGTGCAGCATGCGGTCGATTTCGAAATGCAGCACCGGATCGAGGAAACTGTTCATCTTGTCCTGGATGTAGCGCGGGCTGCGCCGTTCGGCCAGCAGGGCCAGGCCTTCGGCCACCAGGAAATTGCGGAAGCGGGTGATCTCCTCGCGCTGTTGGATCTTGCTGGCGGTGGGCAGCAGGATGATGCGGGCGAAGGTCACGCCGTAAAGGGTGCCCAAAAGGCCCACCGCCATGCCGGGGCCGATCTTCGAAGGGTCGCCGCCCATATGGTCCAGCATGATCACCAGCCCCACCAGGGTGGCGATCATGCCGAAGGCCGGAGCGTTGTTGGCCATGCTGCGGATGATGTCGGCGGGCACGGTGTTGCGCTGGAAGGTGGTTTCCACGGTATTGGACAGGATGTCGCGCACCTCCTGGCCGCTATAGCCGGAAATCACCAGATCGATGCCGAACGCCATGAAACGGTCGTGCTGGCGCAGGCGGCGGGCGTCGGTTTCCAGGGCGGGCAGGCCGGCCTTCTGCACCATGTAGCCCCAGCGGATCATGCGGCCCACCTCGCCGGTCAGAATGGCGCGGCCGGTTTTCTGCTGAAAGAAGATCGACACCATCAGACGCAGGGCGTTGATGACGTAAAGCGGCTCGAAAGCGACGAAGGTGGCGGCCAGGGTGCCGCCGATCACCATGATGAACCCGGCGCCTTCAAGGAAAACCAGATAATGGTCGGTACTGAGAACGATGGAGCCGATGAACAGGCCGATGCCGAAAAGAAAGCCCAAAACGGTGGCGACAGACATGGTGGCGTGGTCCTTACACAGCGTTGGCTGCTCATGCTGTTACGACTGGGACGGTGCCCTGCGGGCGCATCCAAGGGGCTAATTGTTTTGTACAAACGTATTAAAGTATGCGGAGCGGCTCATGATGATGGTTGCGCGACACCGGCGCCGTGTTAATACTGACACAATTCTGCCTGTTGGGGTACAACTCCTGAAATGACCGTCGGCAATGGTCTGTTTTTCTCTACGTTGTGGCGGCGTTTCATGCCTGAACGCCGGAGAAGCCTTGCCGGAGTGTCGCTGCAGCACCCGCCGCGCCTGCCTGCCCTCGATCTGCCCGCCCTGGATCTTCTGGACGGCGGCTACGCCCTCGACCTGATTTTCGACCGCCTGACCGACGGCGTCATGGTGGTGGACGGCGAGGGCATCATACAGCATCTCAATCCCGCCGCCCAATCCCTGTTCGGCCGCTGGCAGGACGACCTGGTGGGCCAGCCCGCCCGCCTGCTGCTGCCCGACGGCCGCGATCCGGCGGCCCCCGGCGGCCTGGTGGCGTCGCTGGCCGATGCCGGGGTGACCTCGTGCGAAACCCGTATCCGCCGGGCCGACGGCGGCATGCAGTCGGTGGGGCTGTCGGTCAGCGAAGTGCATGCCGGGCGCCGTATCCTGCGCTTAGGCATTTTGCGCGATATCAGCCTGCGTCGCCGCACCGAGGCGGTGGACGAGCTGGTGACCGACATCAATCTGCGGGTGCTGGAAGGCGAGGGGCTGGAGAGCCTGCTGCCGCTGTTGTGCGGCCGGTTGGCGGATCTGTTCGACCTTACCCTGGCCTGGGTGGCCAATCGCGGTCCCGACGGCCGCGTCGCCATCGATGGCTGCGCCGGACCGGAGGCCCTGCGGTCGGCGCTGCAATCGACGGTCCTGAGCTGGGGCTGCCTGCCCGACGAGGGCGATGGTCCCACCATCGCCGCCCTGAACAGCGGTAGCCTGGAACTGGTGCCGCCCTCCTCGCCGCTGTGGCGCGGTTGCCTGGCGCCCTATGCGGCGGGCGGCGCGGTGTCGGCGGTATCGCTGCCGTTGAAGGTGGGGCAATGCGTGACCGGGGCGCTGACCCTTTACGCCCCCTATCCGCTGGACGGCGACACCCTGCGCGATCTCGAAGGGCTGGCGGTGCGTATCGGCGTGGCGGCCCAGGTGGTGGCCGATCAGAAGCGTCTGCGCCTGCAGGGCGCCGCCATGTCGGCGGCGGCCAACGCCATCATGATCACCGACGGCAACGGCTATATCGAGTGGGTGAACGAGGCCTTTACCCGGTTGTCGGGCTATGGTCTGGACGAGGTTCTGGGGAAGACGCCGAGAATCCTGCAGTCGGGCCGGCAGGACGATATGTTCTACAAGGAGCTGTGGACCACCGTGCAGACCGGCCGCAGCTGGTCGGGCGAACTGGTGGAATGCGGCAAGGACGGCAAGCATTACACGGTGATCCAGACCATTACGCCGATGATGGACGCGCAAGGGCTCATCCATCATTTCGTGGCGGTGCACGAGGATATCACCGAGCGCAAGAGCGCCCAGGAGCGGGCGGCCTTCCTCTCCACCCACGACGCCGTGACCGGCCTGCCCAACCGGGTGCTGTTCCGCGACCAGCTGCAGCAGCGGCTGATCCGCGCCGAAACCACCGGGGCGCCGCTGGCGGTGCTGTTCCTCGATCTCGATCATTTCAGCCGTGTGAACGACATTCAGGGCCACGAGGCCGGCGACCGTCTGCTGGTGGGCGTGGCCGAGCGCCTGGCCCAGGTGACGCGCGGCGCCGATCTTCTGGCCCGCGTCGGCGGTGACGAATTCGCCGTCATCCTCTCGGGCGAGGACGTGATGGGCGAGGCGGAAAGCCTGGCGCAGCGTATGATCGGCGCGGTGGGCCTGCCCTTCGTGCTCGACGGTAACGATTGCCATCTCGGCGCCTGCGTCGGCATCGCCCTTTATCCCGACGACGGCGCCGACCCCGACAGCCTGATCAAGCATGCCGACATGGCCATGTATCGCGCCATTCACGAGGCGCCGGGCGGCTTCCGCTTCTTCTCGAGGCAGATGAGCGAGGATATGCAAAGCCGGATGGCGCTGGAGCGCGACCTGCGCCGCGCCCTGGCGGCCGAGGAGTTCGAACTGCATTATCAGCCGCAGTTCGATGCCGAGAGCGGCCGCGTCGTCGGCATGGAGGCGCTGTTGCGCTGGCGCCATCCCGAACGGGGCATGGTGCCGCCCAGCACCTTCATTCCCGTGGCCGAGGAAACCGGGCTGATCATTCCGCTGGGGGATCTGGTGCTGCGCATGGCCTGCCGCCAGATCCGCGATTGGGTGGCCGCCGAGTTGCCCATGGTGCCGGTGGCGGTCAATCTGTCGGCGGTGCAGTTGAAGCGGGACGGCCTGGCCGAGCATGTGCGCCGGGTGGTGGAGGAATTCGAGGTCGATCCCCGGCTTCTGGAATTGGAGCTGACGGAAAGCAGCGTCATGGAGGACGCCATGGCCGCCGAGGCGGTGCTGCGCGCCTTGGATAAAAGCGGCATCAAGCTGGCCATCGACGATTTCGGCACCGGCTATTCGTCCTTGAGCTATCTGAAGCGCTTCCCGGTGCAGAAGCTGAAGATCGATCAGAGCTTCGTGCGCAGCCTCGACCAGGGCGGCAACGACGCCGCCATCGCCCGCGCCATCATCACCCTGGGGCACAGCCTGGGGCTGACGGTGGTGTCGGAAGGGGTGGAAGAGGAAACCCAGCTGCACTATCTGCGCGGCCAGGGCTGCGACGTGATCCAGGGCTATCTGTTCAGCCGCCCGGTGGCGGCCGAACAGATCCCCGAGGTGATGCGCCGGGCGGCGGCGGGTTAGCGCGGATCCCCGGCGCCGCGCGGGTTAAAGCCCCACCGACTTGGCGAAACCGGCCACGGCCTGGCCCTCGGTGCCGTCGCGGCCCTGGCCGGGGGCCATGGCGATGAAATGGAAGGCCCGTTCGGGGCGGGGCGCGCCGCCGTTGTCGCCGTTCTTCACCAGGAAGCGGGCCTTGTCCACCGCCACCAGCACCGAATTGTCGCGGGTGTCGCCGCCGCCGTTGTTGAAGTCGGTGTTGCCCGGCGGGTAATGCTGGGTCAGCACCACCACCGGCAGGGTTTCGAACGGCGGATTGATGGCCACTTCCACCAGGCCGTTATTGTCGCGAACCACCTGGAAATCCTTGCTGCCGTCGATGAGAACGCGGTCCTGCACGATGGCGCCGTAAACGATACGCATACTACCCTCCTTGGGTTGCTGGGAGGAGACAAGGGGTAGCAGGGATCGGCGGCGGGCGCGGTGGGAAGAGGTGCCGCTGCCGGCCGTTTTTTCGATTTCGCCGCGGCGGGAAAAACTTTAAAGTTCCCGGCCTCTGTTTTCATGAGGTTCTGCTGTCATGACCCGTTCGCAACGGCCTTCGCTTCGTCCCCTCTGCCCCAATTTCTCCTCGGGCCCCTGCGCCAAGCGCCCCGGCTGGACGCCGGCCGCCCTGGCGGGAAATCCGGCGGGGCGTTCCCATCGCGCCAAGGTGGGCAAGGCCAAGCTGGCCGAGGTGCTGGACCGCAGCCGCGCCCTGTTGGGTCTGCCCGACGATTACCGCATCGGCATCGTGCCGGCGTCGGATACCGGCGCCGTGGAAATGGTGCTGTGGTCGCTGCTGGGGGCGCGCGGCGTCGATATGCTGGCCTGGGAAAGCTTCGGCGCCGGTTGGGTGACCGATGTGCAAAAGCAGCTGAAGCTGCCGGACGTGCGGGTGCTGAAGGCCGATTATGGCCGGTTGCCCGATCTGTCCCAGGTGGATTTCAGCCGCGACGTGGTCTTTACCTGGAACGGCACCACCTCGGGCGTGCGCGTGCCCGACGGCGACTGGATCCCCGACGATCGCCAGGGGCTGACCATCGCCGATTCCACCTCGGCCGCCTTCGCCATGGATCTGCCCTGGTCCAAGCTCGACGTGGTCACCTGGTCGTGGCAGAAGGTGCTGGGCGGCGAGGGGGCGCACGGCATGCTGGTGTTGAGCCCGCGCGCCGTGGCCCGGCTGGAAAGCTATCAGCCGGCCTGGCCGTTGCCGAAGATCTTCCGCATGACCAGCGGCGGCAAGCTGATCGAGGGCATCTTCAAGGGCGATACCATCAATACCCCGTCGATGCTGGCGGTGGAGGATCAGATCGACGCCCTGGTGTGGGCGGAGAGCGTGGGCGGCCTGCCCGCCCTCATCGCGCGCAGCCGGGGCAATCTGGCGGTGATCGAAGCGTGGGTGGCGGCGTCCGAGTGGGCGGAATTCCTGGCCGCCGATCCGGCGCTGCGTTCCTGGACCTCGGTCTGTCTGGTGATCAAGTCGGCGCTGTTCCGGGGGCTGTCGCCCGATGATCAGGCCGCCTTCGCCAAGAAGATCGCCGGCCTGCTCGACAAGGAGGGCGTGGCCTACGATATCGCCTCCTACCGTGACGCTCCGGCGGGGCTGCGGCTGTGGGCCGGCGCCACCATCGAACGCGAGGATGTGGTCCGCCTGCTGCCCTGGCTCGACTGGGCCTACGAGCAGGTGGCCGCGGATTATCGCTGAGGATCCGGGGCTTTTCCCCGCTCCGGCAGGACCGGAGCGGGGGTGAGGATTATTTCGGGCGCAGGCCGCATTCGCGGTCGATGGCGGCCAGGGACTGGGAAAAGCCCTTCAGGGCGTAAAGATCGGCGATGCGCTTGCCGTCATGCGTGGTGGCGGTGATCGTGATGCTGCCGGCCTTCAGCATGGCCTCCACGGTGTCCTTGTCGTGCAGGGCCCAGGCTTCGCTGTCCTTGGCGTAGAGGGCGTATGTCTTGCGGCCGATCTCCAGGGCCACCGGGGCTGCGTCCTTCAGTTTCACCCCCATATCGATGCTGATGACCCAGGCGCTCTTGTCGGAGGTGCGGTTGGTCACCGAAAACAGCGGCGTGCCGCGATGGGGCACGCCCTTGCCGGCGCGGGTCGGTTCGCTGGTGGCGTAGCACACCTTGCCGCCGCGGCCATGATAGACATAGCTGCTCCAATTCCCCGATTTTTGCAGGAACTTGGGGGCGCCGGCCAGGGCCTGCGCCGAAAACACCGTGGCGATGGCCAGGGCGGCGGCGGCGGAGATGGAATATTTCGCCATTCTTGGAGTCTCTCCCGTCAGTCGTGGATGGCTTTGCGGCATGGCGCCAGGGGCGTTGGCCGCCCCTGTTATGGCACAAGCCGCCGCGTAGCTCTGCCATGAAATTGTGGCAAAGTTGAGTCTTTGACACGATGGGTTGAGGTTGCGGCATTTGGTTTGTATTTGATACAAACTTATGGATATATCCTACGGATTGCGATATATCACTTCACAAATGTGTAACAAAGGGCGCCCAAGGCTGCTGCGTGCAAGGGAGAGCTGTCGTGTTTCATCGGAAAACGAACGTCGCCGATCTGACTGTTCTGGAGCGGGTTGAGCCCGAGGATACAAGCAGGAACGATGATCTGATCAAGGCCATCGACCTGATCGCCGCCGGGAAATACCTTTCCGTTCCGCCCGGAGACTGTCCCGTTGGGCGGAAGCTTTTCTCCCTGGCGCGCCAGTTCCACGACTCTTCATTGCGCCGCACCAAGCAGGTGGTGGGGGTGTCGGTGGTGATGAACGAGGCCACCTGCCATATCGCCGAAATGATCCGCGAGGCCACGGAAGTGGGGCGCCGCGCCCAGACCATCGCCTCGGCCACCGAGGAGCTGACCACCTCGGTCAACGAGATTTCGCGCAATTCCAACAGCACCGCCGACGAGGCCCAGGCCATGCAGATGGTGGCCGACAAGGGGCTGGCCGCCACCGATCAGGCCATCCATGCCATGGAGGAAATCCGCACGGCGGTGAGCAGCACGGCGGGCCGGGTGGACAGTTTGAACGAGGCTTCGGCCCAGATCGGCGACATCGTCAACCAGATCGAGGCCATCGCCAAGCAGACCAACCTGCTGGCGTTGAACGCCACCATCGAGGCGGCGCGGGCCGGCGAGGCCGGCAAGGGTTTCGCCGTGGTGGCCTCGGAAGTGAAGAACCTGGCCAATCAGACCGCCAAGGCCACCGACACCATTCGGCAGCGCATCGAAACCCTGCGCGGAGAAATGGCCGAGATCGTGCAGTCCATGCAAGGCGGGGCCGAGGCGGTGGAGCGGGGGCGCGAGGTTATCGCCGCCGCCGGCGACAATGTGCGCGAGGTTTCGGACCGCATTACCGATATGACCGGACGGGTGCAGGAGGTTTCGGCCATCCTGGTGCAGCAGTCGGGCGCCGCCCTGCATATCGCCGAGGAAATCCAGGTGATCGCCGACATGGCCGAACGCAATGTGGCCGATATCACCGAAAGCATCGGCCTTCTGGATCATGCCGACCCCATCATCGCCGAGGTGGTGACGGAACTGGCCGGGCGCGAGATCCTGAACTTCACCGTCATCGTGGCCCAGTCCGACCACATGATCTGGCGCAAGAAGCTCTCCAACATGCTGGTGGGGGCGGCCAAGCTCAATCCGGCGGAACTGGCCGATCACCATGGCTGCCGCCTGGGCAAATGGTACGACGCCGTGCAGGATGCCGAGGTCAAGGCCGACGCCACCTTCCGCCATCTGGAAAGCCCGCACCGCGAGGTGCATGCCCACGGCATCGAGGCGGCCCGCCTTTATCAGCAGGGCGACATCATCGCCGCCGTGGACAAGGTCAAACAGGCGGCCGACGCCTCGCGCGAGGTGCTGGCCGACCTGCGCCGCCTGGCCGACCGGCGCTGAGCCGACATCTGCCGCTCTTTTCCGTTGCCGCGGATAGGAGAACAGAGTAAAGGAAAGGGCCCCGTGCGCCGGGCTCTTTCCGTCGTCGGCGCCAGCTTGTACGAGACGGCAACCCCATGACCGAGTTTCCGAACCGCGCCTTGCTGCCTGCCGGCCTGCGCGACATTCTTCCCCCCTTCGCCGCCCACGAGGCCGATATCGTCACCCGGCTGATGGCGGTGTTCGATTCCTTCGGCTACGACCGGGTCAAACCGCCGCTGATCGAGTTCGAGGACAGCCTGCTGGCCGAAGCCGGCGGCGCCATCGCCAAGCAGACCTTCCGGGTGATGGACCCCATTTCCCAGCGCATGATGGGCGTACGCTCCGATATGACGCCCCAGGTGGCGCGCATCGCCACCACCCGGCTGGTGCATGTGCCGCGCCCCTTGCGCCTGTCCTATGCCGGGCAGGTGCTGCGGGTGAAGGGCACCCAGCTGCGGGCCGAGCGCCAGTTCGCCCAGGCCGGCATCGAGCTGATCGGCGCCAGCAGCGCCGCCGCCGATGCCGAGGTGGTGCTGCTGGCCGCCCGCGCCCTGGATACCCTGGGGGTGCGGGATGTCAGTTTCGATCTCAATCTGCCCGCC
>JAJXUO010000046.1 GCA_021782815.1 Pseudomonadota bacterium
ACCTCGGCCGGGGCGGAGGCGAAGTAGTCTTCGATCTCGGTTCGCAGGGTCGGTTGGTTGGATTTCACGGCCAGCAGGTAGTGGGCCCCGGCCGCCGTGATGGCGGCGGCGATGATCGCATTGCAGAATTACGGCGACAGTTTACCAAATAGGGAATTACGGCGACAGTTTACCAATTACGGTGACACAATTACGGTGACAGTTTACCAAATAGGCTGAGTTCAGCATCCATCGCGGTCGCCGTAGTGACCGCCGGAGCGGGCCTGGCAGCCGACGCCACCGCCCTGGCCGGCGAGGCCAGCATGGGCACCGCCGCAACCGACGCCATGGCAGCGGCGGCGGTAGCCGGCGTCAGCACCGCCGTCTCCAATTTCATCGTTAACGGCATCAACAACGGCGGTAATCTGGGCTGGAATTACGGTGACAGTTTACTTTTCTCGCCTGGAATTACGGTGACAGTTTACTTTTCTCGCCTGGAATTACGGTGACAGTTTACTTTTCTCAAGAGCTCGATCACCCTCCCGATTATGCCTCGTATCGCTCGCCTCGTCGTCCCCAGTACCCTCCATCATGTCACCCAGCGTGGAAACCGCCGCGAGACGGTGTTCTTCACCGACGATGATTACCGCCTTTACCATGGACGCCCCCCCATCTACTGGCGGCGGTGCGCTACGTCACACTCAATCCGGTGCGGGCGCGGCTGGTGTCGAAGCCCGAGGATTGGCCGTGGTCCAGCGCCTGGTGGGCGATGGGAGCGAAAATCGAGGCCGAAGTCCAGCCACGCGCGGCCTGAGCGTCGAGGATAAGCCCCCGTATTGTAATTTGCACTACGCGGGGTTATTCTCCTGCCCAGGAGGTCTGTCATGGCGAGCAATACCGACCGAAAGGAACATCCGATCTCGATGCGTCTCCCCGAGGCGGACATCGCGATGATCGATCGCGCGGCCAGCTTGCGCGGCCGCTCGCGCACGGATTTTGTGCGGGATGCGGCGGTGCGCGCCGCCGAGGATGTGCTCATGGAAAATCGGCTGATCCGCATGAGCCCTGAAGGATTTGCCGGCTTCATGGCCGCCTTGTCCGGTCCAGCCGCCCCTGTTCCCGAGATGGTCGCCCTGGCGAAACGATCCGCGCCCTGGGAGCCGGATGACGTCGCGAAGCGCTGAACGGTGGCGCTCTCGCCTCCCGAGCCGCTGACGGCGGAGCATGATGTTTCCGGTTTCACCTGCGGCAAACCGGCCCTGGACCATTGGCTCAAAACACGCGCCCTCTCCAATCAGGAGAAAGGCTTCACCGCCGTCCTTGTGGTCCACGAGGCCGGGCGCGTCGTGGGGTACTATGGCCTGGCTCCAACCGGGGTCGTCCCCAATGTGCCGCCTCGATCGATCCGGACGGGCCAGCCTCCGGATCCAATCCCATGTCTGCTCCTTGGCCAACTCGCGACCGACCTTGCCTGGGCCAACCGGGGGATCGGCACCGGCCTGGTGAAGCATGCGCTGGAGCGTTGCGTGCAGGCGGCACGCCTCATCGGGGGACGCGCCCTGATGGTCAACGCCATCGATGCCGAGGCCGCCGCCTTCTGGCGACGCTGCGGCTTCGCGCCGTCGCGCGACACGCCCCTCGTCCTGTTTCGCTCCATCGCCGAGATCGCCGCTTCGCTCGCCGCCGTCCGCCACGACCGGTGAGCCAGGCTCATCCCACGTGGGATCAGCCCCCCAGTTCCGGGCGGTGGGCGAACTGCTCCAGGGCCTCGGGGTTGGCCAGGGCCTCCTGGTTGCGCACCGGGCGGCCGTGCACCACGTCGCGCACCGCCAGTTCCACGATCTTGCCCGAACGGGTGCGCGGAATGTCGGCCACCGCCAGGATGCGGGCCGGCACATGGCGCGGCGTGGTATTGGCGCGGATGCGCTCGCGGATGCGGGCGGCCAGATCCTCGCTTAACGTCACCCCGTCCTTCAGCCGCACGAACAGCACCACCCGCACGTCGCCCTGCCAGTCCTGGCCGATGACCAGGGCCTCGGCCACCTCGTCGATGGTTTCCACCTGGCGGTAGATCTCGGCGGTGCCGATGCGCACGCCGCCGGGGTTCAGGGTGGCGTCGGAGCGGCCATAGACGATGATGCCGTTATGCTCCGTCAGTTCCACCCAGTCGCCGTGGGTCCACACCCCGGGGAAGCGTTCGAAATAGGCGGCCTTGAATTTGGCGCCGTCGGCATCGTTCCAGAAGCCCAGCGGCACGCTGGGGAAGGCGTTGCGGCACACCAGTTCGCCCTTTTGCCCGCGGAGCGGCCGCCCCGCCTCGTCGAACACCTCCACCGCCATGCCCAGGCCCCGGCACTGGATCTCGCCGCGCCACACCGGGCCGGTGGGATCGCCCAGCATGAAGCAGGAGACGATATCGGTGCCGCCCGAGATGGACGACAGGCACACATCGCTTTTCACGGCGTCGTAGATGTAATCGAAGCCTTCCGGCGACAGCACCGAGCCGGTGGAGGCGATGGTGCGCAGGGCGCGCAAATCGTGGCTGGCCTTGGGGCGAAGGCCGGCCTTGGCGATGGCGTCGATCCATTTGGCCGAGGTGCCGAGGAAGGTCATGCCCTCGGCATCGGCGTAATCGAAGAGGATGGCGCCGTCCTTCAGGCCGGGCGCGCCGTCGTAGAGCAGCAGGGTGGCCTCGGAGGCCAGGGCCGACACCAGCCAGTTCCACATCATCCAGCCGCAGGTGGTGAAATAGAACACCCGGTCGTCGCGTTTGATGTCGCAGTGCAGGTGGTGTTCCTTCAGATGCTGCAACAGGGTGCCGCCGGCGCTGTGGATGATGCATTTGGGCACGCCGGTGGTGCCCGAGGAGAACATGATGTAAAGCGGATGCGCGAAGGGCAGCGGCGTGAAGGGCAGATGCTCGCCCGCCTGCCCGTCCAGGAACGCCTCCAGCCGCACCGCCTTGGGCACGGCGGCGATCTCGGGCGTTTCGGCCAGATAGGGCACCACCACCACCCGTTCGACGCTGGCGAGGGCATCGGCGATGGCGGCCAGCTTGCCGGTCACATCGTGGGCCTTGCCGTTGTACCAGTAACCGTCCACCGACAGAAGCAGTCGCGGCGCGATCTGGCCGAAGCGGTCCAGCACCCCCTGCACGCCGAAATCGGGCGAGGCCGACGACCACACCGCCCCCAGGCTGGCCGCCGCCAGCATGGCCGCCACCGTTTCCGGCATGTTGGGCATGAAGCCGGCCACGCGGTCGCCCGCCTTCAGCCCCATGGCCCGCATGGCCCCGGCCAGCCGCGCCACCAGCCGGTAAAGCTCGCCATGGCTGAGGCGGCGTTGCACCTTGTCCTCCCCCCAGAAGACGATGGCGTCACCCCCGTCGCGGCGGCGCAGCAGGTTTTCGGCGAAGTTCAGCCGGGCACCGGGAAACCAGCGGGCTCCCGGCAGGCGGGAGGCATCCTCCACCGCCGGTCCCGGCCCCTTATGGCCGATCATGCCGCACCAGTCCCAGACATCGGACCAGAAGGCGGCGGGGTCCTCCACCGACCAGGCCCACAGCCCGGCCATGTCGGCCAGATCCAGGCCGTGGCGGCGGTTGACCTTGTGCCGGAACACCGACAGGCGGGCCTGGGCGACGCGGTCGGGCGAGGGTTGCCAGAGCGGCTGCGACATGGGGATCTCCTTCTTCGGGCCGTCTTGCCTTACGCGGTCTTCTGTTCTTCCAGATGCAGTTCCTCGATCATGGCTTTGCGCATCATGAATTTCTGGATCTTGCCGGTGACCGTCATCGGGAAGGATGACACGAAACGGATGACGCGGGGCACCTTGTAATGGGCGATTTCGCTGGCGCAGAAGGCCAGCACCTCTTCCGCGCTCATCTCCTCGCCGTCCTTCAGGATGATCCAGGCGCACAGCTGCTCGCCGTACTGGGAATCGGGCACGCCGAACACCTGCACGTCGCGGATCTTGGGATGGCCGTAGAGGAACTCCTCCACCTCGCGGGGATAGATGTTCTCGCCGCCCCGGATCACCATGTCCTTGATGCGGCCCACGATGTTGCAATAGCCCTCGTCGTCCAGCACCGCCAGATCGCCGGTATGCATCCAGCGGCCGCCGTCGATGGCGCCGCGGGTCAGATCCTCGTCGCCCCAATAGCCGCGCATCACCGAATAGCCGCGCGTCAGCAGCTCGCCCGGGGTGCCGCGCGGCACCATACGGCCGGCGGCGTCGACGATCTTCACCTCCACATGGGGATGGATGCGGCCCACGGTGGACACGCGGCGCTCCACATCGTCGTCCACGCCGCTCTGGAAGCTGACCGGGCTGGTTTCGGTCATGCCGTAGGCGATGGTCACCTCCTGCATGTGCATGCGCCCGATCACCTGCTTCATCACGTCGATGGGACAGGGCGAACCGGCCATGATGCCGGTGCGCAGCGAAGACAGATCGGTCCGCGCGAAATCCGGATGGTTGAGCAGGGCGATGAACATGGTGGGCACGCCGTAAAGCGAGGTGCAGCGCTCCTCGGCCACGGTTTTCAGCACCCGGTCGGGCTCGAAGCCCTCGCCCGGGATCACCATGCAGGCGCCGTGGGTGATGGCGCCGAGATTGCCCATGACCATGCCGAAGCAATGGTAGAAGGGCACCGGAATGCACATGCGGTCCCGGCTGGTGAGGCGGATGGCCTCGCCGACGAAATAGCCGTTGTTGAGGATGTTGTGATGGGTCAGCGTGGCGCCCTTGGGATGTCCGGTGGTGCCGCTGGTGAACTGGATATTGATGGGATCGTCGAACTGCAGCCCGGCCTTGATCTCGGCCAGGCGGGCCCGGTGGCCGTCGTCGGCCAGGGCGGGAATTTCGGCGAAATTGAACATGCCGGGGCTTTTGCCCGCGCCCAGGCGGATAACGATCTCGAGATCGGGCAGCCTGGCGGCGCGCAGGCGGCCCGGCGGGCAGGCCGCCAGCTCGGGCGCCAGGCTTTCCAGCATCTCCACATAGCGGCTCGACTTGAAGGACTCGGCCAGCACCAGGGCGCGGCACCCCACCTTGTTCAGGGCGTAGTCCAGCTCGTGCAGGCGGTAGGCCGGATTGATGTTGACCAGGATCAGCCCCAGCTTGGCGGTGGCGAACTGCGTCACCACCCATTCGGCGTTGTTGGGCGACCAGATGCCGATGCGGTCGCCGGGCAACAGCCCCAGGGCCAGCAGCCCGGCGGCGAAGGCGTCGGTTTCACGCTTCAGCTCGCCGTAGCTCCAGCGGATATTCTGATGGGCCGCCACCAGGGCCGGATTGTCCGGCATGGCCTCGGCCACGCTGTCGAGATGGCTGCCGATGGTGTCCGACAGCAACGGCGTCAGCGACACTCCGTGCGTATAGCTTACCTTGTCCATGTCTGCCTCCCAGGCGTGATCTTGATGCATGGGCGGAGTTGTTCCCCGCTCCAGGCTTTAGTTTTGCGTCTCCGGCGAAGCGGAGCACGCTGTCGCCGCCAGCAGGGCGCGCCCCGCCCGCGAGCCGTTGGGCCGGTTCAGCCGCGCGCTGATCCAGGCCCCGGCGCGGGCCACCGCCAGGGCGTCGACGCCGGTTTCGATGCCGAGGCCGTGCAAAAGATGCAGCACGTCCTCGGTGGCCACATTGCCGGTGGCGCCGCGGGCATAGGGGCAGCCCCCCAGCCCGGCCACCGAACTGTCGAACACCGCGATCCCCTCGTCCAGGCTGGCGAGAATGTTGGCCACCCCCTGGCCGTAGGTATCGTGGAAATGCATGGCGATCCGCTGCCGGGGGATGGCCTCGGCCACGCGGGCGATCAGGCGGCGCACCGCGTCGGCGGTGCCGACGCCGATGGTATCGCCCAGCGACACCTCGTAGCAGCCCTGCGCCACCAGCCAGGCGGCCAGCTCGGCCACCCGGGCGGGATCGACGGCGCCGTCATAGGGGCAGGCCACCACGCAGGAGACATAGCCCCGCACCCTTAAGCCCCGGGCGCGGGCCCGTCCGATCACCGGCGCCACCCGCTCCAGGCTTTCCGCCACCGAACAGGCGATGTTCTTCCGGCTGAAGCCCTCGGAGGCGGCGATGAACACCGCCACCTCCTCCACGCCGGCGGCCAGGGCCGCCTCCAGCCCCGTATCGTTGGGCACCAGGGCGGGATAGGCGGTGCCGGGGCGGCGGTGAAGGCGCTGATAGATCTCGGCCGAGGCCGCCATCTGCGGCACCCAGCGCGGCGAAACGAACGATCCGGCCTCGACGGCGGGCAGGCCCGCCGCCGCCAGATCCTCGATCAGCCGCAGCTTGAGCGCGGGCTCCAGGATCTCGGCCTCGTTCTGCAGGCCGTCGCGCGGGCCCACCTCCACCAGCCTGACGCGCGTGGGTCGCCGCATGGCCTTACGCCTCCGCCGCCACGAAATCCACCAGGGCGGCGCCGTCCTCCACCAGGGCGCCCACGGCGTAGCACAGCCGCTCCACCGTGCCGTCGGCCGGAGCCTTCAGGGTATGTTCCATCTTCATGGCCTCCATCACCACCAGGGGCTGGCCCTTGACCACCACGGTTCCGGCCTCCACCAGCAGCGCGGTGATCACCCCGGGCATGGGCGCCACCACCCCGCCGGCCGGGCCCTCCGCCGCGTCGGACGGCAAGGGATCGATGAGGGAAAGATGGTGACAGCGCCCCTCCAGGAACAGCGTTACCGCTCCGGCCCGGTGCACGAAACCGGCCTGGCGCCGCACCGGCCCCAGCTGCGCCGACAGGCGGCCGTCCGGGCTCAAGGCGCCGCGCGCCTCCACCCGGCCGCCCGGCAGGGCCAGCTCGTAGCCCCAGGGGCGGAAGGTCAGCGGCAGCAGCACGTCCTGCTCGCCATGGCGCAGATGCAGGCTGTCGTGGGCATCGTCGTTCAGGCGCCAGCCGTCGCGGCTGTGCCAGGGGCTGTAAGGATCGGGGCCGGCCTCGGCCTCGGCGGCGGCCGCCGCCTTGCGCTCCAAGAGCAGGCCCAGGGCGGCCAGCCCCAGAACCTCGTCGGCCAGCGGCGCCTCGGGCGGCAGCAGCTCGGCCTGATGCCGGGCGATGAAGCCGGTATCCAGGGCGGCGGCGGCGAAGGCCGGATGGCGGGCGATGGCGCCGAGAAACTCCAGATTGGTGGCCAGACCCGCCACCTCGGTTCCGGCCAGGGCGGCGCCCAGGCGGCGCACCGCGCCGGCGCGGTCCTCGTCCCACACGATCAGCTTGGCGATCATCGGATCGTAATGCACGGTGATGCGATCGCCCTGACGCACGCCGCTGTCGATGCGCACATGGGGGCCGGGCTCGGGAAAGCGCAGATGCTCCAGCCGCCCGGTGGCGGGCATGAAGTCGCGGGCCGGATCCTCGGCATAAAGCCGCACCTCGATGGCGTGGCCCCGCACCGCCAGATCCTCCTGGCGGCAGGGCAGCGGCTGGCCCGCCGCCACCCGCAGCTGCCACTCCACCAGATCGAGGCCGGTGATGAGCTCGGTCACCGGATGCTCCACCTGCAGGCGGGTGTTCATTTCCATGAAATAGAAGCGGCCGTCCCCGTCCAGCAGGAATTCCACGGTGCCGGCGCCCTCGTACCCGATGGCCCGGGCCGCCGCCACCGCCGCCTCGCCCATGCGGCGGCGCAGCTCCGGGGTCATGCCGGGGGCCGGGGCCTCCTCCACCACCTTCTGATGACGGCGCTGGATCGAGCAGTCGCGCTCGAACAGATAGACGCAATTGCCGTGACGGTCGGCGAAGACCTGGATCTCCACATGGCGCGGACGGGACAGATATTTTTCCACCAGCACGCGGTCGTTGCCGAACGAGGCCGCGGCCTCGCGCCGCGCCGCCGCCAGCTGGGCGGAGAACTGCCCGGCCGTTTCCACCACGCGCATGCCCTTGCCTCCGCCCCCGGCCGACGCCTTGATCAGCACCGGATAGCCCATGCGCCCGGCCGCCTCGGCCAGCACCGCCTCGGACTGATCCTCGCCGTGATAGCCGGGCACCAGCGGCACCCCGGCCCGCTCCATCAGGGCCTTGGCCTCGCTTTTTCCGCCCATGGCGCGGATGGCGGCGGCGGGCGGGCCGATGAACACCAGCCCGGCCCGGGCGCAGGCCTCGGCAAAATCGGCGTTCTCCGACAAGAAACCGTAGCCGGGATGCACCGCCTGGGCGCCGCTGTTCAGCGCCGCCGCGATGATCTTATCGGCGCACAGATAGGATTGGCGGGTGGGGGCCGGGCCGATGTCCCAGGCCTCGTCGGCCTGGGCGGCATGGGCGGCCTCGGCATCGGCCTCGGAATGCACCGCCACCGTCCGCACCCCCAGGCGCCGCGCCGTCTTGATGACCCGGCAGGCGATTTCGCCACGGTTGGCGATCAGAATCTTGGCAAACATCGGCTTACACTCCCCACACCGGCGCGCGTTTTTCCAGAAAGGCCGCCACCCCTTCCCGCCCTTCCGGCGCGGCGCGGCGCCGGGCGATGCGCCGGGCGGTATCCTCCTCCAGCGCTTCCGAGAGGGGGTGTCCGGCCACGGCGAAGATCAGCGCCTTGGCCTCGGCCTGGGCGCCGGGCGCCCCTTCGCCCAGGCGGGCCAGCCAGGCCTCCACCGCCGCGTCCAGGCCGTCCGGCGGCGTCACCTGATGCAAAAGACCGTTCCGCAGGGCCTCGGCGGCATCGAACCGTTCGGCGGTCAGGAACCAGCGCCGCGCCGCCCGCGCCCCCATGGCGGCGATGACATAGGGCGAGATCACCGCCGGGATCAGCCCCAGCCGCACCTCCGACAGGCAGAACTGCGCCCCCTCGGCGGCCACCGCCATGTCGCAGCAGGCCACCAGCCCGACGCCGCCGCCGAAGGCCGCCCCCTGCACCCGGGCGATGGTGGGCTTGGGACAATCGTTCAACGCCCGCATCAGCCGGGCCAGGGCGCGGGCGTCGGCCAGGTTTTCCTCGGGGCCGTAGGCCGCCATGCGCTTCATCCAATCGAGATCGGCCCCGGCGGAAAAGCTTTTGCCTTCGGCCCGCAGCACCAGGGCGCGCACGCCCTCCTCCCGCCCCAGCGCCGCAACGGCGTCGGTCAGGGCGGCGATCATCGCCTCGTTGAAGGCGTTGTGCAGGGCCGGGCGGTTCAGGGTAACGAAGGCCACGCCGTCGGCGCGGCGTTCCACCAGCACGGTTTTGGCAAGAGAGTCGCTCATGCCCCACCTCACATGCGGAAGATGCCGAAGGGCGTGGGCTCCACCGGGGCGTTCAGCGCCGACGACAGACCCAGCCCCAACACCATGCGGGTGTCGGCGGGATCGATGATGCCGTCGTCCCACAACCGGGCCGAGGCGTAATAGGGATGACCCTGGCTTTCGTACTGACCACGGATCGGGGCCTTGAAGGCCTCCTCCTCCTCGGGGCTCCAGCTCTTGCCCTGGGCCTCCAGGCCGTCGCGCCGCACCTGGGCCAGCACCGCCGCCGCCTGTTCGCCGCCCATCACCGAGATGCGGGCGTTGGGCCACATCCACAGGAAGCGCGGCGAATAGGCCCGCCCGCACATGCCGTAATTGCCGGCGCCGAAGCTGCCGCCGATGACCACGGTGAATTTGGGCACACGGGCGCAGGCCACCGCCGTCACCATCTTGGCGCCATCCTTGGCGATGCCGCCGGATTCGTATTTGCGTCCCACCATGAAGCCGGTGATGTTCTGCAAAAACACCAGGGGAATGCCGCGCTGGGCGCAGAGTTCGACGAAATGCGCCCCTTTCAGGGCCGATTCCGAGAACAGGATGCCGTTATTGGCGACGATGCCCACGGGATAGCCGAAGATATGGGCGAAGCCGCACACCAGGGTGGCGCCGTAGAGCTGCTTGAACTCGTCGAATTCGCTGCCGTCCACCAGGCGGGCGATGACCTCGCGCACGTCGAAGGGCTTGCGGGAATCGGTGGGGATGATGCCGTGCAGATCCTGGGCCGGATACAAAGGCTCCTGCGGACGGCGCAGTTCCACGCCGGGCCGCTTGGGGCGGTTGAGGCCGGCCACCACGCGGCGGGCGATGGCCAGGGCGTGGGCGTCGTTGTGGGCGTAATGATCGGTAACGCCGGAAACGCGGGAATGCACGTCGGCCCCGCCCAGATCCTCGGCGCTGACCACCTCGCCGGTGGCGGCCTTCACCAGCGGCGGCCCGCCGAGGAAGATGGTGCCCTGGTTGCGCACGATGATGGACTGGTCGCTCATGGCCGGCACATAGGCGCCGCCCGCCGTGCAGCTGCCCATGACCACGGCGATCTGCGGAATGCCCTCGGCCGACATGGTGGCCTGGTTGTAGAAGATGCGGCCGAAATGATCGCGGTCGGGAAAGACCTCGTCCTGGTTGGGCAGGTTGGCGCCGCCGCTATCCACCAGATAAAGGCAGGGCAGGCGGTTTTCGCGGGCGATCTCCTGGGCGCGCAGATGCTTCTTCACCGTCAGCGGATAATAGGTGCCGCCCTTGACGGTGGCGTCGTTGGCGACGATGACGCATTCGCGCCCGGCCACCCGGCCGATGCCGGTCAGCAGCCCCGCCGCCGGGATGGCCTCGTCATAAACGCCGTGCGCCGCCAGTTGCGACAGTTCGAGGAACGGCGTGCCGGGATCGAGCAGGCCGCGCACCCGGTCGCGCGGCAGCAGCTTGCCGCGCGCCAGATGCTTTTCACGGGCGCGCTCGCCGCCGCCCAGCTTGACGGCGGCCACCTTGGCGCGAAGATCGTCCACCAGCGCCGTCATGGCGGCGGCATTGGCCTGAAAGGCGGGGTCCTGGCGCGACAGGGAGGACTGCAGGATCATGGCGCATCCTTGAAATTCAGCAGGGGAATGAAAACGGGGAAACGGCGCGGCTTACGCCGTTTCCTTGAACAGCTCCCGCCCGATCAGCATGCGGCGGATTTCGCTGGTGCCGGCGCCGATCTCGTAGAGCTTGGCGTCGCGCAGCAGGCGGCCGGTGGGGTTTTCGTTGATATAGCCGTTGCCGCCCAAAAGCTGGATGGCGTTGAGGGCCACCTGGGTGGCGCGCTCGGCGGCATAGAGGATGACCCCGGCGGCATCCTGGCGGGTGGTGCGGCCACGGTCGCAGGCCCGGGCCACGGCATAGACGTAGGCGCGCGAGGCGTTCATCTCGGTGTACATGTCGGCCAGCTTGGCCTGCACCAATTGAAACTCGCCGATGGGCTGATCGAACTGGCGGCGATCGTGCACATAGGGCAGCACCACGTCGAGGGCGGCCTGCATGATGCCCAGCGGCCCGGCCGACAGCACCACGCGCTCGTAATCGAGGCCGCTCATCAGCACCTTGACGCCGCCGTTAAGCGGGCCCAGCACGTTCTCCTCCGGCACCTCGCAATCCTCGAACACCAGTTCCGAGGTGGGGGAGCCGCGCATGCCCAGCTTGTCCAGCTTCTGCGCCGGGCGGAAGCCCTTGAAGTCCTTCTCGATGAGGAAGGCGGTGATGCCCTTGGGTCCGGCGGCGGCGTCGGTCTTGGCATAGACCACCAGGGTATCGGCGTAATGGCCGTTGGTGATCCACATCTTGCTGCCGTTGAGGATGTAGCGCCCGCCTTTCTTCTCGGCCTTCAGGCGCATCGACACCACATCGGAACCGGCCCCCGGCTCGCTCATGGCCAGGGCGCCCACATGCTCGCCGCTCAAGAGCTTCGGCAGATAGCGGGCCTTCTGCTCGGCGCTGCCCCAGCGATGGATCTGGTTGACGCAGAGGTTGGAATGGGCGCCATAGGACAGCGCCACCGAGGCCGAGGCCCGGCTCAACTCCTCCATGGCCACGCAATGGGCCAGATAGCCCATGGCGGCCCCGCCGAAATCCTCGGCCACCGTGATGCCGTGTAGCCCCAGCGCCCCCATTTCCGGCCACAGATCGCGGGGAAATTCGTCGGTGCGGTCGATCTCGGCGGCGCGCGGCGCGATGCGCTCGGCGGCGAAGGCGCGCACGCTGTCGCGCAGCATGTCGATCTCCTCGCCCAGACCGAAATCGAAAACGGCGGCATGGTTCAAGGTCATGAAAACCTCCCTGTTGCGGATCGCCCCTGCCGGACGGTTCCGGAGGCGGTCTCGGGGGCGTCGCCCCTTGTTATAAAAACGAGCATACGTTTTTTTAATTGCCGCGCAAGGGGGAAATGAGGCAAATTTTCATTTCACGGGGACGCGGTATGAAAGAGGCTATCACGAGGCCGCCCGCCTCCGCTATAGACAGCTGGCACCGACTCAGGAAAGGAATGAAGCGGCAATGGCGCGCACGGCGGGATCGCACGGGCCGAAAACCCTGGAAGCCATCAATCGGGCCGGATTGCGCCTGATCTACGAGCACGGCTTCGAGGCCATGAGCCTGCGCCAGCTGGCCGCCGAGGTGGGGATTCAGGTGGGCTCGCTCTACAACCATATCCGCACCAAGCAGGATCTGCTGTTCGGCCTGCTGCAAAGCCATATGGAAACCCTGCTGGCCGCCCTCGACCTGGCCCTGGCCGGCGACGACGAGCCTGAACGCCGCCTGACCGCCTTCGCCGCCTTCCATGTGGAGTATCACATCGTCCGCAAGGAAGAGGTGTTCATCTGCTATTCCGAGCTGCGCAGCCTGACGCCCGAACAATATCCGGTAATCGTCGCTCTGCGCCGCGCCTACGAGCGCCGCCTCATCGCCATTCTGGAAGACGGGGCCCGCGCCGGCCGTTTCGCCGTGGCCGATGCCGCCGTCGCCGCCTACGGCATCCTGGCCCTGCTCACCGGGGTTTGCACCTGGTTCCGCCCCGGCGGCCGCATGAGCGCCGCCGACGTGGCGGCGCTTTATACCGATATGGTGCTGAAATCGGTAAAAATTTAGCCGTCTCCCTCTCGCCATTCCGCCGCCGCCGCGTTATGTAATACCAAGTCGCGATGAGTTTGACTCATCGCGACGCCGGTTAGGAGCAAGGCGACGCGCGCCTGATGGCGCGAAGCCAAGGGGTTCGGAGAAACCCGCCCGGCGCATGAGGGTGCGGTGATCGGTTCCGGATCACCGCAACTCGGTATAAGAAGCGGATCATTTCAGCAGCGGAGCCTTCATGCTTGCCGTCGCCACCCACAGCGGCACCTTTCATGCCGACGACGTCTTCGCCTATGCCGTTCTGCGCGCCGCCACCCGGGGCGACCTGACCCTGACCCGCAGCCGCGACGCGGCGGTGCTGGAGCGGGCCGATCTGCTGTTCGACGTGGGCGGCGTCTGCGATCCGGACCGGCGCCGTTACGATCACCATATGCGCGACAAGCCGCTGCGCCCCGACGGCATCCCCTTCAGCTCGCTGGGGCTGATCTGGCAGGATTACGGCCGCGCCTCCCTGGAGGCCTTCTGCCCCGGCATCGGTCCGGTGGAGGCCGACGCCGTGTGGCGCATGCTCGACCAGGGCCTGATCCGCGACATCGACATTTCCGACAACGGCGCCGCCCCCTCGACCCCGGCCCATGTGGCCCTGCTGCTGGAAAGCTGGAACCCCTTCTATACCGAGCCCGAACGGGGCGAGACCGAGGCCTATCTGGAGGCGGTGGAGGTGGCCGGGCAGATTCTTTGCCGCAGCTGCCGCCAGGCCTATGCCGCCGTGCAGGCCACCGACATGGTGGCCGAGGCCGCCCGCACCGCCGCCGATCCGCGCATTCTCACCCTGGAGATCAAGGTGCCGTGGGAGGACGCCATCTTCGATCTGGCCCTCACCGCCGCCCTTTATATCGTGCGCCCGGCCGGCGCCGCCTGGTCGGTGAACGCCGTGCCGCCGGAACGCGGCTCCTTCGCCCAGAGAAAACCCCTGCCCGACGCCTGGGCCGGCCTGCGCGACGCCGAACTGGCCGCCCTGACCGGCGTGGCCGACGCCACCTTCTGCCATCCGGCCCGCTTCGTCTGCGGCGCCAAAAGCCGCGCCGGCGCCCTGGCCCTGGCCCGTCTGGCCGTGGAGACCCCGTAAACCCATGTCGAAGGCCACCCGCGCCACCCAGGCCATGGATAAATCCGGCAAGCCCTACGAGCTGCTGGATTACGATTACGATCCCAACGCCGCCTCCATCGGCCTGCAGGCGGCCGAGGCCATGGGCCTGCCGCCGGCCCAGGTGTTCAAAACCCTGATGGTGCAGGCCGGGCCCGAAACCTGTCTGGCGGTGGTGCCCTCGGACCGCGAACTCAGCATGAAGGCGCTGGCGGCGGCGGCCGGGCAAAAGCACGCCGCCATGGTCAAACCCGCCGACGCCGAACGCCTCAGCGGCTACAAGATCGGCGGCATCAGCCCCCTGGGCCAGAAGAAGCGCCTGCGCACCTTCCTCGACGCCAGCGCCCAGGCCCTGCCCTTCCTGGTGATCAATGGCGGCCAGCGCGGCCTGCAGATCAAACTGGCGCCCGGCGATCTGGTGGCCGCGACCGGGGCGGTTTACGCCGCCCTGGCCGCGGTAGATTAATTTTTAAAAGAACTGGTAGGAGAGCCCCACCAGCAGATCCAGCTGCTGCGTGCTGCTGGTGGGTTCGTAATAGCCGGCGCTGTCGGTGCCGCTGGCGCCGTAGCGGAAATGCTGGTACTGCGCCGTGCCCTGAAGTTCGAGATGCGGCGACAGGCGATAGCCCAGGCGGGCGCTGCTCTGCCAGGTCATGGCGTCGCCCAGGGTGAAGGTTTCGCCCCAGGTGTCCATCTCGGCGCCGAAGGTGCGGCCCAGCGCGCCGCCGAGGGTCAGCACCAGGCGCGGCGCCGGCGAATATTGCAGCTTCAGCCCGCCCAGCGCCTGGTAATGGTGGTAGTCCTCGGTATAGCTGCCGGGGCCCTGCAGGGCGCGCTGCCAGAAGCGTCCGCCCAGATCGACATAGGGGATGGCCATGGCCTTGCCGCCCAGGGAGAAGCCCCGTCCGGCCTGCAGCGACAGGCTGTAAACGCGGTCATGGGTGTGATTCTGCGCCGGCGTGCAATTGCCCAACTGGTCGCACAGCGCCCCGTCATATTTGGTGTCGCCCAGGGTGGCGTCGCCGGTCAGGTGCAGATAGAGATTGCGCAGCAACGGCTTGGCGTTGGGATTGGCCAGCAGCCCGGCCTCCATCTGCAGCATGGGCATCCAGCCCTTTTCGCTGTCCAGGCCGGGCTCCTTGTAATCGAGGTCGCTCATGCCCAGCGACAGGGTGGCGGCATTGTCCTCCAGGCGGATATCCCGCTCGTCGGCACGGGCCGCCATGCTCAGGGAAACCAGGGCGGCGAGGCCCGCCAGAACGCCCAAAGACTTGCGCGCGGTCATCATGCTTGGAAAATCCTGCTGTTGCACCGGTCGGCCCGGCGGCGCGGATCATACAGAACCCCGCGCCGTCCTCCAAGGGGCCTCACTCGGCGGGCACGCCCCGCGGCAGGCGGGGACGCCAGGCCCACCAGGCCAGGGCTCCCGCCCCCAGCAGCACCGCCATGACCAGGCCGACGCAGCCGGCCCAGCCGGCGCTGTGCCACACCGTCAGGCCGGGAAGTTCGGCGCCGGCGCTGCCGCCCAGGTAATAGCAGCAGACATAGATGCCCACCGCCGTGGTGCGCGAGACCTTGGCGGTCTGGCCGACGAAGCCGGTGGCCGAGGTTTGCGCCACGAACACCCCGGTGACGAACAGCGCCAGCCCGGCCACCACCAGGGCGACGCTGCCGCCCATGGTGCAGACCAGCCCCAGCGCCGAGGTGCCCAGCGCCAGCACCATGGCGCCGCGCCGTCCGAAGCGGCGGATCAAATGACCGCTGCTGGGGGTGACGGCGGCGCCGATGGGATAGACCAGGAAGATCATGCCCAGGGCCGAAACGCTTAAGGAGAAGGGCGGCGCCGCCAGATGGAAATTCACATAGGTGAAGGTGGCCACCATGGAGAACAGCACGGAAAAGCCCACGGCATAGGTAGCCAGCAGCGCCGGATTGCTCAAATGCAGCTTCAGGGCGCCGAAGGCCGAGGCCTGGGCCGCGCCGCCCCGCCCCCGCGCCGCCCCGGCCGGCAGCCAGCGCCAGATGGCCAGGGCGCACAGCAGGGTCAGCAGCCCCAGGGCGAAGGAGCCCGATTTCCAGCCGAAGCTGCCGGCCATGAGGGCGGTGACGAAGCGGCCGGAAAAACCGCCCAGGGCCGAACCGGCGATATAATAGCCCATGACGCCCGAGGCCTGCTCGGCCGGCCATTCCTCGCTGATATAGGCCACGGTGGACGACAGGATGGCGGGAATGAACAGCCCCTGCAGAAAGCGCCACACCAGGATCTGCGACAGATCCGCCGACAGCACCAGCAGGACGGTGGGCACGGCCAGGGCCAGCACGGCGGCGAGGATGGTGGTCTTGCGGCGGATGCGGTCGGTCAGCATGCCCGACAGCGGCGCCGACAGCGCCACCGCCAGGGTGGAGATCCCCACGGTGCTGGCGGCCACCGCCTCGGAAACATGGAAGCTTTCCGCCAGTTGCGGCATCACCACCTGCGGGGCGTAGAGCCCGAGGAAGGCGCAAAACCCGGCCAGGGTCACGGCGGCGCGGGGCTTATCCAGACGCATTTCGAACACTCCTTCAGAACAAGAGTCTTGCGCCGGACCACCTTATTTCATCAATGTATTTGTTACGCGTTTTTAATATCCAAATTATATCAGAGCATGGAACTCCGTCATCTGCGCGCCTTCGTCACCCTGGCCGAGGAACTGCATTTCGGCCGCGCCGCCGAACGGCTGGGCATCGCCCAGCCGCCGCTGTCGCTGCAAATCCAGGCGCTGGAGGCCGGGCTGGGGGTGCGCCTGTTCGAACGCAGCCGCCGCCATGTGGCCCTGACCGAGAGCGGGCGGCTGTTCCTGCCCGAGGCCCGCGCCACCCTGGAGCAGGCCGAGCGGGCCCGGCGCATCGCCCAGCAGGCGGCACGCGGCGAGGTGGGGCAGCTGTTCATCGGCTTTACCGGCTCGGCCCCGTTCAACGCCGCCATGCCGGCCATCATCAGCCGCTTCCGCCGCGCCTGGCCCGGCCTGCACATGGTGCTGCGCGAACTGTCCACCACCGACCAGTTGGCCGCCCTGGCCGAGGGGAGCCTGGATATCGGCTTCGTGCGGCCGGGCCAGCCGCAGGAGACGGCGGGGGTGGAAACCCGGCTGGTGCTGGAGGAGCCGCTGGTGGTGGCTCTGCCCGAGCAGCATCCCCTGGCCGGACAGGACAGCCTGGCCATGGCCGATCTGGCCGGCGACTCCTTCATCCTGCATCCCCGCGCCATCGGCACCGGCCTTTACGACAAGGTGGTGGGCCTGTGCGAGGCCGCCGGTTTTCAGCCGCAGGTGCTGCTGGAGGCACATCAGATGTCCACCATGGTCGCCCTCACCGCCACCGGCCTCGGCGTTTCGGTGGTGCCCGAGGCCATGCGCCGCGTGCAGGTGGCCGGCTGCCGTTTCCTGCCCTTGCGGGATGCCGGAGCCAGCATGGTGCTGGCGGTGGCGCACCGCGCCGGCGATCAGCGGGCCAGCGTGCGCCATTTCATGGAGGAGGCCATGGCCTATCGCGGCGCTATTTCGCCGTCATGACCCAGACGCCGTTCCAGCCCTCGCCGGGCGGATCGGCCAGAAGCTGGCGGCAGCGCCCGGCGTAAAGGCGGCTGGGGCCATCGCCGGGATGATGGCCCAGCGCCTCTTCGAAGGCGCGCAAGGCCGGGGCGAAGCGACCGCCGCGATAGGCGTCGAGGCCGTCGCGGAAGGCCTCCAGCGCCGTGCGCATATGGGGGAAGCTCTCCGTGTCGTGATAGTCCAGCACCTCGTACACCGCCACCGGCCGGGTCTTGCCCTTGACCACCACCCAATCCACCTCGCGCAGGCGATAGGTGCCCTTGAGGCGGCGCACCGTCTGCTCGCTCACCAGGATATGGGCGCCGTACTGCTTGCAGGCGCTTTCCAGACGCGAGGCGAGGTTCACCCCATCGCCGATCACGGTGTAATCCTGACGCTTGGGGCTGCCGATATTGCCCGAAACCACGCTGTCGGTATTGAGGCCGATGCCGATATCGATGGGGCGGCGGCCATCGGCCTGGCGGCGGTGGTTGAAGTCCTTCAAGGCCCGCATCATGGCGATGGCGGCGCGCACGGCGCGATCCTCGTCGTCGTCGTGGCGGCGCGCCGTGCCGAACACCGCCATGATGGCGTCGCCGATGAACTTGTCCAGCATGCCGCCCTGATCGGTGATGCAGTCCACCATCAGGGTGAAATAGTCGTTGAGCAGACTGATGACGCCCTGCGGCCCCAGTTCCTCCGACAGGGTGGTGAAGCTGCGCACGTCGGAGAACAGGATGGTGGCCTCCACCGACTGGCCGCCGAGAAAATCCGCCCCCTCGGCCAGCAACTGGTCGGCCAGGGCCGGATCCATATAGCGGGCCATGGTGGATTTCATGCGCTTTTCCGAGGAAATATCCTCGATCATCACCATCTTGCCCTGGCCTTTGTCGGCCCCCTGGGTCAGCGGCAGCACGGTGACGTTGGTGGAAAGACGCTCGCCCCCCAGGCTCAAGGTCATATCCATCAGCACCGCATCCTGGCCGCCCGCCGCCACCTGGGCCAGCCTGTCCAGCAGCCAGCCGTTGTCGGCGCCAAAGAGCTCGGCCGCCGTCCGCCCCACCAGCGGCCCCGCCGCCCGCAACAGCCGCTGCGCCGCCGCGTTGCAGGTGACGACGCGATCTTCGCCGTTCAGGGTGATCACCCCGCTCGACATGGATTCGAGGATGCCCTCGTTATAGGTTTTGATGGCCTGCACATCGTCGAACAGTTTGGCGTTTTCCAGGCCGATGGAGATCTGCGAGGTGAAGGCCTTGAGGCGGGCCTCGTCCTCGCCGGTAAAGGCGCCGCCCCGCTTGTTCAGAACCTGGGTGACGCCGATGACCCGCCCGTTTTTGTTGGTCACCGGCACGCACAGGATCGAGCGGGTGAAAAAACCGGTCTGGCGGTCGAAGGCCGGGTTGAAGCGCAGATCGGCATAGGCGTGCGGGATATTGACGCTTTGTCCCGAGGTGAACACCGTGCCGGCGATGCCCAGGTGATTGGGCAGGCGAATGCTGGTGGCGCCCAGGCCCTGCCCCACCTCGGTATAGAGTTCGGCGGTTTTGTCGTCGTTGATGAACAGGGTGGAGCGTTCGGCATCCAGCATGCGGGTGATGGCGGCCATGATCTTTTGCAGCAACGGCCCCAGATGCAGTTCCGAACTGATGTCCGACACCACCGCCAGAAACTCCAGCTCCTGGCGCCGGCCGCGCTCGATGGCCTCGATGACGCGGAAGCTTTCCAGCGACACCGAGGCCTGGGCCACGATCTCCTCCAGCAGGGCCAGATCCTGGCGGGTGAACAGCCCGTCGCGCTTGTTGAGCAGCTGGGCCACGCCGATCACCTCGCCCTTCAGGGTGCGCAAGGGAGCGCAGAGGATGGTGCGGGTGACGTAACCGGTCTGCTGATCGATGGCGCGGTTGAAACGCGGATCGGCGTAGGCGTCGTCGATCACCAGCCCCTGGCCGCCGCTGAACACCTGCCCGGCGATGCCGCTGTCGCTCAGCACGCGGATCTCGCGCGGGAACTTTCCGGCGATGCGGGAATAAAGCTCGCCGCTTTTGCCGTCATGGAGAAAAATCGAGCCGCGTTCGCTGCCGATGACCCGGGTGGCGATATCGCGCATCTGGTGCAGGGCCTCATCCAGGCTGTCGGCCAGGGCCAGACGGTTCGACACCTCCAGCAGCAGCTCGGCCCGGGCCTGGCGCGGCGCCGCCTTAGGCCGCGTCATGGCCGCTCTCCATCTGCCGCCGCAGGATACGCACCGTCTCCTGCATCTGGCGGATCTCGGCGGCGGCATCGGCCAGGGCCTGCTGGCGCCGCGCCCCCTCGCCCTGGCTTTGCCGTTCCAGTTCGCTTCGCAAGGCCTCGATCTGGGCCCGCAGCTGGCGCTTATCCTCCTCGGCCTCGGCGCGGGCCGCCTGTTCCCGCCGCTCGCCCTCGCACACCGCCTGTTCCAACCGCGCGCGCAGGGCCTGCAGGGCGGCGCGCAGCTCCGCCGCCTCGCCCCGTGCCAGAGCCAGGGCCTCGGCGCCGTTGTCACACTCCGCCATGCCCCTGTCCTCCCGCTCATTTCGTGGCGCGCCGTCCCGCCATTATAGCCGGCGGAGCCGCGCAAGAAAAAGGGGCATCGCGGACGTTTCAGGGCAATCGGGTGAAGCCGATTGCCCTGGTGTTCACATGTCCGCTCAGGCGCCGGGCGCTGGCGTGCCGCCAGCTTGGCTTGCGCGCAAACGGTTGCGCGGGCAATCGGGTGAAGCCGATTGCCCTGGTTTTCACATGTCCGCTCAGGCGCCGGGCGCTCATCGCGCAACGCGGCGAAAATCCCCTTGCAAACGAACAACGATCGCGCGTTCCCCCGCCTGTCCGTGACGCACCAAGAAAAAAGGCGGCTTCCGGAGAAGCCGCCTTTATTCCTGACCGAATGCGGTCGCGCCGGGATCAGATCACCGCGACACTTTCCGCCTGCGGACCCTTCTGACCCTGGGTAATGGTCAGACGGACGCGCTGATCGGGTTCCAGCGAGCGCAGGCCGGACTTTTCCAGGGCGCGGATATGCACGAACACATCCTTGCCGCCGTCGTCCACGGCGATGAAGCCGAAGCCCTTGTCGGCGCTGAAGAACTTCACGCGGCCTTCCACGGTGGGGCCGGGCTCGCCACGGGGGGCGAAGCCGCCTTCACGCGGACCGGCCGGACGGCGCGGAGCGGCGGTGGCCATATCGACGGAATGCACGGCGACAACCTGCGGGCCGCGCTGGCCCGGGCCCAGGTCGCACACCACGGTGGCGCCTTCGGACACTTCGCCGATACCGGCCCGTTCCAGGGCCGAGATATGCAGGAAGGCGTCGGGGGAGCCATCGGTCGGCGAGACGAAACCGAAGCCCTTGGTGGCGTTGAACCACTTCACTGTCGCCGTCACATTCGACTGATCGATGGTCGGCTGGCTGAAAGCGGGGCGCGGAGCGCGCATCGGCGCGGCCTCGAAGCCACCGCCGAAGTCGCCGAAATCGTCCCGGCGCCGTTCGCCGCCGCGACGGCGGTGTTCAGACCTATCACGCTGCCATGACATGTGTAGTACTCTTTCTGTTCAGTTGTCGTCGTCGTTTTGTGCCGAGGTTCAAACGCCGAAAAACTCGCCGTCTTGTGGCTCCTCCAGCCGCTCGGCGCCACCGCCGAGTTTCTTCCATTATACGCTGCTACGAATACGCAAGACCATCCAAGGACCCTGTTTGCCCGCCGCCGTCGTTGGCGAAACGATGAACCATAGCACAAAAAATCGAATTCGCATCCGCTTCTTCGGCAAAAGAGTGCCGAATTTCCGTCCTTTTCCGGGGGGATGCGCCCCCTTTCACCTTGCCGCACCGCAAGAAAAAACCCTCCACCACCAGATGCTGTGGCGATTTTTCCCAGCGGACCCATAGCAATGGGGAAATGCCGGCGCCGCGCCCCCGGTGATTTTTTTATGTCCGCCCGAAAAGTTTTTCGATATCCGCCAGTTTCAGTTCCACATAGGTGGGCCGCCCGTGGTTGCATTGGCCGGAATGCGGCGTTTCCTCCATCTGGCGCAGGAGCGCGTTCATTTCGGCGCCGTTCAGCACCCGCCCGGCCCGCACGCTGCCGTGGCAGGCCATGGTGCCGCAGACATGGGCCAGCCGGTCCTGCAGCGACAGGGTTTCCCCCCACTCCGCCAGCTCGTCGGCCAGATCGCGCACCAGCCCGGCCACGTCGCAGGTCCCCAGCAGGGCCGGGGTTTCCCGCACCGCCACCGCGCCGGGGCCAAAGGGCTCCACGGCAAGCCCCAGCCGCTCCAGGTCTTCGGCGCGGGCCAGCAGGCGGGCGCAGGCGGCCTCGTCCATCTCCACCACCTCGGGGATCAGCAAGCCCTGGCGGGCCACGCCGCCTTGGGCCAGGGCCGCCTTCATGCGTTCGTAGACCAGCCGCTCATGGGCGGCATGCTGATCGACGATGACCAGACCGTCGGCGGTCTGGGCGATGATATAGGTGTTGTGCACCTGGCCGCGCGCCACCCCCAGGGGATAGGCGGGGGCCGCCTCTTCCGCCGCCGCCTCGGTCACCCGCCCCTCGGGGCGGAAGTCGCCGCGCGCCGCGTCGAGAAAGGCCGAGGCCCCGCCCGTCGCCGCGCCGTCCAGCGGCGCCTGGGCCGCCCGCCCCCAGGCCAGCGTCTGCGGCGGGACCGACGGCGCCCGCGCCTCGAAACGCCCGGCGAAACTGCTCTGAAGAGGCGGTGCCGCCGTCCTCGGCTCGGGCCGGAAGGCCCCCAGCGCCCCCAGGCCGGTCAGCGGCTGGGCGGCGCGGTGCCCGGCCTCGGCCAGGGCCGCCTTCAGGGCGCCGATGATCAGGCCGCGCACCAGGCCGGGATCGCGGAAGCGCACCTCGGCCTTGGCCGGATGCACGTTGACGTCCACCTCCTCGGGCGGCAGGTCGAGAAACAGGGCCAGCACGGCATGGCGGTCGTGCGCCAGCACGTCCTGATAGGCGGCGCGCACGGCGCCGCCGAGCTGGCGGTCGCGCACCGGACGGCCGTTGACGAACAGATACTGCGCCGCCGCCGTGGCCTTGTTGAGGGTGGGCAGGCCGATGCGCCCGGACAGGCGCAGGATCTGGCCGTCGGGGCCCTGGCGGCGGGCGTCCACCGCCAGGCTGTTCTGGCCGAACTCGCGGCCCAGCACCGCCGCCAGCCGCTCCAGCCGGGCGGCGTCGCCGCCGCCGCCGCAGGGCGGCAGCTTCACCAGCTGGCGGGCCTCGTCGGCCAGGGTGAAGCCGATGGCCGGATGGGCCATGGCCAGCCGTTCCAGCACGTCGCGGGCCTGGGTCAGCTCGGAGCGCACCGATTTCATGAATTTCAGCCGCGCCGGGGTGGCGAAGAACAGGTCGCGCACCTCGATGCGGGTACCGGGGGGATGGGCCGCCGGTTCCGGCCGCCCCTTGGCGCCGCCGTCCACCAGCAGGCTCCAGGCGCTGTCGGCCCCGCGCGGCCGGCTGGTCAGGCGCAGGCGGGCCACCGAGCCGATGGAGGGCAAAGCCTCGCCGCGAAAGCCCAGGGCCTTGATATGAAAGAGATCGTCGTCGGGCAGCTTCGAGGTGGCGTGGCGCTCCACCGCCAGCTCCAGTTCGTCCGGCGTCATGCCGCAGCCGTCGTCGGTCACGGAAATCAGCGCCTGGCCGCCCTCGCCCAGCACCACGTCGATGCGGGCGGCACCGGCGTCGATGGCGTTTTCCACCAGCTCCTTCACCGCCGAGGCCGGCCGCTCCACCACCTCGCCGGCGGCGATCTGGTTGACCAGGGTGGGCGGCAGCAGGCGGATGGTCATCAAGGCGGGTCCGGGCGGGGAGAGGGATCCCCGTCTATAGCACAGTCAGCGGATCGACTTGAAATGGTTGATGAGGCCGTTGGTGCTGGCGTCGTGGCTGGAAACCGGATCGGCGCCCGCCAGCTGCGGCAGGATGGCCTTGGCCAGCTGCTTGCCCAGCTCCACCCCCCACTGATCGAAGCTGTTGATGCCCCAGATCACCCCCTGCACGAAAATCTTGTGTTCGTAAAGGGCGATGAGCCGCCCCAGGGTGCGGGGATCGAGCTGGCCATAAAGGATCGAGGTGGTGGGGCGGTTGCCGTCGAACACCCGATGCGGCACCGCCTCGTCCAGCGCCGCGCCCGCAACGCCGGCCCGGCCCAGTTCGGCGCGCACCTCGTCGGCGGTCTTGCCGCGCATCAGGGCCTCGGTCTGGGCGAAGAAGTTCGACAGCAAAAGGCTGTGATGCTCGCCCACCGGGTTGAGGCTGCGGGCGGCGGCGATGAAATCGCACGGGATCAGCCGGGTGCCCTGATGGATCAGCTGGTAGAAGGCGTGCTGGCCGTTGGTCCCGGCCTCGCCGAAGACGATGGCGCCGGTATGATAGCCCACGCGGCGGCCGTCCTTGGTCACGCTCTTGCCGTTGCTCTCCATGTCGGCCTGCTGCAGATAGGCGGGAAAGCGGTGCAGATACTGATCATAGGGCAGCACCGCCTGGGCCGGGGCGCCGAAGAAATCGCCGTACCACACCCCCAGCAGCGCCAGCAACACCGGCATATTGGCCGACAGCGGCGCCTGACGGAAATGCTCGTCCATCTCGAAGCCGCCGCTCAGCAGTTCCTCGAAACGCTCGAAGCCGACGGCGATGGCGATGGAAAGACCGATGGCCGACCACAGGGAATAACGCCCGCCCACCCAGTCCCAGAAGCCGAACATGTTGTCGGTATCGATGCCGAAGGCGCGCACCGCCTCGGTGTTGGTGGACAGGGCGACGAAGTGCCGCGACACCGCCGTCTCGCCCAGGGCGCCCACCAGCCAGGCGCGGGCGGTATGGGCGTTGGCCAGGGTTTCCTGGGTGGTGAAGGTCTTGGAGGCCACGATGAACAGGGTGCCGTCCGGACGGCATTTGCGCAGGACCTGATGGATGTGGCTGTCGTCGACATTGGAAACGAAATGGCTGTTGAGGCCATCCTGGGCGAAGGGCTTCAGGGCCTCGCAGGCCATCACCGGCCCCAGATCCGAGCCGCCGATGCCGATATTGACCACATCGGTGATGCGCTGTCCGGTCTGGCCGCGCCACGCCCCCGAACGCACCCGGTCGGAAAAGGCCCGCATATGCGCCAGCACGCTCCGCACGTCGGCCATGACGTCGCGGCCGTCCACCACCACGGCGCGGTCGGCGCGATTGCGCAGGGCGGTATGCAGCACGGCGCGGTTTTCGGTGTTGTTGATATGCTGGCCCGAGAACATGGCCTCGCGCGCCGCCTCCACCCCGGCCTCCTCGGCCAGTTGCACCAGCAGGGCCAGGGTTTCCTCGGTGAGGCGGTTTTTCGAATAATCCAGCAGAAAATCGTCGAGGCGCAGGGAAAAGCGTTCGAACCGGGCCGGATCGGCGGCGAACAGATCGCGCATATGCAGGTTTTTCACCTGCTCGAAATGCCGGGCCAGGGCGCCCCAGGCGGGCAACTGGGTGAGGTTGGTCATGGGCGGACTCTCGGCGCGGAACGGATGTAAATTCAACACCCTACCACTATACCAGATCTCCGCCGCCGCGCCAGACCTCCACATCGAACGGCGCCAGATTGCCCAGAAACTGCCGGGTGCAGGCCTCCCAGCTGAAGGTCAGGGCATGGCGGCGGCAGAGCTCGGCCGGAACATCGAGCGCCGCCCGGGCCGCCGCCGCCAGATCGGTGTTCAGCACCCCGGCCGGACTGTCGCCGATGACGTCCAAAGGCCCCGGCACCGGATAGGCGGCCACCGGCACGCCCGAGGCCAGGGCCTCCAGCAGCACCAGGCCGAAGGTATCGGTGCGGCTGGGAAAGACGAAGACCGAGGCGGCGGCGTAATGGGCCGCCAGTTCCTCGCCCACCTTGGCGCCGGTGAACAGCACCTCGGGATGCTTGCGGCGCAGCTCCTCCAGCTGCGGGCCGTCGCCCACCACCACCTTGTGGCCGTCGAGGCGGGCGTCCAGGAAGGCGGCGATGTTCTTCTCCACCGCCACCCGCCCCACATAGAGGAAGATCGGCCCGGACAGCGCGGTCAGATGCGGCACCAGCCGCTCCAGCTCGGCCCGGTCGCGCGGGCGGAACAGATCGGTGTCCACCCCGCGCGACCAGCGGCGGATGCGGGCGAAACCGCGCTGTTCCAGCTCGCTCTGGATGGTTTGCGTCGCCACCATGATGCTGGAGGCCGGGGCGTGGAAATGGCGGATCACCCGGTAGCTGACCGGCAGCGGCACCCGGAAGCGCGCCTTGATATATTCCGGAAACTTGGTGTGGTAGGCGGTGGTGAAGGGCAGCTTGCGCTTCAGGCAATAGCGCCGCGCCGCCCAGCCCAGCGGCCCCTCGGTGGCGATATGGATGGCGCAGGGCTGGTTGTTTTCGATCAATTGCCCCAGGCGCCGCCCCGGCTTCACCGCCAGGCGGATCTCGGGGTAGGTGGGGCAGGGCAGGCTGCGGAACTGATCGGGGGTGACGAACACCGTTTCGTGCCCCATCCGCCCCAGTTCCTCGCCCAGGGTGCCCAGCGTGCGCACCACGCCGTTGACCTGGGGATGCCAGGCATCGGTAACGACGACGATCCGCATGACGTTTCCTTTCTCAGGCCGACACCGCCTCGGCCTCGGCCGAGGGCTTTTCGAACAGGGACAATTGCCGGGCCTCGGCCCAATAGACGATTTCCAGGCGGCCGTCGGCATGCTCCACCAGGGCCGAGCAGCTTTCCACCCAGTCGCCGTCGTTGGCGTAGCACACCTCGGCGAACTGGCGGATTTCGGGATGGTGGATATGGCCGCAGATCACCCCCTCCACGCCGCGCTTGGCCGCCATGTCGGCCATGGCCTCCTCGAACTTGGCGATGAACTGAACGGCGTTCTTCACCCGGTGCTTCAGATAGGCCGACAGCGACCAGTAGGGATAGCCCAGCTTGCGCCGCGCCCAGTTGAACCAGTGATTGATCCCCAAGGCCAGGGTGTAGGCGTGATCGCCCAAATGGGCCAGCCACTTGGCGTATTGCACCACGCCGTCGAACTGGTCGCCGTGCAGCACCAGGAAGCGGCGGCCGTCCAGCATGGTGTGCACCGCCTCGTCCGCCACCTCCACATCGCCGAAGTGGAAATCGACGTAATCGCGGGCGAATTCATCATGATTGCCCGGCACATAGACCACCTTGGTGCCCTTGCGCGCCTTGCGGAGCAGCTTTTGCACCACGTCGTTATGGGCCTGGGGCCAATACCACGACCGCTTCAGCCGCCAGCCGTCGATCATGTCGCCCACCAGGTAGAGGTAATCGGATTCGGTATTCTTCAGAAAATCCAGCAAAAACTCGGCTTTGCAGCCGCGCGTGCCCAGGTGTACATCCGAGATCCAGATAGACCGGTAAGTCTGTACGCCGCTGATCATCGTCATGTCTCGATCGCGTCCGTCCGCCGTTGCGCAATCGTTCTTAGTAAAGTCCCCTTCCCCTTGTATAGAGACTTTGTGACAGTGCTTTTAGATTTCACATTCCTGCCGTAAAGCTGTCACTTAATCTTCACGCCCGCCGCCCGGCGCGCCCCTGTATAGAGCAGGGCCATGCATATGGCCTGCCCCGACACTCCCGCCGAAACCGCCTCCCGCCCCCGGCGGGTGCTGGTGATCTACAATCCCACCGCCGGACAGTGGCGGCGGCGCAAGCTGGCCGCCACCTTGCGCGCCGTGGCCGCCCTGGGCTGCCCGGTCACGCTGCATGAAACCACCCATCGCGGCGACGCCGAGGCCACGGCCCGCGCCCTGACCCAGGAACGCTGCGACGTGGTGGTGGCCGCCGGCGGCGACGGCACCATCAACGAGGTGGCCAACGGCCTGATCGCCGCGCCGGGGCCGGTGCCGCCGCTGGCCATCATCCCCCTGGGCACCGCCAACGTGCTGGCCCAGGAGATCGGCCTGCGCGGCAGCCCCGCCGCCATCGCCGCCGCCATCGCCGGCGGCCAATTCCTCGACGTGCATCTGGGTTTGGCCAACGGCCGCCATTTCATCATGATGGCCGGGGTGGGCTTCGACGCCCATGTGGTGGCCAATGTGGATCTGGCCCTGAAGCGCACCACCGGCAAGCTGGCCTATGTGTGGGAAACCTTAAGCCAGGCCCTGCGCTACGGCTTCCCGCAATGCCGGGTAACGGTGGACGGCCGGGCCTTTCAGGCCTTTTCGGTGGTGGTGTGCAACGGCCGCCATTACGGCGGCCCCTTCGTGGCGGCGCCGCGCGCCCAGCTCACCGAACCCCGCTTCGAGGTTTGCCTGCTGAAGAAGGGCGGCTGGCGCCATGTGCTGCGCTACGGCCTGGCCCTGGTGCTGGGCCGCCTGCACAGCCTGCCCGACGTGCGCATCGAAAGCGGCCGCGACGTGCGCATCGAAGCCGAGGACGGCCTGCCGGTGCAGGGCGACGGCGATATCATCGCCGCCCTGCCGGCCAGCATCAGCGTGAGCGACAAAACCGTGACCCTGGTGGTGCCGTAACCTGCGCCATTGGGTCTGTTCGGGCCTTCGCTTTGGCGCGCGGAGGACCGCCGCCAAAGGAGTAATACCAAGTCGCGATGAGTTTGACTCATCGCGACGCCGGTTAGGAGCAAGGCGACGCGCGCCTGATGGCGCGAAGCCAAGGGTTTCGGAGAAACCC
>JAJXUO010000004.1 GCA_021782815.1 Pseudomonadota bacterium
ACCGATCACCGCCCCTCATGCGCCGGGCGGGTTTCTCCGAAACCCTTGGCTAACGCGCCATCAGGCGCGCGTCGCCTTGCTCCTAACCGGCGTCGCGATGAGTCAAACTCATCGCGACTTGGTATTAGTTCTGGCTCTTTTCTTCCTTGGCGCGATTGAAGGCGGCACCCAGGATGTCGCCCAGGCTGGCGCCCGAATCGGACGAACCGTATTCGGCCATGGCCTGCTTTTCTTCTTCGATCTCGCGGGCCTTGACCGACAGGGTCACCTTGCGGGTGGCCTTGTCGATGGCGGTGATCTTGGCGTCGATCTTTTCGCCGACGGCGAAACGTTCGGGACGCTGATCGCCGCGATCACGGGCCAGTTCGCCCTTGCGGATGAAGCCCGACAGCCCTTCCACGGCAACTTCCAGACCGTTTTCGGTCACGGCGGTCACGGTGGTGGTCACCACATCGCCCTTCTTGACGTTGGCGATGGCTTCCTTGAAGGGATCGGAGCCCAGCTGCTTGATGCCGAGGCTGATGCGTTCCTTCTCGATGTCGACGTCGAGCACCTTGGCCTTGACGACGTCGCCCTTCTTGAAGTCGGCAATGGCCTGCTCGCCCGAGCGTTCCCAATCCAGGTCGGAGAGGTGCACCATGCCGTCGATGTCGCCGGGCAGGCCGATGAACAGACCGAATTCGGTGATGTTCTTGACCTCGCCTTCCACTTCCGAGCCCACCGGGAACTTCTCGAGGAAGCCTTCCCACGGGTTGGACATGGTCTGCTTCAGGCCCAGGCTGATGCGGCGCTTCTGGGCGTCCACGTCCAGCACCATGACTTCCACTTCCTGCGAGGTGGAAACGATCTTGCCGGGATGGACGTTCTTCTTGGTCCACGACATTTCGGAAACGTGCACCAGGCCTTCCACGCCCGGCTCCAGCTCCACGAAGGCGCCGTAGTCGGTGATGTTGGTCACGCGGCCGACGAACTTGGCGTTGACGGGATACTTCTGTTCCACGCCTTCCCACGGATCGGCCTCAAGCTGCTTGATGCCGAGGCTGATGCGCTGGGTTTCCGAGTTGAAGCGGATGACCTGCACCTTGACGGTCTGACCGATATGCAGGGCTTCGGACGGATGGTTGATGCGCTTCCAGGCGATGTCGGTGACATGCAGCAGGCCATCGACGCCGCCGAGGTCGACGAACGCACCGTAATCGGTGATGTTCTTGACCACGCCTTCCAGGATCTGACCTTCCTTCAGGCTTTCGATCAGCTCCGAGCGCTGCTCGGCGCGGGTCTCTTCCAGCACGGCGCGGCGCGACACCACGATGTTGCCGCGGCTGCGATCCATCTTCAGGATCTGGAAGGGCTGGGCGCTGCCCATCAGCGGGCCGATGTCGCGCACCGGACGGATATCCACCTGGCTGCCCGGCAGGAAGGCCACGGCGCCCGACAGATCGACGGTGAAACCGCCCTTGACGCGGCCGAAGATCACGCCGTTGACGCGCAGATTGTCCTGGAACGACTTTTCCAGCTGGGTCCAGGCTTCCTCGCGGCGGGCCTTTTCGCGGCTCAGCATCACTTCGCCGTTCTTGTCCTCGTAGCGTTCCACGAAGACTTCGACTTCGTCGCCGGCCTTGATTTCAGCCGGACGGCCCGGAGCCGAGAATTCCTTGAGCGGGATACGGCCTTCGGACTTCAGTCCGACGTCGATCACCGCGAAATCACCGTCGACATCGACGACGAGGCCCTTGACGACGGAGCCTTCGAAGCCGCCGTTTTCGCCGAACATTTCGTCCAGCAGCGAGGCGAAGTTTTCAGAAGTGGTAAATTCAGTGGCGTTAGCCATGGTGGTTCAGTCCTTTCGATAACATTTTTACCCGGCCTGCCGGTTGAATCCGGCGGTCTTGACGGAAATGCCAACGGCGATCGCCGCTCCCTCCGTCGGGGGAACGGCCACCTTTGTTCCTTCGGCCCTTGCTCACGGGGCCGGATCAACCGGCACTGTGCCTCTGGGAGATCATGTTGACGGCGGCGGCGAAAGCCGCGTCGGCGTCCAGCGCCGACGTATCCAGCACCACCGCGTCGGCGGCGGGAACCAGCGGCGCCACGCTGCGCGCGCTGTCGCGCGCGTCGCGTTCCTGCATATCTCGAAGAACCTGCTCCGATATAACCGAGACGCCCTTGTCAAGCAACTCTTTCAACCGTCGTTCGGCGCGTTTTTCCAGGCTGGCGGTCACGAACAGCTTCACCTCGGCCTCCGGACAGACCACCGTGCCGATATCGCGGCCATCCAGCACGGCGCCGGGGGCGCGGGCGGCGTAGTCGCGCTGGAACGCCAACAGGGCGGCGCGCACCCCGGGCAGGACCGCCACCTTCGAGGCCGCCGCTCCCGCCGCCTCGCCGCGCAGGGCCGGATCACCCAGACCGGCGGGATCGAGGGCGCGGGCCGCCGCTTCGGCCGCGTCGGCATCGGCGGGATCGCCGCCCGCCCGCAGCACCGCCAGGCCGACGGCGCGGTAAAGCGCCCCGGTATCGAGATAATTCAAACCGAAATGCGCCGCCAGCCGCCGGGCCAGCGTTCCCTTGCCGGCCGCCGCCGGGCCGTCGATGGCGATGATCATCTTTTTATGTGTCCCTCAGGCGCCGGGCGTCGGACTCCGGATAGTTTTTTCTATATGTCCACTCAGGCGCCGGTGTTCTTTAGGCGATTTTGGCGCCGAGGCCGTTCATCAGGGAGGCGAAGCCGGGGAAGCTGGTGTCGATGGCGGCGGCATCGTCCACCCGCACCGCCTCGCGCGCCGCCATGCCCATCACCAGGAACGACATGGCGATGCGGTGATCGAGATTGACGGCGATGGTGGCGCCCCCCCGGGGAGGCTGGCCGGTGCCGTGCACGATCAGATCATCGCCCTCCACCTCCAGGGTCACGCCGCAGGCCTCCAGGCCGCGCGCCACGGCGGCCAGACGGTCGCTTTCCTTGACCCGCAGCTCGGCCAGGCCGCGCATGCGGGTGGTGCCGCTGGCGAAGGCCGCCGCCACCGCCAGAACGGGATATTCGTCGATCATCGAGGGCGCCCGCTCGGGCGGCACATCCACGCCCTTCAGGGCCGAGAACCGCACCTCGAGATCGGCCACCGGCTCGCCCGCCTCGTCGCGGACATTGACGGCGCGGATATCGGCGCCCATCTCGCGCAGGGTTTCAAACAGGCCGCAGCGCAGCGGATTGGTGCCCACCCCGGTGACGGTGATGTGGGACCCGGACACCAGCAGCGCCGCCACCACCGGAAACGCCGCCGAGGAGGGATCGGCCGGCACCTTGACCGCACGCCCCGTCAGCTCGGGCTGGCCCTTGAGGCTGATGGCGCGGCCGCCGTCGGCCAGGGTTTCCACCGTCAGCTCGGCGCCGAAGCCGCGCAGCATCAACTCGGTATGATCGCGGGTGGCCTCCCGTTCGATCACCGTGGTGATGCCGGGGGTGTTGAGACCGGCCAGCAGCACCGCCGACTTGACCTGGGCCGAGGGCACGGGCAGCTCGTAAGTGATGGGCAGCGGCGAAACGGCGCCGATCACCGCCATGGGCAGGCGCCCGCCGGAGCGGCCGACGAAACCGGCGCCCATGCGGCTCAGGGGCTCCGACACCCGGCGCATGGGACGCGAACGCAGCGAGGCGTCTCCGGTAAAAACGGTGGTGAAGGGATGGCTGGCCACCAGCCCCATCAGCAGACGGGCGCCGGTACCGGCATTGCCCATGTCCAGAACATCGTCGGGTTCGGCCAGACCGCCGACGCCGCGCCCGTAAAGCTCCCAGGTGCCGTCGTCCAGCCGGGTGACCTCGGCGCCCAGGCGTCGCATGGCCTCGGCGGTGCGCAGCACGTCCTCGCCTTCCAGCAACCCTTCCACCGTGCTGCGCCCCAGGGCCAGGGCGCCGAACATCAGCGCCCGGTGCGAGACCGACTTGTCGCCGGGCACCCGCACCCGGCCCGACAGGGCGGTGACGGCGGAGGAGGACAGGGGCTTGGGCTGGTGCATGACGAAAAGGCCTTCGCGGCAAATACGGAAAAACGGAAAAAACGACAGTTGCTGCATAACACAGCCCGACCGGCAACGGTAGCCTTCAGCCGGGGCATATCGCAGCGCATCACATTTTTCGTTTTGACACGGCTTGCCTCTCATGGCAAATGGCCCCAACAATCATTGGAACAGCCGCGCTGACAGAAGGAGGACGGAGTTGGCGAAACCGGAATGGGGTGTGAAACGCACCTGCCAAAGCTGTGGGACCCGCTTCTACGATATGCAGCGCACGCCCATCATTTGTCCGAAATGCGGCGCGACGGTGGAACCGGAAGTCGTCTTCAAGCCGCGCCGCCAGTCGGCCGCCGCGTCCCAGGCCGCCAAGGCCAAGGAAGCCGCCCTCAGCACCGCCCGCGCGGTCGAGGAGGCCGAACCCGCCGAGGAGGATGAGGCCGAGCTCGAAACCATGGAGGGGGCCGAGGACGACGACAGCGGCCTGATCGAGGACGCCTCCGACCTGGGCGAGGACGATGACGACATGGCCGAGGTCATGGAGCATCTGGACGACGGCCTGGAGGACGAGGGCTGAAACAGCCCGGCCGGGCCGGAGAAACGACAGGCAGACGAAAGCGATTTTTTTGCTTGCATCCCGCCCGCAAACTCCATATGGTCCGGCTCCACCGCGCCACCGGCGCGGCCCAGAATTCGGGGCCATAGCTCAGCTGGGAGAGCGCTACAATGGCATTGTAGAGGTCAGGAGTTCGATCCTCCTTGGCTCCACCAAATAAAGTCAAAGGCTTAGCTGAGAAATCAGCTAAGCCTTTGCTTTTTTCAGCTCTGCAATGCAAAGCGACAGTCGGTGAAATCCAAGCGGATCAACAGCTTATTTTGATGGCGGGCGCAGCTCGTTTACACATCTTTTAACACACGTTTTTGATGGTCTTGACGGCGGTATAGACGGTCGCGTGTTCGCAATTTGTTCTTGACTCGCGCTCGCGAAAAATTTGACACTGCGCAGAAAGCAGAACCGCGAGCGAAACCACCGGGGAACCGGGGGACCACTCACAGCGGCTCTGCTTTTTTATTGCCTCATCACATCCAAAGCCCCGTGCCTGCCCAGGCCGGGGCTTTTTGCTTTCCGAAAGGACGTCACATGCAAATGCACGAGCGCCTGCAAAAGGCCTGGCTCGCCGAGGGCCGTTACCGCACCACCCACCGCACCCTGACCTTCACCGATCAAGGGTTGGAACTCGGCAAAGGCACCCTGCTGGTCAAATTCATCCGCTTCGACGTAAACCTCCTTTACGTCGCCGAGGACACCAAGACCGGCAAGCGCGAGGTTCCGTTGCGGGACGAAGCGGCAAACCGCCTCAGAGCCCTTAAAAAGCGGCACGAGACAGCAGCGGGCGAACTTACAGCAAGTAAGTCTGTCTTCACCCTGCCCAGCGGCGAGAAGATCAATCTCAGCGACATGTTCAACGCCGTCATCGAGCGCTGCAAATTCCCCGTTCGCGCCGACCAACTCCCCTACAGCCCCTATAGCCTGCGGGCGACGTTCGCCACCTTTTCATTGGCCGAAGGGCGCAGCTACGAATGGCTGGAGGAGGTCATGGGCACCAGCATCAAGATGCTGAAAGCCCACTACAAACAGGGCACCATCGAGCAGACCCAACGTTACCTCCGTAAGAAGGGCGTTATGCCGATGGAAAGATGGGGCAGTGCGTCGGCGATCTGGGCGCAACCGGTGTCATTGACGCAGGCTGCTTGGTCTTCCGGCGTTGCCGGTGGGAATAGCGTGGTGCTGACGGCTGATGGGGTTTTGGTAAAGACAGCATCTTGAACACGTAACGCCTCACTTGACCAGAAAGAGGCGCATGGTAAACTCTCGATGAGCTTACAGGTAGAATTGTTGTCCGGTTTCGAGACATATGTACCAAAGCTAGGAGGTCGCTTGTGCTTCCCTGCTGTCCCATGCCAGGTGATCGATGAATGCGATGCCGAGTGCGCGTAGGAGTGCCTGTAAGCTCGCTTGCTTGAGGTACAAGTGTCCCATCTAGCCCGCTTAAAAGAACTCGAAACTCGCAAAGAACTTGCAGACCTTCTTGGGTATAGGCCAAGTGCCCTTACATCCATCGTCTATATGACGCCTCCTGCTCTAAAATATACGTCTTTTGAAATTCCAAAAAAATCAGGAGGCATGCGCCTCATTAAGGCCCCATCCCCGAAATTAAAAGAGCTACAATCTCGCCTATCCGGCATTTTATATCAGTGCCTAAAGGAGATTGAGGATAAAAAAGCGTATCGCCCGATATCTTTTGGATTTCGCGAAGATAGATCAATTGCAGAAAATGCCGCGAGGCATAAACGACATCGATGGGTTTTGAATATCGACCTGGAGAATTTTTTCCCGTCTTTTAACTTTGGGCGCGTTAGAGGATTTTTCTTAAAAGATAAGGCCTTCGAGCTGCATCCAGAAGTCGCTACGACAATTGCCCAAATTGCATGCGATGGTGAGGCGCTCCCGCAGGGCAGCCCATGCTCGCCAGTCATTTCCGAGCTAATTGCGCAGATTTTGGATATGAAGCTGGTGCGGTTGGCAAAAAGAATGAAGGTAACGTACACGCGCTATGCGGATGACATTACTTTTTCCACAAGTCAAAAAGTATTTCCTAAGGGCATCGCAAGTCAGGACGACGCAGATTCGGCCATTTGGCACCTTAGCGAGGGCCTACTAGAGATAATTTCTAGATCCGGCTTTTCTGTTAATAGCGCAAAAACAAGGATGCATTTTACCGGCAGCAGGCAAATAGTCACAGGCCTTGTCGTTAATGAAAAAGTTAATATACCAAGTGATTATTATCGCAAGGCGCGAGCGATGTGCGATAGCCTATTGCAGACGGGGAAGTATTTTAAAGCAGTGGTAGCCCCCGTAAAAGAAGGGGATGATTCCACTCCAGTATTGCTAACAGGAACCAACACCTTAGAGGGAATCCTGAGCCACATTTATGCCGTAACCCAAAAGGAAGATAAGAGAGATATCCAGGAGCAACGCAAGACACCTCGCGCCATTCGCAAGCTCTATCGACGCTTCTTGTTTTACAAATATTTCATAGACTTAAAGTCGCCCCTCATTGTGACAGAGGGAAAAACTGACCCTATTTACCTCAAGGAAGCGGTTAGGCATCGGGAAAAATTCCATCCAGTTCTCGGAGAATATGATGCGGAAGGCTTCAAGCACGCTGTTCAATATTTCAACTATGCAGGACAGGTGCATGAGATACTAGACATAAGTGGTGGTGGGGCCGGAAACCTCAAATCCATCCTGCTGGACTATAGGCGAAATTTTCGTCCTTCTTCCAAGGATCCGAAAAGAATTAATTACTGCCCACTGCAGTTTCCAGTAATACTTGTTGTAGACAACGACGACGGTTTTAGCCAGATCGCAGGCCCAACAAAGGATATTTTTGGTGTGGCAATTTCACGATCAGACACGTGTGATTTCTATCATATTATCGAAAATCTCTACATCGTTAAGACACCGGAAGATGGAGCGAATAAAACTTGTATAGAAGATCTATTTCCTGAAGAGTGGCTAAGCAAAGAGCTGAACGGTAAAAAATTTAATAAAAATAATGAAATTGACTCAAATACGGAATACAGCAAAGAAATATTTGCAAATTCCATTGTGAAGAAGCATGCAAAAGAAATAGACTTCTCAAAATTTGACGATCTTTTAGAGAGGGTCCAAAAAGTTATAGAGGATTACGCGATTAAGGCCACGACAGCAGGCGCTAAGACACCTTAAATTCGGAGGCCCTGCCGAAGAACTGCTACTTCCCGTTCTCGGGCGCGCTTCAATTCATGCAACTTGACCAACAAAGGCGCTCCTGCAACCATAAGGCATGGAGGTTAGGTCTATGACAGGCATGAATGGTTGGCAGCGCGATCTCGTTTCTCCTTTGGACCTTCAGCTAGACCCGGATAATCCTCGGTTTGAGCTAACTACGCGCAATCAAGACGCTATCCTCGCGCACCTATTACGCGATCATGATGTGATAACCCTTGCTAAAAGCATTGCAGAAGCCAAACAACTTTGGCCAACAGAAACAATTCTGACGTACTTTGATGGGAAACAGCACATTGTCCTTGAGGGGAACCGCAGGACAGCCGCGTGCAAAGTATTGCTTAACCCAGAGATTCTGCCGGATATCGCGCAAGATTTAATACAGCAAATTCCTATCATTGATGATGAGACCAGAAGAAATATCAGCAAGGTCGATATCTGCTTTGATTATGATCGGGAGCGAGGTGATCCGATTGTTGCTAACATACATGCCGTCATCCAGAGGCGGGCATGGTCCCTTGTGTCCCGAATGCGCTATGTGCATCGAGAGTTCAAAAAAAGTAAGAACCCTCAAGAAATAGCCAAGACACTCAAGATTGATCTAAAAACAGTTAAATTGCTTCTTCGTGGAAGAGAGGCACTCCACATCGCAATTCATGGAAACACATGGACTGATGAAGAGAGGACCATCTTATATAACGATGACCAAATTGATCACGACTCCTTTTTGCGAGCTGTGCTTTCACCCAGCGTAGAGAGGCATTTTGGACAGCCCATGTTCTTTGATGATGGCCGCGCCAATCGAATCGGGTTTGTATATCTTGAAAAAATGGTCGGCATCGTTGCCCGACATACACTGATAGCCCAACGCTTAGAAACCGACGACAAATTCTCGAAAGGAGATTCGATCGAAGAGTATCTACGGCGTACATGGCCTATTCGCGAACGAGTGAATGAGGTCGCCCCAAGCGCGGGAAAGGATCCGGACCTATTCGATCTGAATAAGCCAGCTGGCAGCGCATCTTTATATACACAGCCTCCCAACAAGGGAACGGGAGGTTGGCAACGCCCTCATGTGGAAGGCACTAGTGTTTCGAGCCCCCACACCCAAGTGGAGCCTCCGGTTGCTTCTGCCCGGCCGATGAAGGAGGCATTAGAGTTTCCTGGAGATGACGAGAACGGCAACGCCGCAAAGTCAGAAACATTAGGTCAAACGACAATATCGGGCCCATCGCCACAGCAGTCGCCAATTTCTAGCCCCCCTTTTAGCGAACCAAAGGTCGACACTCCGGCCTCCTCGTCAATAACTCCAATTCAAAAGCCAAAGCCACCACAGCTGCTCGAGGATATTCGATGCAATCGCGATGATGATCGCTTGAAACAACTAACGTACGAGTTGACGCAGCTCAGCACCACCAAGAACAATCAGATGTCATTTAGATTATCTTTGTTTATGCTTATGCGGGCATTGCTAGAATGGTCTCTCGTTTATCACTATGACCAGATCAAGGTTGCTTGCCGCGATGAAAAGGGCCAGCACTTTGCAATTGGGAAATTAGTCGATATAGCAAGCACCCGTGCGGGTATTTTTCCAGACAACAAGAAGCTGTCCGAGCGTGCTAGCACCATTGCGTCACATTGGCTCAAAGACCTGCACTGGAATTCCCATAACGACATGGGCAATTGGAGCCTAGAGCGTTTGCAAAATATTGCAGGTGATTTGCGCCCCATACTGCGTTTCATACTTATGGACGCCGTTTATGAAGATACCTCTGAGAAAACGGATTAATAAGAGGTCTGATGGCGGAGCGTCTTTTATTTCTGACTGTCAAGGCGACCATGTGCTGAGATTGGCAAAACTAGGATAAATTTCAGAGATCCGTGCTTTCTAGGCGCTGACGAACCCACTGAGTCACCATTATAACAGCGTAACGGGCGCGAGCCCTTTTCCCCGGCGCCCTCACAGCCAGGGCCGCATGGACAAGATTTCCGACATCGCAGAACTCAATGATCGCCTCCGCAGAGACTTTGTCGGCGGCAAGGTTCTTCGTCCATCCCACCAGCCTTGACCGCATCGATAACGATTCTGATAGTCAGCGCAAGGCGAAGAGCTCCGATGGCAAATACCTTCGACCCTACACAGCTTGCGGGGTAGCCCAGTACCCTCGTTCGGGGAGAGGGATATCTGCCTTCCTACATGCCTTGGCAAGGCCAACATCCGAAAGCCCAAATGAAGCCGCTAGGGTTTTCATTGGCGTTGACCAGACAAGCTCGTAAAGCTCTTTCCGTGTAAAAGTCTTAGCCATTGGCGCTCCCCCGAGGCTTCTTGCGCTAAGTATAGCAAGGTCAGGCTTCCCCTGCGCCCACATCAGCACTGCCCGAGATCAATATGCGCGCCAGCCGATTAGCACATCCGCAAACACACGCATTACGGGTGCACAAAATCAATCAATAATTACAATGACTTGTCAATTTTGTTCACTATATATTCTGCGCGATGGCATTGTAGAGGTCAGGAGTTCGATCCTCCTTGGCTCCACCAAATAGAAAAAGGGCTTCGCGGCCGCCGTCGCGAAGCCCTTTTTCCATGACTCAGTCCAACGCAATTCGAAAGCAAGCAGCGGAGTGCGGCGCCGCCCCGTCCGGCGCTATCCTGCCGCCCGACATCAGAGTAGACTTCGCCCGACGGAGACGAGCATGGACAAGACCGCGTCCTCCCTTCCCTTATCCGCGGATCAGGACCCGCGCTGGCGGGCGCTGGTGGCGCGCGACCGGTCGCAGGATGAACAGTTCGTCTATTCGGTGAAGACCACCGGGGTCTATTGCCGCCCCTCCTGCGCCGCCCGTCTGCCGCGGCCGGGGAACGTGGCCTTCCATGCCGATTGCGCCGCCGCCGAACGGGCCGGCTTCCGCCCCTGCAAGCGCTGCAAACCCGACCAGCCCCCGGCGGCGCGGCGCATGGCCCAGGTTGTCACCCAAATCTGCCGGATGATCGAAGCGGCCGACGAGAGCCCCACTCTGGCGCAGATGGCCGCCGCCGCCGGCCTCAGCCCCTGGCATTTCCACCGGCATTTCAAGGCGGCGACGGGGATGACGCCGAAAGCCTATGCCAAGGCGCAGCGCGGCCGGAAACTCCGCGCGGAACTGACGCGGCCGGGCGCCACGGTGACCGACGCCCTCTATGCCGCCGGCTTCGCCTCCAGCGGCCGCTTTTATGAAGCCGCCGACCAGCTTCTCGGCATGACGCCCGGCGCCTATCGGGCCGGTGGCGCCGGAACGGTGATCCATTTCGCCATCGGCCAATGCTGGCTGGGCGCGGTGCTGGCGGCGCACAGCCAGCGCGGCGTTTGCGCCATCCTCATGGGAGAGGATCCCGACGCCCTGGCCCGCGATCTGCAAGATCGCTTCCCCAAGGCCCACCTGATCGGCGACGACCCCGGCTATGAACGCATCCTGGCGGCGGTCATCCAGGGCATCGACCATCCGGAACAGGGCATCGACCTGCCCCTGGACATCCAGGGCACCGCCTTTCAGCAACGGGTGTGGCAGGCCCTGCGGGAGATTCCGCCGGGAAAAACCGCCACCTACAGCGAAATCGCCGATCGCATCGGCGCCCCCCGGGCGGTGCGGGCGGTGGCCGGCGCCTGTGCCGCCAATCCCCTAGCCGTGGCCGTTCCCTGCCACCGGGTGGTGCGCACCGACGGCGCGCTGACGGGCTACCGCTGGGGGGTGGAACGCAAGCGGGCCCTGTTGCGGCGGGAAGCGGCGCGATGCCCGCCAGCCGCCCCCGAAACATCATGACGACGCTCTGCCGCTGCCGCGTCCCCCTGCCACCCGGCTACCGGATCGCCGATTTTCTCGCCTTCCATGGCCGCGACGCCGCGCAAACCGCCGAACAGGTCACGGCGGACAGCCTGCGCAAGGGGCTGGTGTGGCAGCGGCGCCCCGCCTGCCTGACGGTACGCTTCACCGCCGCCGCCGTCGAGGCCACGCTGGACGGCGACCCGCCGCCGCCCGGCGCCGAGCCTTTGGAAACGCTGCTGCGCCGCATGCTGGGGCTGACCCAGCCCATCGCGGCCTTTGAACGCGCCTATGCCCGCCATCCCGATCTCGGCCGCCTGATCGCCCGCCATCCCGGCCTGCGCCTGCCGGTTTCCGCCTCGGCGTTCGAGGCCTTGATCTGGGCGGTGGCCGGCCAGCAGATCAGCGTTCAGGCCGCCCTGTCGTTGCGGCGGAAAGTGATCGAAACGGCTAATATCCGCCATTCCAGCGGATTGCTGTGCCACCCCGATGCCGCCGCCCTGGCCGCCCTGACGCCGGAACAGCTGCGCGCCGCCGGTTTTTCCCGCAGCAAGGCCGCGACGGCGCAAGAGATCGCCGCCCGCCTGCAGGACGGCCGGCTGCGCCTGGAGGCCGCCGCCGACCCCGGCGACGAAGAGCGCCTGCGGCAAAGCCTGCTGGCGATTCCCGGTATCGGCCCCTGGACCGTCAGCTACGCCCTGCTGCGCGGATTCGGCCTGCTCGACGGATCGCTGCACGGCGATGTGGCCGTGCGCCGTGGCCTGCAAAGCCTGTTGAACAGCCCCACGCCGCCCACCGGACAGGAAACCGAGCTTTGGCTGGCCCCGTTCCGGCCGTGGCGGGCCCTGGTGGCGGCCCATCTGTGGGCCTGGAAATCGGCCCAGGCCTATTAAACCAAATTGCAGTGATCGGAACCGATCACTGCACCCTCATGCGCCGGGCGGGTTTCTCCGAAAACCTTGGCTTCGCGCCATCAGGCGCGCGTCGCCTTGCTCCTAACCGGCGTCGCGATGAGTCAAACTCATCGCGACTTGGTATTAGCTTTGCCGGCCCGGTTTTCCGCCTTTGACGCTCAGGTTCACGACGCGCGGTCGAACAGATCGTAAAGATGGCTGTCCTCATGGGCGATGCGGCGGTCGAGGCTGGCCAGGATCTGTTTGGTTTCGGCCACGAAGGCGGCGGGATCGCGGGCGATGACCGTGGGGCCCGGCCAGCGGTGGCGATAGGCGTCGAAGGTGTTTTTCAAGCCTCCCATCTCGTTCTGGAAGCGGCTGGCGGCGGCGCGCACCGTGCCGTCGGCATGCGCCAGCATGCGCGGATAGAGCGTGGCGTCCTCGATGGCCAGGTGCACGCCGAATTTGCCGAACAGCTCCCGCACCACCGCCGCCACCGGCGTGGCATCGCGGGTAACGGCCGCCACGTCGAGAAAGCGTCCGATACGGTCGCTCAGGATCCGCACCTCGGCATGATGCTGGCGGAAAATTTCGGTTCTGCTGGTCATGGCACCCTCCTTGCGGGCTTTGTTTGAAGTCGGAGGGCATCCTGCCCCGAAAGGCGGGATCGGTCTTTGCGCCGGCGCAAATAACAGACTATATTTGTCGGAAATGATGATTCCATCGCATCTCCGACAAAATCCGCTTTTTCAGGGGCTGACAGGCTGCGATCTGACCCTGCTGCTGGGGTATGCCCATGAAAAGACCACAAAGCGCGCTACGGCTTTCTTTCATGCCGGTGATACCGCCGACCGCTGTTTCCTGCTGCTGGAAGGGCATGTCAAGCTGAGCCAGACCACCCCGTCGGGCGCGCAGGGGGCGGCACGGCTGATCGGCGCCGGCGATATTTTCGGCTGGGCCGGCGTGATGGGCCAGGCCCGGTATCCCGGCACCGCCGAAAGCCTGGCCGCCTGCCGCGCCCTGGCCTGGGATACCGGCCGCATGCGCCAAACCCTGCTGGCCACGCCGCGCCTGACCCTGACGCTGCTGACCCTGATGGGCGCCCGCCTGCGCGAGGCGGAAAGCCGTGTGCTCGATCTGGCCACCGCCCGGGTGGACCAGCGTCTGGCCAGAACGCTGCTGCGCCAGAGCAGCGCTGCGGCGCTGCCCCTGACCCGGCAGGATCTGGCCGAACTGTGCGGCACCACTCTTTATACCGTCAGCCGGACCTTACGGCGCTGGGAGCAGGCGGGCTGGCTGCGGCTGGGCCGGGGCTCGCTGCGCGTTCTGTCCCGTCCGGCGCTGGCGGCGCTGGCGGAGCCGCCGGACGCCAGCTGAGGGGCTGGCCGAACGCCGGCACCCGGAACCGGCAGGGCGCGACGCCGTAACGGCGCCGCTCCTCCTCCAGGCGTCCCGCCGGTTCGTCCATGCCCTCGTCGGTCAGCGGAAAGGTGGCGAAATGCATGGCCACGCTGAGATCGGCCCCCAGATCGAGATGGGCGCGCACCGCCTCCTCGGGATCCATATGCTGCGCCGCCATGAACCAGCGCGGCGCATAGGCGCCGATGGGCAGCAGCGCCACGTCGGGCGGGCCCAGGCGCTGGCGGATGGCGGTGAAATGGCCGGCATAGCCGGTATCGCCGGCGAAAAACAGCCGCCCGGCCGGCGATTCCACCACATGGCCGCCCCACAGGGTGGCGCGGCGGTCGAACAGGCCGCGTTTCGACCAATGCCGCGCCGGTACGAAATGCACGGTAACGCCCCCGCCCAAAGCGCAGCTTTGCCACCAGTCCAGTTCGACGGCGCCTTTCATGCCGCGCGCCGCCAGAACGGCGCCGTTGCCGAGTCCGGTGACGATGACCGGCGCCCAGCGGTCCCGCAGCCGGCGCAGGCTGGGCAGATCCATGTGATCGTAATGATTATGGCTGAGCAGCACGGCATGGATCGGCGGCAGGCGGTCCAGCGCGAGGGCGGGCGGGCGCACCCGTTCCGGCCCCAGCCACGACAGCGGACTGGCCCGGCGCGAAAAGATGGGATCGCTCAGCAGGTTGAAGCCGGCGCATTGAATGAGAAAGGTGGCCTGACCGATATAGGTGACGGTAATGCCGTCGCCGTCGCCGCGCGGGAGCGGATCCGCCGCCGCCGCCGTTTCCGCCGCCGGCCAGGGCTGAGGCCGCCGCGACAGCCGCCAGCGCAGCAGATCGCGCAGGCCGCGATCGTCGTCGTCGCCGGGATTGAAAAACCGTTTGCCGTCGTAATGCTCCGAAGGGGGAAAGACCGGCCGCCGGGTCATCCTGCCGTTCCCGCCCCGTCCAGCGGCAGGCGCAGGGTGAACAGCGCTCCGCCGCCCGGCGCATCGCCCACCGTCAGCGTGCCGCGATGGGTGATTTCCACGATGCTCCGGCACAGGGCCAGACCCTGCCCCACGCCCTTCCCCACCCGCTTGGTGGTGAAGAACGGCTCGAAGATGCGCTGGCGCAAGGCCGGCGGCACACCCGGCCCGGTATCGGCGACAAGGATTTCCACCGCATCGCCCCGCAGGCCGGTGGTCAGGGTGATGCGGCCATTCCCGCCCGCCGCCCGCCCGGCCTCGGCCAGGGCCTCGGCGGCGTTGAGGATCAGATTGAGAAACACCTGATTAAGACTGTCGGGCTCGCATACCACCAGCGGCAGAGCGGGATCGAGGGCCATCTCCACCTCGGCCACCTCCTTCCAGGCGTGCCGCGACAGGGTAACGGTGTTTTCCAGGGCGCGGTTGAGATCGGCGGCGCGGCGCCCGGTTCCGCCCGGATGGGAAAACTCCCGCAAGGAGGCGACGATGCCGGCGATATGGCGGATGCCGTCGCGCGATTGCGCCACCGCGTCCCGTAAATCGGCGCCCAGATCCTCGACCGGCCCGCCGCCATCCAGCAGCAGGGCCACCCCTTCGCCGAGAAAATCCAGATTGTCGCCCACATATTGCAGCGGCGTGTTGATCTCGTGGGCCACGCCCGCCGCCAGCTGCCCCACGCTGGCCAGCCGGGCCAGATGCAGGCTTTCCTGCTCGGCCCGCCGCTTGTCGCGCAGGGCCGCCACCATCTGATTGAAGGCGGTGGAAAACGCACCGAGAAAATCCACCGTCTGGCTGAAATCACCGGCCGCCACCTCCTGCGTCTGCCAGGTGAGATGCTTGAGACTGGCCTGCAGCGATTTCAAAGGGTCCAGCAGATGTTGGCGCGGCGGCACCGGCACGTCGATGCAGCCGTTCGACAAGGCGATGGAAAAAGCCTTGAGCTGCCGCAGCTGCTCCGCCAGCTGGTCCACCGCGCGCAAGAGCGCCGTCAGACCCGGCCCGGCCGCCTCGGGCCGTGGCGGCGGCGCGGCCTCGGACCCGTTGGCCAAGGCCTCGATACAGCGCGCCAGGGCGTGAAGAGTCTCGTCCTCGCTCATGCCCCAACGCTGTCCTTGCGCACCTCGAAGCGGCAGGTGCGATCCCCCGTCGCCCAGCAATCCACTTCCTCGGCCTGGAAATGCTGGCCGGTAAAGGCGTGAAACACCCCGGCGATAAAGCCTTCGTCGTAATCGCACACGGTGGTGCCGGAAACCGGCAGGCCGGAACAATCCAGATCCTCCGAGACGGTCAGCACGAAGGAGTACCGTTCCAGATCCGCCTTCTCAAGACGCAGAATGCCGATTTTCTGCGCCTTCAACGCCTCTTGCAGGTTGGCGACGAACGCGGGAAAATCGGCGGCGGGCGGCAGAACATTGCGATAGAACTCCCGTCCGGCGATCCATCCGGCCTCGCGCAGCAGCACCTTTGCCGCCTCGTTTCCGAAACGCCGCTCCAACGCCTCGCGCATGGTGTATTGCGACAGCCGGTACATCGCAACCGGCACCTCGCCGCCCAGATTGGGGCGTCCGGTGGCGATATCGCCGAGGTCGCTCCAGGTGAACCGATACGTTTCGTCGTAGATCGCCTGCATGGCCGCCACCTTAGAACCACACCCCGCCGAGGATTATGGTAACGGCTGGCCGCAATCCCTTTCAACCGGTCTTTCCAAGGCATCACGGCGGATCGGCGCGGCGGACCTCCGTCGCCAGCATATAGCCGCCACCCCGCACCGTTTTAATGAGATCGGGCGCCTTGGGATCGGCTTCCAGCTTCCGCCGCAGGCGGCCCACCTGCACGTCGATGGTGCGATCCTCGGGCCCGGCCACGCGGCCACGGGCCAGATCGAGAAGTTCGTCACGGTTGAGAACCTGCCTGGGATGGCGGAGAAAGACCAGCAGCAGATCATATTCGCCGCTGGTCAGCTCCACCAGCATCCCATCCCGCGCGGTCAGGCGCCGACGCCCCACATCCAGACGCCAGGTGGCAAAATCCAATATCTCGTCCACGCCGCCGCCCGCCCGGCGCAGCACCGCCCGGAGACGGGCCAGCAATTCGCGGGTGGTGAACGGCTTGGGAAGATAGTCGTCGGCGCCCAGTTCCAGTCCGGCCACGCGGTCGGGTTCGCCTCCCACGGCGGTCAGCATGATCACCGGCAGGGCGCTGCGGCGACGCAGGTCGCGCAAAAGCGTCAACCCGTCCTCGCCCGGCAGCATCAGGTCGAGAATCACCACGTCCGCGGGATCTTCGGCCTGCACGCGGCGCAAACCGGCGCCATCCTCGACAGCCGTCACCCGAAACCCTTGCGCTCCCAGCGCCCGGACCAGGAGCTCACCGATTTCGCGGTCATCATCGACCACCAGAACATGGGCGGACGGGATCATGCCGAGACCTCCCGCGGCAGGGTGACGACAACCCGCAAACCGCCCTCGGACCGGTTTTCCAGCCGGATGTCGCCGCCATGGGAGCGAACAATGGTCCGGGCCACCGTCATGCCCAAACCAACGCCGCCGGTTTTACGGTTGCGCGATTCCTCCAGGCGATGAAAGGGGGCGAAAACCGCTTCCATCTCCGCCTCGGGAATGCCCGGCCCCTCGTCCTCGATGATCACATCAAGGCCGCTCTTGTGATGATGCGTGAACACCCGCGCCCGCCCGCCATATCGGGCGGCGTTCTCCACCAGATTGGTCAAGGCGCGTTTCATCGCCATGGGGCGGCAATGGCACAGTTCGCGCCGTTCCCAGACGTAAGCGGCCGCCAATCCGAGATCGCTGGCATTATCGCAGATGGTGGCCAGGGTCGCCGCCAGATCGATGCTCTGGGTCGGTTCGTCGGCGGCCTCTCCCCGCGCGAACTCCAGGGTGGAGGCGACCATCACCTCCATTTCGTCAAGATCGGCCAACATGCGCGCCCGCACCTCGTCCCCCGGCATCATTTCGGCCCGCAGCCGCATCCGGGTGATGGGACTGCGCAAATCGTGGGAGATGGCGGCCAGCATCCGGGTACGGTCCTCGACGAAGCGGCGGATGCGGGTTTGCATATCGTTGAAGGCGGTGGCGGCATGGCGCACCTCGGGCGGACCGTTGGAGGGCAACGGCGGGGCGTTGACGTCGCGGCCCAAACGATCCGCGGCTCTGGCGAAGGCGGCCAGGGGCCGGCCGACCCAACCCGTCGCCCAGCCGCCCAGCACGATAATTCCGGTCAGCATCACCAGGGTCGAGGCGACGGCGTGCGGCGACCAGAGGGTGGCGGCGCCGGCCATGGCCAGTTTGAAATTAGCCCAGGCGCCATCCGACAGGCGGAAGGAAATCTCCATCACCCGATCCCCGGGAAAGCCCTCGAGGATGGCTCTCGGCATGGAGCGCGGGGATGCGACGATGGTCCGGTAAACCACATGCAGGCGCGGGTCCGCCACCGTGCCGAAATAGGGGCGGAAGGCGGCGGCGACGAGGCCCAGAGCGCGGCTGTCGCGATGCCGCGGCGCAACGGCCGGTGCGGCGGCGATCGCCACGTGAAGAGTCGGACTGGCCAGTTCCGCCGCCAGGGCGGCCCGCCGGTCGGCGGCGCTGTGGTCGAGAAGCCGCGCCAACACCGCGGCACGCTCGACGCACACCTGTTCGGCCGCGGCGCCGACCGCCGCGCGACGGTCGAGGGATAACAGCGCCGTGCTGGCGATATGCGACAGCGTCAGACCGACCAGCAGCACGATCAGGGTCCGGCCGGCAATGGAATCGAGAGGCGGAAATTTCATCGTCTGCAATCCGGAAAGAGCGGTGAGGCGCCCGTACTTGTGCGCGCTCGGGAACCGGCTTGGCAACCCGGCAACCGTCCCGTTTACAAAACTTTACAGGGGTCGCCGCAACGCGGGGTGTATATCGCGATGAGGCCGCTTCAGGGCGTGCTGTGAAATTCGATGTAAGGAGACGAGCAATGCGGATGCGCGGATGGATGACTTTCGGCATGGCCTGCGCCGTGTCGATCGGGGCCGGGAGCGCCGCTCTGGCCGGCCCGCGCGATTACCGCTTCGAGGCGGTGCGCGCGCAAGTTCCGGCCACGGCCACAACAACGATCGTCTTGCGGATCGTGCATCTGCCGGATGGCCGACCGGTGGCCGGGGCCAGGCTTTCACAGCCCAAGATGGAAATGCCCATGCAAGGCATGGCCCCCATGGCGACCAGGGTTTCGGCAATGCCGCCGGACGACAAGGGTGACTATCCCTTCGTTGCCGATCTGGCCGGCGGCGGACCCTGGACCCTGACGGTTTCGGCCACGATCCCGGGGGAAGCCGCTCCCATCGTCGGATCGGTTCCTTTCATGGCGGTGCCGTGACCATGCGGCCGGGTAGGGAGACACTCCGATGACGAGACGGCATCTTCCGCTTGTGACGGCGGCGACCCTTGCGCTGCTGCTGGCCACGCCCGCCTGGGCGGAGAGCCCCGCGGACCCGGGCGGCTCCACGCTCGATCCCGGCCAATTCGTTCGACGCGTTCTCGACCGGAACCGGCTCATCAAGGCGACGGACGCCGAACGGCGCGGCGCTCTGGCCCGCGTCGCCTCGGCGGGGGCGCTGGAGGATCCGGTGATCTCCTACAACACCACGCCGGAAACGGTCGACACCAAGAACGGCTATCTCTCGGTCTATCAGATCAGCCAGAAAATTCCCTGGCCGGGTGTGCTCAGCCTGCGGACAAAGGCGGCGATGGAAGAGGCCGGTTCCGTCGCGGACCAGTTGGCCGATACCCGTCTGCGCCTGGCGGCCAAGGCGCGGGCCGTCTATGCCGACTGGTACTATGTCCACAAGGCGCTGGCGATCAACGCCACCGACATCGCCCTGGTCGAGCGTTTGCGGGCCGTGGCCCGCGCCGCCTATGCCTCGGGACAGGCGCCGCAACAGGACGTCTTGCGGGCCGAGGTGGAGCGTCTGCGGCTGCAGAATGAGACTCTTGACCTTAAGCGGCGCGAAACCGCCGTTCAGGCCGACATCAACCAGTTGCTCGATACCGGGCCGGCCGCCGCCGTGCCGCCGCCCGGCCCCCGGCTTCCGGAACCGGATGTTCCGGCGGATCTGAACCGGCTGAACGCCATCGCGCTGGCGCAAAATCCGGCCCTCACGGGATGGAACAAGCAGGTTTCGGCCAGCCGCGACCGTGTCGCCCTGGCCGAAGACGGCTTTTACCCCAACCTCACTTTCATGGCCGGGCAAAATCAGCTGATGCAGCCCTACCAGAAGCAATACACGGTCGGCGTTTCCATCAACATTCCGTTTGGCGCCAATCACACCGGCGAGCTCGACGATTCCTACGCCGCGCTCGACACCCGTCAGCAGCGTTATCTGGCCCTCAAGGATCAATTGCTCGCCGATCTGAGTCAGACCTATGCGGCGTTGCGGCAACTCCATGACAGCATCGCGCTTTACGACGGTCATCTGCTGCCGGTGGCCACATTGGATCTGCGCGCCGCCGAGGCCGATTACCGAACGGGCGATGGCGACTTCACCAAAGTGATCGCCGCCGAGCAGCAGCTTCTCAAAATCGAACTGGAGCGGGAACGCGCCCGTGCCGACTACTTCATCCAGTTCGCGTCGCTCGACTACCAGACGGGCGGCCGGAGCCTTACCGATCAAGCGGAGAATCAATCGCCATGAGCCCACGCGCATTTCTGACCGGCGTCGCCCTGGCGGCGGTCCTGCTGGCTGCCGGATATGGCGGCTATTCGTTGGGCCATCACCGCGCGACCTCGGCGCCGGCCCACACCGCCGCCGTCCGCAAGCCGCTTTACTGGGTCGCGCCGATGAACCCCGGCTACCACAGCGACAAACCGGGCAAATCCCCGATGGGCATGGATCTCGTTCCGGTTTATGGCGATGCCCCCGCCGGCGCCGCCGCCAGCGACGTGAGCATCTCACCGGATATGGTGCAGCAGTTGGGCGTGCGGACGGCGGAGGTCAAGGAGGGCCTGCTCAAGCGGCGCATCGAGGATGTCGGGTATGTGGGCTACGATGAGGATCGCGTCGTCAGCATCAATACCCGCGCCGAAGGCTGGATCGAAACGCTGAACGTCAAGGCCGAAGGCGACGCGGTGAAAAAGGGGCAACCCCTCTATGCGCTGTTCTCGCCCAAACTGGCCACGGCCGAGGAGGAATATCTGACGGCGCTGGCCAGTGGCATACCGGCGCTGACCGACGCGTCGCGCCAACGCCTTCTGGCGCTCGGCGTCGCTCCGGGCGAAGTGCGCGCCCTGGCGAAACGGCGCAAATCCTCCAACCGGATCATCCGCTACGCCGACCAACCGGGCGTGGTCATGATGCTGGGGGTCCGTGCCGGCGAATATGTCAAACCGGCAACCCAGGTCATGAAAATCGGCGACCTGTCCAGCGTGTGGATTTTGGCGGAAGTGGATGAAAGCGAAGCGGCGGCGTTGCATCCCGGCCAGCCGGTAACCGCCAGCATCGACGCCTTTCCCGGCAGACGCTGGACCGGCCAAATCGACTACATCTACCCCAACATCGTGGCGGCGACGCGCACCGTCAGGGTGCGCCTGCGCTTCCCCAACCAGGATGGGCTGCTGCGCCCCAACATGTACGCCCACGTGGCCATCGATATCGCCGCCGAGACGGCGACCTATATCCCCGAATCGGCCCTGATCCGTACCGGCAGCGGCGCGCGGGTGGCCGTGGCGCTGGGCAAGGGGCGGTTCGATATCTGCCCGGTGGTGCCGGGCTTTCAAACCGGCCAGAACATCCAGATTCTCCAGGGAATACGGGCCGGTCAGCGCGTGGTGGTTTCCGCGCAGTTCCTGATCGATTCCGAAGCCAACCTCGACGAGGCGAAATTACATATCGGCGGCGGGCGGGCGGCTTGTCTGGCCGGGCCCGCCGCCATGAAAATGCCGCCGGGCGCCCCACCGATGGCGTCCGCGCCCCCTCAGGGAGAACGGCCATGATCGCCGCGATCATCCGCTGGTCGATCAGAAACCGGGGATTCGTCCTGCTGGGTCTGATTTTCGTGGTGATCGCCGGTCTTTACGCCCTGAAGCAGACCCCGGTGGACGCCATTCCCGATCTTTCCGACGTCCAGGTCATCATCAAGACCTCCTATCCCGGCCAGGCGCCGCAGATCGTGCAGGATCAGGTGACCTATCCCCTGGAAACGGCGATGCTTGCCGTGCCCGGCGCCACGGTGGTGCGGGGCTATTCGTTTTTCGGTGATTCCTACATCTATGTGATCTTCAAGGACGGCACCGATCTCTACTGGGCGCGGTCCCGCGTGCTGGAATATCTGAACGAGGTCGCCGGACAGCTGCCGCCCGAGACCCATCCCAGCCTGGGGCCGGACGCCACCGGGGTCGGCTGGGTTTACGAATACGCGCTGATCGACCGCAGCGGCAGGCACACGCTCTCGCAGCTCACCAGCCTGCAGGACTGGTTCTTGAAATATGAGTTGGAAACCGTGTCCGGCGTGGCCCAGGTCGCCACAGTGGGCGGCATGGTCAAGCAGTATCAGGTGGTGGTCGATCCCGACAAATTGCGCGCCTACGGCATTCCGCTGGCGCAGGTGGGGCAAGCCATCCAGCGGGGCAATCACGAGGAGGGCGGCGCCCTGGTCGAGATGGCCGGCGCCGAATATATGGTCCGCGCCACCGGCTACACCAAAAGCATCAAGGATCTGCTGGAAATCCCGGTCAAGACCGGCGCCAACGGCGTGCCGGTGCAGCTCAAGGATGTGGCGACGGTGCGGCTGGGTCCGCAACTGCGCCGCGGCGTCGCCGAACTGAACGGCCAGGGCGAGGCCGTGGGCGGCATCATCGTCATGCGTTATGGCGAAAACGCGCAAAAGGTGATCGACGGCGTCAAGGCCAAGCTGACCGCCCTCAAGGCCAGCCTGCCGCCCGGCGTCGAGATCGTGCCCGTTTACGACCGTTCCGAACTGATCGGGCACGCCATCGACAATCTGCGTGAAAAACTGCTGGAAGAGTTTCTCGTCGTCGCCCTGGTCTGCGGCGTGTTCCTGTTCCACTTCCGCTCCTCCCTGGTGGCGATCTTCAGCCTGCCGGTGGGCATTCTGATGGCTTTCATCGTGATGCGCTGGCAGGGATTGAACGCCAACATCATGTCGCTGGGCGGTATCGCCATCGCCATCGGCGCCATGGTGGACGGCGCCATCGTCATGATCGAGACCTTGCACAAACACCAGGAACACGAGCCGCTGACCTCGGCCAACCGCTGGCGGCTGGTGGAAGCGGCGGCGGTCGAGGTTGGGCCGCCGCTCTTTTTCGCGCTGCTGATCATCACGGTCAGTTTCGCCCCGGTGCTGAGCCTGGAAGGACAGGCCGGCCGATTGTTCTCACCGCTGGCCTATACCAAAATCTATTCCATGGCCGCCGCATCGAGCCTGGCCGTAACGTTGATCCCCGTCCTGATGGGCTATTTCATCCGCGGCAAAATCGTTCCGGAACATAAAAACCCGATAAACCGCGTCTTGAACCGGCTCTATCGGCCGATCATCGGCGCCGTGATCGATCATCCCTGGACCGCCACGCTTTGCGGCCTCGTCATCATTCTCGGCGGCCTCTGGCCGGCGCTGCATCTGGGCGCCGAGTTCATGCCGCCCCTGGATGAGGGCGATCTGCTGTACATGCCCTCGGCCCGCCCCGGCATTTCGGTCGATAGCGCGGCCTACCTCCTGCAACAGGCCGACAAGCTGATCAAATCGGTGCCGGAAGTGGCCACCGTTTACGGCAAGATGGGGCGCGCCGAAACCGCAACCGATCCGGCACCGTTGTCGATGGTCGAAACGGTGATCCAGTTCAAGCCGCAATCGGCCTGGCCGCCGGGCGTGACCAAGGCCGACGTCATTCACCAGCTTGAAGAGCGCGTGCGGATTCCCGGCCTTGCCAATGCCTGGGTCATGCCCATCAAAACCCGGATCGACATGCTGTCCACCGGCATCAAGACGCCGGTGGGGATCAAGGTCAACGGCCCCAATCTCAACGAAATCCAGACCATCGGCGCCGAACTGGAAAAGATCCTGCCCGCTGTGCCGGGCACCGCCTCGGTCTATTCCGAACGGGTGGCGGGCGGACGATATCTGGTGGTCCATATCGACCGGAACCGCGCCGCCCGCTACGGCCTCAATATCAGCGATGTCCAGGACGTGGTGCGTTCGGCCATCGGCGGCATGAACGTGACCGAAACCGTGGAAGGCCTGGAACGCTATCCCGTCAATCTTCGCTACCCGCGCGATTGGCGCGATTCGCCGGACCATCTGCGCGCGCTTCCCATCGTTACCGCGAACGGCGCGCATGTTGTGCTCGGCGACGTCGCCCGGATCAGCATCGAGGATGGCCCGCCGCTGATCAAAAGCGAGGGGGCGCAGTTGACCGGCTGGACCTTCGTGGATATTCGTCACCGCGATATCGGCTCCTACGTCCGGGACGCCAGGCGGCTGGTCGCCAAGAAGATCACCCTGCCCACCGGTTATTCGATCGTCTGGTCGGGACAATACGAGTACATGCAGAAAGCCAAGGAAAACCTGAAGCTCGTCGTGCCGCTGACCATCGTCCTCATCGGTTTCCTGGTTTATCTGTCGTTTCGCAACGTCCCCCAGATGCTGATCATCCTGGGCACGTTGCCGATGGCGCTTTCCGGCGGCCTGTGGCTGCTCTACCTGCTGGGCTACAATCTTTCGGTCGCCGCGGCGGTGGGGTTCATCGCCCTGGCCGGCGTCACCGTGGAAATCGGCATGGTGATGATCGTCTATCTCAACCAGTCGGTGACCCATTACGTCCATCACTGCCAAAAGAACGGCCAGAGCCTCAGCTACGACGGCCTGCGCGCCGCGGTGCGCGATGGCGCTTTGTTACGGCTGCGACCGATTTCCATGACGGCGGCGGCGATCATTTCCGGCCTGCTGCCGGTGATGATCGGCGGCGGCACCGGATCGGAAATCATGCGGCGCATCGCCGCGCCGATGGTGGGGGGCATGCTCAGCTCCCTTCTTCTCACCATGATGGTGCTGCCGGCGGTCTATCTGCTTTGGGAGTGGCACGCCTTGCGGCGGACCACAACGGCGGACGCCGGTCCTGGCGTCGACGCCCCGGCTCTGCCCTTTGGCGATGACACCGATGCGGAAGAGGACGGAGAAGACGGTCCGGGCGAGAAACCCGGCGACTTTAATACTAAACATTCCACTTAATGCGGCGTATCATGACTCTCCATGAAGCCGCCCGCAGAAGCGGCCGTCCAAACCGGTCAATGACGCATTGCATGTCCCCCGTCGTCCGATGCCCGATAGGGCCGGACCCTTTCGTCCGGCCGGGCTCCTGTGTCATGAGGAGGAAATCCATGAAAAAGTTGATCAACGCTCCCGAGGCGGTCGTCGCCGAGGCCTTGGAGGGCATGGAGGCCGCCCATTCCAGCCTGATCAAGGTGTGCCGCGCCCCCGATTTCATCATGCGCGCCGATGCCCCCGTGGCCGGCAAGGTGGCCCTGGTGTCCGGCGGCGGCTCCGGGCACGAACCCATGCACGGCGGCTTCGTCGGCCGCGGCATGCTGGACGCCGCCTGCCCCGGCGCGGTGTTCACCTCGCCCACCCCCGATCAGATGTTCGAAGCCTCGAAGGCGGTGAACGGCGGGGCCGGCGTGCTGCATATCGTCAAGAACTATACCGGCGACGTGCTGAATTTCGAAATGGCCGCCGATCTGGCCCGGGCCGAGGGCATCGCCGTGGAAAGCGTGGTCATCGACGACGACGTAGCGGTGGAGGACAGCACCTGGACCGCCGGACGGCGCGGCGTCGGCACCACGGTGCTGGCGGAAAAGATCTGCGGCGGCCTGGCCGAACGCAAGGCGCCGCTGACGGCGGTGGCCGAGATGTGCCGCCGGGTCAACGCGCAAGGCCGCTCCATGGGCATGGCCCTGTCGGCCTGCACCGTGCCCCATGTGGGCAAGCCCTCCTTCGACCTGGCCGACGACGAGATGGAAATCGGCATCGGCATCCACGGCGAGCCGGGCCGCCACCGGGTGAAACTGGAAAAGGCCGACCGCATCACCGAAATGCTGATGGAGCCGGTCCTGGCCGATCTGCCCTTCAAAAGCGGCGATCCGGTGCTGATGTTCGTCAACGGCATGGGCGCCACCCCGGCGGTGGAGCTTTACATCATCTACCGCAAGGCCGCCGAGATCGCCCGCAAGCACGGTCTCAAAGTGGTGCGCAATCTGGTGGGCAGCTACATCACCAGCCTGGACATGGCCGGCACCTCCATCACCTTGCTGAAAATGGACGAGGAGATGCTGACCTGCTGGGATGCCCCGGTGCTCACCCCCAGCCTGCGTTGGGGCGCCTAAAATAAAAACGATTCCGAAATAAAAAAAGACCCACAGGAGGACGCCATGGCCGACCTTTCGACCGACCGCATGACCACCTGGCTGCTCGAGGCCGCCGCCGACCTGGAGCAGGCCAAGGCCTATCTCACCGAACTGGACGCGCCGATCGGTGACAGCGACCATGGCGTCAACATGGCGCGCGGCTTTGCCGCCGTGCGCGACAAACTGACGGCGGCGCCCCCCGCCGATGTGGGCACGCTGCTGAAAACCGTGGCCATGACCCTGATCAGCACCGTGGGCGGGGCCTCGGGCCCGCTTTACGGCACGTTCTTTCTGCAGGCCGCCGGCAAGGCGGCGGGCAAAACCAGCCTGACCCTGGCCGAGTGGACGGAATGTTTTGAAGCCGGATTGACTGGCCTGATGGCGCGCGGCAAGGCCCAGCCCGGGGAAAAAACCATGGTGGACGCCCTGACCCCGGCCCTGGCCGCCCTCAAGGCCGCCGCCGGCCAGCCGCTGGAACAGGCCCTGGCCGCCGCCGCCGCCGCCGCCGAACAGGGCATGAAGGACACCATCCCCATGCTGGCCCACAAAGGCCGCGCCAGCTATCTCGGCGAACGCAGCATCGGCCACCAGGATCCCGGCGCCACCTCGTCGCATCTCCTGTTGCGGCGGCTGGCCGAGCCGGCGGGCTAAAACCATGACCCCGCCCCGCGTTTCCCTGCTGCTGGTGTCCCACTCCCGGGCCCTGGCCCGCGCCACGGCGGACCTGGCCGCCCAGATGACCGGCGGCACCGTGGTGCTGGACTGCGCCGCCGGCTGCGGCCCGGAGCACGGCGATCTCGGCACCGATCCCCTGTTGGTGCAGGACCGTCTGACCGCCCTCGATACGGCGGCGGGCACCCTGGTGCTGGTGGATCTGGGCAGCGCCCTGCTTTCGGCCGACATGGCATTGGACATGGTGGATCCCGCCCTGAAGGCCCGCGCCCGTCTGGTGGCCGCCCCCTTCGTGGAGGGGGCGGTGGCCGCCGCCGTGGCCGCCGCCGCCGGCTTGCCGCTGGACGCGGTGGCCGCCGAAGCCCGCCAGGCCCTGGCCCCGAAGCGAAGCCAGCTGGAGGAGGAGGCGCCCGCGTCCGCCCCGCCGCCCGTCGTCGCACCCGCCGAGGCGGTCGAGGCGGCGGCCGAGGCGGTGATCCGCGATCCGCACGGCCTGCACGCCCGCCCGGCGGCCCGTCTGGCCGTGGCGGCGGCGGGCTTTGCCGCCACGCTGTTCGTCAGCGACCTCGATACCGGGGCCGGCCCGGCCTCGGCCCGCAGTCTGGTGGCCCTGGGCACGCTGGGAGCTCTGTGCGGCCACCGCCTGCGCATCAGCGGCCGGGGCGAGGACGCGCCCCGGGCGGTGCGGGCCCTGGCCGATCTCGTCGCCGCCTGCACCGGCGCCGACGAGGCCCCGCCCCCCGCCGCCGCGCCGGTCATGGACGGGCGGGCCCTGCCGGTGTCGCCCGGCATCGCCATCGGTCCGCTGCGGCTGTGGCGCCCCGCCGACCCCGTGGTTTCCCAGACCCCGAGCACCGATCCGGACGCCGATCTCGCCCGTCTGATCCTTGCCCTGGACCAGGCCGCCGCAGCCCTGGACCGCGAGGCCGCCCGCCCCGGCGGCGATATTCTGGCGGTCCAGGCGGTGTTCTTACGCGATCCCGATTTCCGCGCCGCCGCCGCCCGCAAGATCGGCGACGAGTCTCGCAACGCCGCCGACGCCCTGGCCCGCGCCGGGGCCGAGGCCGCCGCCCGCTTCGCCGGGCTGGAAGACGCCCTGCTGCGGGCCCGCGCCGCCGATCTGCGCGACGCCACCCGCCGGGCGCTGACGCTGCTGAGCGGCGCCCCCGCCCAACCCGCCCTGCCGCCGGGCCCGCCCGCCATTCTAGTGGCCGAGGATCTGCCGCCGTCGCTGGCCCAGGCCCTGGACCCCGCCCGCGTGCTGGGGGTGATCGACCGCCGCGGCGGCGCCACCTCGCACGCCGCCATCCTGTTACGCGGTTTGGGCATTCCCGCCCTGGCCGGGGCCGCCGCCCTGTTGCCCGACACCCTGCCGGCCAGCGCCGCCTTCGACGGCGCCAGCGGCGAGCTGATTTTCAATCCGGATCCGCAACAGTGTGCCGCCTTCGCCGCCCGCCGCCCCGCCGCCGCCCCGGCCATGGCCCTGACCGATGGCGGCGTGGCCCTGCCCGGCGGCGGCCGGGTGGACTTATGGGCCAATGTCACCGGCCCGCGCGATGCCGCCCTGGCCCGCGCCGCCGGCGCCTTCGGCATCGGCCTGCTGCGCACCGAGATGCTGTTCCTCGACCGCGCCGACGCCCCGGACGAGGCCGAGCAGACGGCGCGCCTCAAGGAGATTTTCGCGCTGTTCGCCGGCCGCCCCATCACCGTGCGCACCCTGGATGCCGGCGGCGACAAGCCCATGCCCTATCTGACCATGCCGCCCGAGGCCAATCCCTTCCTCGGTGTGCGCGGGCTGCGGCTGTCGCTGGCCCGGCCCGCGCTGTTCGTCACCCAGTTGCGCGCCATCCTCGGCGCCGGGGCCGGGCACGATCTGCGCATCATGCTGCCCATGGTCACCGATCCCGCCGAGGTGACCGAGGCCCGCGCCCATCTGGAGGCGGCGCATCGGAGCCTGGCCGAAGAGGGCGTGCCCCATGCCTGGCCGGTGCCGCTGGGGGTGATGGTGGAGGTTCCCGCCGCCGCCCTGACCGCCGACGCCCTGGCCGAGGTGGCCGATTTCTTTTCCATCGGCACCAACGACCTCACGCAATACACCCTGGCGGCGGAACGGGGCCATCCCGCCCTGGCCCGTTTCGCCGACGCCACCCATCCGGCGGTGCTGGCCCTGATCCGCCAGGTGGTCGAGGCCGGGCGACGCCATGGCCGCCATGTGGCGGTGTGCGGCGAGGCGGCGGGACAGCCGGCGGCGGCGCGGCGGCTGGTGGCGGCGGGCGTGCCCGCCCTCAGCCTGTCGGCGGCGCTGTTTCCCGGGATCGTCGCCGCCCTCGGCGAAAGGGAGACCGCAATTTCCTTGTGACGATCCCCGCCGCCATGGATGATGGCGGCATCAGGGTCCGCAACAGGGAACACGGCCATGAACGGCACGGCGGCACAGGCCACGGTGGGAATCGTCATCGTCTCCCATTCCCCCGATATCGCCCGGGGCACCGCCGCCATGGTGCGGCAGATGGTTCAGGATCAGGTGCCGCTGGCCTGGGCCGGCGGCGATTGCGCCGGCGGCCTCGGCACCGATGTGACGCGCATCGTCGCCGCCATCGGCGAGGCCTGGTCGGAGCGCGGCGTGGCCCTGCTGGTGGATCTGGGCGGCGCCGAAACCAGCAGCGAAATGGCCATCGAGCTGTTGCCGGAAGAACGGCGCGCCCGCGTGGTGATCTGCGACGCCCCCATCGTGGAAGGGGCCATCATGGCCGCCGCCGAGGCTTCGGGCGGGGCCGATCTGGCCCTGGTGCAACAGGCGGCCGAGGAGGCCTGCATTCCGTGAGCGGACACGAGATCGACCCCCCCGCCCCGCCCGCCCCCCAGGACGCGGTGGCCGCCTATAAAAGCATCCTGAAAGCGGTGCTGGACCTGCGCCCCTCGGGCATGCGCCGCCGGCTGGCGGAAGGGCTGGGCAGCAATCCGAGCTTCGTCTCGCAGATCGCCAATCCGGCCTACCCCACGCCCATTCCCGCCGGGCATGTGGAGGCCATCCTGGACATCTGCCATTTCTCGCCCGACGAGCGGCGGCGCTTCCTGGCCGCCTACCAGGCCGCCCACCCGCACCGCATCCATCTGGTGCGCTCGCTGGCGGCGGGCCGCAGCCTGACCTTGAGCGTGCCCGACCTCGGCGACGCCGAACGCAACGCCGAGTTCGACCGCGCCGTCGCCGCCTTCGTGCAGAAGATCAGCCGGCTGCTGCGGGAATAGCCGTCCGCTTTGCGCTTGTGACCCGGGAAGCCCCCGGCACGAATTTTTTTACCGGTCAGGCTGTTGTTTCGCTTGCATCTTTAACGCAAAGCTCTTATGGTCCGCCTCCACCGCGCCACCGGCGCGGCCCAGGTTTCGGGGCCATAGCTCAGCTGGGAGAGCGCTACAATGGCATTGTAGAGGTCAGGAGTTCGATCCTCCTTGGCTCCACCAAATTTCAAGACCCGGCGGTTCCACCGCCGGGTCTTCGGCTTTCAGGCCCACGGTTCACCTCTGGACGGATGGCGCGGAACAGATCACTCTGAGGCCATGTCCCGCACCGGCCCCACGCTTCCCGTTTCGCCCGCCAGTTTCGAATACCGCCTGGAACATACGCCGGTGGGGGTGGTGGTGCTCGATCCCGGCCGGCGCATCCGCGCCATGAACCAGACGGCGCGGCGGCTGTTGCGCGCCGAAAGCGCCGCCGCCGGAACCCCACTTCTGGACCTGCATCCCCCCGCCGCCCGCGTCAAGGTGCGCTGGCTGCTGGACGCGGCGGAAAACGCCGTGGACGGCAGCGCCGCCATGGTCATCACCACCCTGTTCGGCAGTCTGGTGGCCAAGGTGACCCTGCTGGGCGATGACGGCTACTGCATGATGGTGCATGCCCTGGGTGAAACCGCCATGACCGCCCCCGAGCACAGCGAACAGGGACGGCTTTTGAAGCTGCCGCTGCTGCGCAACGGCGGCACCGAACTGATCGATATCGACGAGGTGGCCTGCCTCAGCGCCCAGGGCCATTACGCCGAGGCGCTGACCGGCCAGGGCCGTTTCCTCTGCCCGCTGTCGCTGGCCGCCCTGGGGCAGCGGGTGGACGGCACGGTGTTCGTGCGCGTGCATCGCCGCCATCTGGTCAATCTGCGCCGGGTGCGCCAGGCCCAGCGCCAGGACGGCCGCTGGCTGCTGATGCTGGAGGACGGACAAACCCGCATCCCCGTGGGCCGCGACAAGGTGGATCTGCTGCGGCGCCTGCTGGCGGTCTGACCCCCTGCCGTTCATGCGGCCATCATGCCGTTGGTGCAACGCCGATGCCGCTGAAGCCTGAGCGGTTGAGCGCCCCCCGCTCGCCATGCCACATCGGAAAGCGCACTCCGAAGACCCCCGCATGAGGCCCGGCATGTCCAACCTGACCCGTTACCGCAGTTTCGCCACCATCGATTTCGAAGGCAATATGCGGGCCGTGCTGGCCCATCTGCAGCCTTACCTGGCGTCCGGCAACCCGTTCTGGGACCGTTTCCAGGACCGCTTGCATCAGGCCGAAAACACCGACCGCCCGGTGGCCGACACCTTGCTGCTGCTGCACGCCCACGTCTATTACATGGTCGAACTGTTCGAGGACCACGACGACCAGGCCGCCCTGGCCGCCCTGACAAAACTGGAAGAGGAATGTTTTTAAACCCTCTTTCCCCCGCCGCGTTTTTTCCGCATGGCGGATAAGACAAAGGGTATATACTTCCCCCAGGGTTAGAAGGGGGAAAGGATCCGGCACCTATGGGAAACGCGTTGGGCCCTGATCCGCAGGTGCGGCCGTCCGACGGGGAAGCCATCGAAAACGCCGCGCTGTCCCGGGACGAACAGACGCAGATCCTGATCTTGCAGCAACGGCTCCTGGAGGCCGTGGCCAAGGGCGGCAACGCCCTGGATATCGCCCGTCAGGTCTGCAGTCTGGAGGAAAAGCTGCTGCCCAATTCCGTGGGCACGGTGATGCTGCTGGACGAGGCGCGGGAACGGCTGAACGTTTTTGCCGCCCCCAGCGTTCCGGCGGAAGGCGTTTTACGCCTGAACGGATTGCGGCCCGGCCCCGGCAACGGCTCGTGCGGCAACGCCGTGTTCAGCTGCAAGCCGCAATTCGTGCAGAACACCTTTGAGGATCCGCGCTGGAGCAATCTCCGCCAGCTGGCCACCGATTTCGGCCTGTGCGCCTGCTGGTCCATGCCGATTTTTTCCGCCTCGGGCCAGGTGATCGGCTCGTTCGCCCTGTCCAGCTTCGAACATCGTCTGCCCAGCGGCTTCCACCGCGCCCTGCTGGAGATCGGCGCCTCCATCGTCGGCATCGTGCTCGACCGCGCCAAGGTGCGCGAACATCTGCGGCTTTATGAAAAATTCTACGCCAACAGCGCCGAAGGCATGATGATCACCGACGCCGCGCAGAAGATCGTTTCGGTCAACGCCTCGTTCCTGCGGGTGTTCGGCTATGCCGAGGAGGACGTGATCGGCCAGACGCCGCGCATGCTGTCGTCGGGGCGCCACGATGCCGCCTATTATCAGGACATGTGGCGCGGCCTGTCCCGCGCCGGCCAGTGGCGCGGCGAAATCTGGAACCGCCGCCAGAACGGCGAGATTTTTCCCGAGCTTTTGTCCATCGCCACCCTGACCGACGGCGAAGGCCGCATCACCCATTATATCGGGCTGTTTTCCGACTTGAGCGACCGCATCCGCGCCGAGGCCGACCTGCGCGAAAAAAACCGCCAGCTGCTGCGCTCCAACGAGGATCTGGAGCGTTTCGCCTATGCCGCCTCGCACGATCTGCAAACGCCGCTGCGCAACATGGTGCATTTCGCCCAACTGCTGGACCGGCGCTACCGCGGCCGGCTGGACGCCGATGCCGACGATTTCATCGACATCATCGTCGAGGGCGGCAAGCGTATGACCAATCTGGTGCGCGACCTGCTGGATTATTCCCGCGCCGGCAGCGGCGACGACGCCCTGACGGCGGTGGACACCGCCCAGGCCGTGCGCCTCGCCCTGCAAAACCTCGATCTGGCTCTGCGCGAAAGCGGCGCCCATCTCGACATCGGCCCCCTGCCCCGGGTCATGGGCGAACCGAGCCTGATCGCCGAGCTGTTCCAGAACCTGATCCAGAACGCCATCGACTACCGCGCCGCCGAACGAACGCCACGTATCGTCATCTCGGCGCAAGACGGCCCCGATGGTTTTTGCCGTATCACCGTGGCCGACAACGGCATCGGCATCGAACCGCGCTATTTCGGCAAGATCTTCGAATTGTTCCAGCGCGTGTCGCCGCCCACGTCCGATCGCGGCACCGGCATCGGCCTGTCCTTATGCCGCCGCCTGGTGCATCGGTTCGGCGGTGAGATCGGCGTGGAGTCCACTCCCGGACAGGGCTCGGCCTTTCACGTTACCCTGCGGCGGGCGACGGACTGACCAGGGCCCAGGCCTGCTGAAACAAAGCCGGGCCGCACTCCGCCCAATGGTCGGCAAGATGGCGCAAGGCCGCCGCCAGATTGACCTGATCCAGCACCAGACGATCCAACGGCAGGGCGCCGCCGGTCAGGGCCGGTTCGGCCAGAGCCTCGTAACATGTGGCGGCGGCGGGCGCATCGGCGATCCAGGCCATGTCCAGCACTTCGCCACGGGCGGCGATGGCGCTCTGCAGGCGCTGGGTCAGCCGCGCCAGCAACGGCAGCAGGACGGCCTGGTCCGGCCCCTGCTCCAGGGCGTCCTTCACCAGACCGCTCCAGGTTTTGCACAGCACCGCCGTTTCCTGCTCGTCCATCATGGCATGGGCGAAATCGGGCTCGAAGCCCTGGGCCACGAACAGGGCGGTGCAGCCATCATGCAGGGCGCCGTGCAGCAGGCGGCCATAGGCCACCACTTGCCCTAAGCGGGAAAACAGCCCGCAAACGGCGGGATCGGCATCCAACATGACAAGCTCCCCTTGCGCTGCGGGAGGGCTCATCCCAAATCCCGTTGATCGGACCCGATCAACGGAGCCCCTCAGGCGGCGGGCGGGGTCTTCCAGACCCCTTGCCTAACGCGGCATCAGCCGCGCGTCGCCTTGCTCCTAACCGGCGTCGCGATGAGCCCTGCTCACCGCGCCTTGGTATAAGACCAAATCCCGTTGATCGGACCCGATCAACGGAGCCCCTCAGGCGGCGGGCGGGGTCTTCCAGACCCCTTGCCTAACGCGGCATCAGCCGCGCGTCGCCTTGCTCCTAACCGGCGTTGCGATGAGTCAAACTCATCGCGACTTGGTATCAGTCCCCTTTGGCGGCACGGATGAAGGCGGCGATCTTCTCGGCGTCCTTCACCCCCGGCGCCCGCTCCACCCCCGACGACACATCCACGGCCCGCGCCCCCGACAGGCGTACCGCCTCGGCCACATTGCCGGCATCGAGGCCGCCGGCCAGCATCCACGGACAGGCCCATTTGCGCCCGGCCAGCAGCGACCAATCAAAGGACACGGCATTGCCGCCGGGACGATCGGCGGCGGCCGGGGCTTTGGCGTCGAACAGCAGCCAATCGGCCACCTCGGCATAGGCCTGGGCGGCATCGAGATCGGCGGCGGTGGCGATGCCCAGCGCCTTCATCACCGGCATGCCGTATTCCTGACGCACCGCTTCGATGCGGTCGGGGGTTTCACGGCCATGAAACTGGAACAGATCCAGGCGCAGATGGTTCATCACCTGATCGAGAAAGGCGTTGTCGGGATCGACGAACAGGCCGACCCGCGTCACCTCCTCGGGCACGAATTCCAACAGCTCGTTGGCCCGTTCGATGGTGACATGGCGCGGACTGTTTTCGAAGAACACCACGCCGACGAAATCGGCCCCGGCATCGATGGCGGCATCCACCATCTCCTCCTCGGTCAGGCCGCAGATCTTAACCTTGACGGGTTTCAGGCTCATGACGCCGCCCGCAATTCATCCTGGATACGCCGCGCCGCCGCGGCCGGATCGGTGGCGGCGGTAATGGGGCGGCCGATCACCAGATGGCTGGCCCCCTTGGCCATGGCCTCGGCCGGCGTGAGAATCCGTTTCTGGTCGTTGGCGGCGGCCCAGGCCGGACGGATGCCCGGCACCATCAGGGCCGGACCGGGCCCCAGCAGGGCGCGCAGGGCCTCCACCTCGTGCGGGGAACAGACCAGACCGTCCACCCCGGCCTCGTGCGCCAGCGCCGCCAGCCGTTTGACCTGATCCACCAGGCCGCCCGCCACGCCCACGCCGGTCAGATCGGCCGGGCTCATGCTGGTCAGCACCGTCACCGCCAGGAGGCGCGGCCGCGCCACCCCCGCCTTGGCGGCGGCCTCGCCAGCCGCCTCCACGGCGGCGCGCATCATATCGGCGCCCCCGCAGGCGTGCAGGGTGGTGAAGGTGGGCGCCAGGGCCACGGCGGCGCGCATGGCGCCGGCCACGGTGTTGGGGATATCGTGAAATTTCAGATCGAGAAACAGCGGCATGCCCAGCGCGGCAATGGCGCGCACGCCTTCGGGGCCGTTGGCGCTGAAGAATTCCAGGCCCACCTTGACGCCGCCCACCTGGCCGGCCAGCTGCCGGACCAGCCGCACCGCTTCGGCGGTTTCGGTGGTATCAAGGGCACAAAAAACAGGATTGGTCATAATGGCAACAAAGTCTTTCCGGCCGGATCATCGGCCACAGTCGTGGGCGCCGCCGGAGCGGCGCGGGCGGCTTCGAGATCGCGCTCCAGCGAGGAGACGCGACGCGCCAGGGCGGAGGCGCGGGCCTGGGCGGCCATGCGACGTGCCGCGCCCACCAGCATGCCCGCCACCAAACCGATGAGCAGAGGCAGCAGCACGGCGGCATAGGCCGGCACCGCGAAACCGTCGGGCAGCGGCCACAGGCCCAGGGTCAGAGGTTGACGGTTCGACAGGGCGAACACCACCAGCAGCACGGCCAGGGGCAGAGCGATCAACCAGAACAGAAAGCGGGTCAGACGACGCATGCCGGTCAGCGCACCGTGTTCAGCCGCTCGCGCAACTGTTTACCGGTTTTAAAGAAGGGCACAGCCTTTTCCGACACATCCACCGACTCGCCGGTGCGGGGATTGCGGCCCTGGCGGGCATCGCGGGTTTTTACCGAGAATGCGCCGAAACCCCGCAACTCGACCCGATCCCCCCGCGCCAGGGCGGCGGCGATCTCATCGAAAATCGTGGTGACGATGCGCTCCACATCCCGTTGATAGAGATGGGGGTTCAGCTCTGCCAGACGAGCGATCAGCTCCGACTTGGTCATCTCCCCGCTCCTGCCTTCCGTCCTAAACACTCTCATACCCTTGGAAGGGTGCCAAAGCCGGGAGCCAGCGTCAAGATAAGCCTTTCTGAAGTCAGGCTTTTCCAGCCTGAACCCCGGACAGGCCGAACGGGATCAATGCACGCTGACCGGGTAGAGCGACTGCTGGCGGACGGCGGCGAAGGCGCGGTCGCGGTCCAGGGACAGGCCGATATGGGCGCCATCGGCGCCGTGGATCGACCAGCCCACCTCGTGATTGATCAGCACACGCTTGATATAGGCCACGTTTTCCATGCCCCACCCCGCCAGATCCTCCTGGCTCATGGCGCGGTCGGGAGCGTCGCCTTTCGGGGAAATCTGGATGGTCATCGCGGCGGCCTCCCTGCTCACGTCGCCTGTTGAGCGCGTTTCTAATGAAACAGCGCTCAACAGGGAAAAGAAAGACGACTTTAGTCTCAAGAACCGGAGGCTTCAGGCCTTGCGGCCTTCCAGCACCCCGGCGGATGCCGGCGCCGCGCCCGGCGTCCGTTCCTCTATCTTAATGGTGCGCACCCGCGCTTCCGGCAAGGGGCGCTCCAGATCGATATGCAACAGGCCGTTATCCATGGTGGCGCCGATCACCTCGATTCCCTCGGCCAGCACGAAGCTGCGCTGGAACTGCCGGGCGGCGATGCCGCGATGGATGAAAATGCGCTCGGGATCCTCGTCGCCCTGGCGGCCGCGGATGATCAGCTGGTTGTTTTCCAGCTCCACCGTCAGGGTTTCCATGGAGAAACCGGCCACCGCCAGGGTGATGCGCAGACCGTTCTCGCCGATCTGCTCGATATTATAGGGGGGATAGCCTTCGGCCGAACTTTTGGAAATACGGTCGAGCACACGCTCGAAATGATCGAATCCCAGAAGCAGGGGGCTGTTGAAAACGGGAACGCGCGTCATGGTCTTGACCTCTCCTCGAAATGCGAGCGAGAAGCCAGCGGTTTTAGCGCCCCTTAAGGATATCGGCGGCGCCCGTCCCGCCCCGGTCCGCCGCTTCGCTCCCGGGAGCCGAAACGGCATCGGCGGCGGTCGCCCGCTGGCGATCGGCACGATAGATGCCCGGCGGGACCAGCCCCGCCGTCACAAAACAGTATTTCGGCCGCGTTCCGACGCCGTCAAGCCCCCTGCCATCAGGGCTGTTTACCCTCCTATGATACGAGCGTATGATGCGCGCCATTATCCTCTTTATGATTGGGGCATTACCATGACAACGGCGGTCGCCGGTTCCCGGACTTTTCAAATTCAGGAAAGTTTCCTGCGCGCCTTGGACCAGAGCCAGCGCGTGACCGAGCCTTATCGTCATTGGCTGATGGCGGACATGTTGCCGCCGGACCAGGCGGAAGAGCTGCATGCCCTGCCGGTTCCCGCGCCCACCGGCCTGGATTTCAGCGGCCGGCGCGAAACCAACAACAACACCCGTTTCTATTTCAACGCCGAGGCCCAGGCCCGCTTCCCCGCCGCCAAGGCCCTGGCCGAAGCCTTCCAGGACCCCCGCACCGTGGCGGCCCTGGAACGGGAATGCAAGATCGACCTGACCGGCACCAACCTGCGCCTGGAATATTGCCAGGATACCGACGGTTTCTGGCTGGAGCCCCATACCGACATCGGCGTCAAGCAGTACACCATGCTGATCTACCTCTCGAAGGGGCCGGGCAGCGAGGACTGGGGCACCGATGTCTATAATAACGACATGAAGTGGGTGCACCGCGCCCCCAGCCCGTTCAACAGCGGCCTGATCTTCATCCCCGGCACCGACACCTGGCATGCCGTGGACCGGCGCAAGATCGAGGGTGTGCGCAAGTCCATCATCATCAACTATGTCGCCCCCGAATGGCGGGCCCGCCACGAGCTGGCCTATCCGGAAGCGCCGGTGAAATAATTCCGGCCGCTCCGGCGCGCGGCCCCGTCGGGGGAGGACGGGGCCGCTGGATTTTTAGAGCGAAATCCACGATGCTGACGGATGGACCACGCTTGAAGGGTGACTTCCGTAATGACGCTGCCCCCCGAAGGTGTTGCCGGTTTCGTGGTGGGCGGGTCACTGGCCGTGGGACTGCTGCTGTGGAGCCGCGCCCGCCGCGGCGCGCGGCGGATGCGCGCCCGTCTCGACCGGTTGGAAAATGATCTGACGGCTCTGCGGGACGAGGCGGAACGGCTGACCGACTTCCAGACCCTGTTCGACGACACCCGCGAAGCCTTGTTCCTGTTCGAAGCCGGAGACCACCGCCTGTTGCGCATCAGCCAGGGCGGCGTGGAGATGCTGCGACACCCGCGCGACGCCCTGCTGGGCCGCCCGCTGCTGGAAACCGGCGCCCTGGGCGACGAAGCCGATTTCCTGCGCCACAAGGCCCGGCTCACACAGGGGCCCGCCCTCAGCGCCGCCTACGAAAGCCAGACGCGCCACCCCGACGGCACGCGCGTGCCGCTCGAAGTGTTCCTGCAATATATCCCGGCCCGCCCGCACCAACCCGCCCGTTTCATGGCCGCCGCCCGCGATATCCGCGACCGCAAGGCCGACGACGAGGCCCGGCGCCGCCTGTCGGCCGAGCTGGAAGCCATTCTGGCCAATATTCCCGTCGGCATTTCCCTGATCTCGCCCGATCGCCGCATCCTCAAGGTCAACACCGCCTTCTGCGACATCTATGGCGGACGCGAAGAGGAGTTTCTGCAGCAGGCCACCGGCGATTTCTACGCCCGCCGCGAGGATTACGAGGCCATCGCCGCCGAGGCCCTGCCCACCATGCTGCGGGGCGAGACCTATGTGGTGGAATGCCCCATGCTGCGCCGCCACGACCGGCGCGAACTGTGGTGCCGCCTGTCGGGCCGCCTGATCGACCCGGCCAATCCCGGCCTGGGCTACGTCTGGGCCCATGACGACATCACCGAGCGGCGGCGCACCGAGCAAAGCCTGCGCGACCGTCAGGACCTGTTCGAACAGATGTTCATGGCCAACGGCGCCATGAAGATGCTGCTGGACCCCGCCGACGGTCATATCGTCGACGCCAATCCCGCCGCCGCCCGTTTCTACGGCTACGATCTGGAGCGCCTGCGCAGCCTGCGCATCGGCGACATCAACGTGCTGCCGCCGGATCTCTTGAACGAGGCCCTGGATCAGGCCAGCCACGGCCCCCAATACTACATGTTCCGCCACCGCCTGGCCGACGGCACGCTGCGCGATGTGGAAATCTACGCCGGGCCGGTGGTGGTGCAAGGGCGGCCGCTGCTGTTCTCCATCATCCACGACGTCAGCGAGCGGCTGCGCATGCAGGCCGACCTGATCCGCCGTACCGAGGAACTGCAACGCTCCAACGAGGATCTGGAATCCTTCGCCTATGTGGCCTCGCACGATTTGCGGCAGCCGTTGCGGATGATTTCCAGCTATCTGTCGCTGCTGGAACGCACCCTGGGCGAGCGGTTGGATCAGGACGGGCGCGACTATCTGGGCTTCGCCCGCGATGGCGCCAAGCGCATGGATCATCTGATTCAGGATCTGCTGGATTATGCCCGGGTGGGACGGCGCGACCGCCCGCTCACCGCGGTGTCGCTGCAGGCCGTGCTGGAGGAAACGCTGCTGCACCTCGGCGGCGCCCTGAAAGAGTGCGGCGCGGAGCTGCGCCTCCCCGACAGCCTGCCAAGCGTGCTGGGCGATGCCGGCGAACTGCAGCGCCTGCTGCTGAACCTTTTCAGCAACGCCCTTAAATACCGCAGCCCGCAACGCCCCCCCGAGATCACCCTGTCGGTGGAGCGCCAGGGCGGCGACTGGCGCTTCTGCGTGGCCGACAACGGCATCGGCATCGACCCCGAATTCCACGACCGCATCTTCGGGCTGTTCCAACGCCTGCATCTGCAAAGCCAGTATGACGGCACCGGCATCGGTCTGGCGGTGTGCAAACGCATCGTCGATCACCATGGCGGCCGCATCTGGGTGGAGTCCGCCCCCGATCAGGGCGCCCGTTTCTTCTTCACCCTGCCCCGCCTGCCATGAAAAAACCCTCCCCGGCGGTCCGCCGGGGAGGGTTCGTGTCCAAACCGGCCCTGAACTACGCGCCCGGCCCGGCGAAGATATTGTTGTGGGTCACCACCTTGCCGGTGTCCTCGTCGGTCACCTTCATGATCACCGGCATGGAGGGGCCGGCCATCTCGGCACCCGGCACGGTGATGAACATATGGAAGGTTCCCACCGAATCCGGCGGCACCGGCAGGGTCACGGCGGTGTTGGCGGTGGTATCCTGGCCGATCACCGACATGGTGGCCTGGGGCAGGCCTTCCAGGACCAGCTTGAAGTGGCCGTCCTTGTGCATCATGTTCAGCACCTTGACCACGTAGCCGTTGCGCAGCTTGCCGCCCGACAGCATGACGTAAACCGGGCTGCGCTCGTGCAGGGCCGAAACGTCGAAGGTCTTGCGGGTGGCGAACACATAGACCATGGCGCTGCACACCAGGGTGATCACGGTGAGATAGCCGTAAACGCGCGGCCGCAGCACCTTGGTGCGCGAGGTGGTATCCCCCACCGAACGGGCCTGCTGGTTATAGACCGAATCGTAGGAGATCAGCCCGCGCGGCAGACCGAAGCGGTCCATCACGCTGTTGCAGGCGTCGATGCACAGGGCGCAGCCGATACAGGCCAGCTGGCTGCCGTCGCGGATATCGATGCCGGTGGGGCAGGCCTGGATGCACATCTTGCAATCCACGCAGTGGCCGCGATCCTGGAACACCTCTTTGGGATCGCGTCCCTGAATGCCGCCCCGCACCACGCCGCGCGGTTCGCCGCGCCAGGCCTCGTAGGAGACGATCATGGAATGCTCGTCGAACATGGCCGCCTGGAAGCGGGCATAGGGGCACATATAGATGCAGACGTTTTCGCGGGCGAAACCGGCCAGCAGGAAACAGAAGAAGCTGAGCACCCCCATGGTGACGTACTGCATCAACCCGGCCTGGCCGGTGAAGAAATTGTGCACCAGGGTGGGAGCGTTGTCGAAATAGAGGGTGAAGCCGAAGCCGAAGGCCATGGCGATCACCGCCCAGCTGGCGAAGGTGGCCGTCTTGCGCAGAAGCTTGCTTACCGACATCGGCGCGCGATCCAGCTGCATGCGGGCGTTGCGCTCACCCTGGAACAAACGCTCGATCCACACGAACAGATCGGTGAACACCGTCTGCCAGCAGGCGAAGCCGCACCAGACGCGCCCCAGCATGGCCGACATGAAGAACAGGAACAACGCGGCGATGATCAGCAGACCGGTAAGGTAATAAACCTCCTGCGGCCAGATCTCGATGAAGAAGAAATAGGCGCGGCGGCCGGGCAGATCGATGAAGATGGCCTGGTGCGGCGCGCCAAGCCCACGGTCCCAGCGCAGCCAGGGGCCGATCCAGAACACCGCCAGGGTGAGGACCGACGCCAGCCATTTCAGACGGCGGAACAGGCCGCTGTTCAGAAAGCGCGGATAGGCCTTGGCGCGGCTGGCATAAAGCGACTCCCTGTGCTGTTTCTGCGGCTGCTGATCCGCAGCAGGGGATGTTTGCGACATCGTGGCGGTCCTTGTGCTGAAAGCCGGATGACTGAATGCTGAAAGCCAATAGCTGAAACGCCGCCAGGAAAGACGGTCAGACCCGGAACGGCGCAACAAGCTAGCGAGGGGGCCGAGGAGTCGGCATTGAGATTTCTCAATAGACCCATAATAAGACTTATTGCAAATAAGAAGAGTCTGAAATTCGCATACCAGTCCCTCCCGGCGGATCACATCCCGTTCCGCCAACGGCGGTTGGCGAGGCGCAGCCGCTCGGCCAGTTCGCCGCCGATATTGCGCAGGATCCGGGCCGCCGCGGCCGGATGGCGGTCCTGGAAGGCGGCGAAGGCCTCGGCCGACAGCACGTAACTGAGCGCGGGCCGCACCGCCACGGCATCGGCCGAGCGCGCGGATCCGTCCAGCAGGGCCATTTCGCCGAACAGGGTGCCGGGCCCCAGGCGGGCCAGGCGCAGCGGCGGCCCCTCCTCCTGAGCCGGCAGGCGGATCTCGACGGCGCCCCGGCCCAGCAGATAAAGGCCGTCGCCGTCATCGCCGAGGCGGAACAGCAAAGCCCCGGCGGCATGCTCGCGGCGGTGCAGACCGGCGGTCAGGGCCGCCCGTTCGACGGGCGACAGACCGGCCAGCAGGGCGAAGTCTTCCGGCGCCACCTCGGACGGTTCACCGTGGGGGCCATCGGCCAGCAGCAGATCCTCGGCCGCTTCCAGGGCCTGATCCAGTCCGGGGAAAAGGCGCTCTTCCGCCAACGCCGCCTCGCGCCCCGCCGCCCGCAGCCACGACCAGCGGGCCTCGGCCGGATCCACCCCGGCCAGCAGCAGCGTGTGACCCCGCCGCTCCTGATCGCGCCGCACCTGGGCCAGCATGCGCAGACCGGCCAGATCCACATGGCCGACCCGGCCGAGATCGACGATCAGATATCCCGGCGGGGCCCCTTCGGGCCACAGGGCGGCCAGATCGTCGTAAACCCGTTCCGCCGTGCCGAAAAACAGCGGCCCATCCAATTCGGCCAGGCGCAGGCGCCGCCCCTGCGCCGCCAGAGCGCGCTCGGCCGCCAGCGGCCGCTGGCGCCGCGAACGAACATCGGCGCCATCGCGCACCGAGCGCAGCACCGGGCGGCTCATGCGCAGCATGAACAGCAGCAGGGCCAGACCGACACCGGCCAGCACCGCCACCGCCAGATTGACGGTGACCGACAGCAGCGCCACCAGCGCCGCCACCAGGGCATCGGCGGCGAAGCGGCGGGGGTCGCGGCGCAGCAGCCGCAGCAGCCAGAGATCGCTCATGGACAACGCCGTCCTCGCCATGATCCCGGCCATCACCGCGTCAGAAAGCCGTTGCAGCAACGGCCGCCCCCAGCACAGCAGGGCCAGCAGCAGCAGACATTGGATCACCGCGGCCCGGCGGCTGCGCCCCCCCAGACGATAACTGGTGAGCCCACGGATGGGCGCGCCCGCCCCGGCGATGCCGCCGCAGACGGCGGCGGCCATATTGGCCAGCCCCTGCCCCCGTAATTCGCGGTTGGCGTCGTGGCGGCCGCCGCTGGCGGCATCGAGGGACAGGGCGCTGAGCAGGCTTTCCATGCTGCCCACCAGGGCCAGCACCAGAATCATCGGCGCTTCCGCCGCCAGCCAGCCCGGCAGGGCGGCATTGCCGGCCAATCCGGCCAGGAGGGCCGGTCCCTGCAGCCAGGCCGACAGCCCCTGCGGCGCCACCACCCGTGGCCCCAGAAGGGCGGCGCCGCACACCTGGCGCAGCAGCAGATCGAGAAGGCTGCCGCCGATAAAGGCCAAGACCAGGGGCGGCAGCCGTTTGCTCAAACGCGGCGCCCAGGCCATCAGCCCCATGGTGACCAGCGCCACCAGCGGCGCCAGCGGCGCCGCCTGCCGCCAATGCTCCGGCACCGCCCGCCAGGACAAGGACGGCGACAGACCGAGCAGCGCTCCCGCCTGCCCCAGCAGAACCAGCAAAGCCACCCCGTTCAGAAATCCCGCCAACACCGGATAGGGCAGATAATGCACCACCCGTCCCACACCGATCCGGCCGAACAGCACCTGCAGCCCTCCGGCCAAGGCCAGCGACAGGGCCGCCACCGCCGCCGCCTGCCCCGGCGAAGCGCCCTGGGCCAGGGCGGTGGCGATGGCTCCGGCGCTCATCAGCGCCATGGAGGCGCGCGGGCCGCTGATCTGCAAGGGACTGCCACCGGCCAGGGCGGCCACCAGACCGCCGACGATGGCGGTGCAAAAGGCCGCCGTCACGCCATCGCTTAAGAAATCCGGCCCCAGCGGCGCGTAGGCCAGGGCCCCCAAAGGCACGGTCATGGGCAGGGACAGCAGCGCCACCATCAGCCCGCCCAGGCTATCGCCCCGCCATTGCCGCCCGTTCCAGCGCATGCGCCGTCTCCTCGTTCCCACCGTTTGAACGATGTTTTAAGACAGCCAAGGCGCCGATGGATCAGGCGGGCCCTCCCACGGCGGCCGTGGAGCGAAGCGGTTTTAAGTCGAACCCCGTCTTTGTCCGCCAGGGACCGTTCATGCCCTCCATCCCGCCCTTCCCCATCGCCGCCGCCTGGCCCGATCCGCGCCTGCGCGCCATCCAGGTGCGCGGCGCCCCCAATATCCAGCCCATGGTGCAACGGGCCGCCGAGGATTTCATGGCCGAGGCTCCCGGCCGGGCGGTGGCGGTGGCGGCGGGCAATTCCCGGCGCGGCTATAAGGGCGTGATCGACGGCAGCTGCGATATCGGCATGATCGCCACCAGCCTGTCGGCCGATCTGGCCCGTCTGGCCCGCCGCCTGGCCCTGGACCTGGACTACACCCTGATCGGCATCGACGGCGTGGTGCCCATCGTGCACCCCTCAAATCCGGTGCGGGATCTGACCCTGGACCAGCTGCGCCGCATCTTTTCCGGCCATGTTACCGACTGGCGCGCCGTGGGCGGACCCGACCGCCCCATTCTGCCGCTGTCGCAGCCGCCCAGCCTGGGCTCCTACGAGATTTTTTCCGCGCGGGTGATGGTGGACCGGGTGTTCACCCCCCGGGCCGAGGTGTTGGAAGGCCTGGCGGTGGTGGACAAGGTGGCCGTGACCCCGGAGGCCATCGGCTATATCGCCTCGGGCTATCTCGATGCCCGCGTCAGGGCCTTGAGCATCAACGGCATCGCCGCCACCGCCGAAGCCTTCCGCAGCGGCAGCTATCCCTTGCGCCGCCGCCTGACCCTGCTGATGCGCCGCGACGGTGCCCCCCTGGCCCGCGCCTTCATCGCCTATGTCGCCGAGGCCGGCAAAGGACAACGCCATGTGGCCGAGGCCGGGGCGGTGGCGGTCTCGTCGGACCGGAGGACGCGATGAACCGCCGCCGCCTGCTGGGGCTGTCGGCCCTGGCCCTGGCCACCGCCAGCCGCCCGGCGGCGGCGCTGTCGCTGTGGCGCTGGCGGGACGATTACCCCCTGCTGATCGGCGGCGCCTCCTCGATGCTGCCCATGACCCGCGCCCTGGTGGCGGGATTTCTGGCCCGGCGCGACGATGTGGACGTGGTGGCCACCGGCGGCGGCAGCGATGCCGGGCTGATGGTCCTGAAACGCGGCGCCATCGACGTGGCCGCCATGGCGGAGGATCTGAGCGGCGCGCAGGACGACGCCCTGGTGCATAATTACCTGCTGGCCCGCGACGCCGCCGTGGCGGTGGTGCATCCCGACAATCCGCTGACCGCCCTGCCCATGGCGGCGCTGGCCGCCCTGTTCAGCGGCCGCCTGAGCGACTGGCGCGATCTGGGGGCACCGGCGGCGCCGGTGCAGGTGGTGCTGCGGCGGGACGACCCCCTGGCGGATCTTTTGCTGCAGGGCGCCGATCCCACCGATGCCGCCCTGGCCCTGCCGGAAAGCCGCGACGTGATCGATCTGGTGCTCTCCAACCGCCATGCCATCGGCTGCCTGCCCTTGAAGGCGGTGCGCCCGCCCTTGCGCGCCCTGACGGTGGACGGCGTCGCCGCCCGGCGCGACACCCTGTTCAGCGGCCGCTATCCGCTGCTGCGCTCCTATTACTACGTGCTGTGCGACGACGGCGCCCAGGCGGCCATCGATTTCGTGGCCTTCGCCATCGGCCCCGACGGACGCCGCATTCTGGATGAAACCGGCCTGTGGCCGATGTTCTGACCTGCCGCGAGGATCCACCGCCATGGCCGAGGAAGCCGAAAAGCTGCTGCATCAGATTCTGGACCGGGTGCACCGCCAGGCCCGCCTGCGCCTGGGCCTGGCCCTGCTGACCCTGGCGCTGCTGCTGGGAGTGGCCGGAAATTTCCTTTATCAGCTGGCGCCGCGCCACACCACCCTGACCATCAGCGGCGGCGACATTCTGGGCAACCGCCACCTGCTGACCCGCATCCTGCAGGACGAATTGCGCCCCAAGGGCATCGACCTCAAGATCGATCCCATCGTCAACACCACCGACGTGTTGGAGAAACTGGAGTCCGGCGCCCTGGATCTGGCCTTCGTGCCGGCCGGCATCGGCGGCGATTATCCCAATATCCGCCATGTCGCCACCATCGCCCCGGAGCTGCTGCATTTCCTGGTGCGCCCGGCCATCCGCTCCATCGGCGATATCCGGGGCCGCACCGTCAATCTCGGCGGCCGTCAGGGCTCAACCCGCGCCATCGCCCGGGCGGTGTTCAATTTTTCCGGATTGCACGACGGGATCGACTATATCGAAACCAATTTCAGCAACGAGCAATTGCTGTCGATGCGCGACAACCGCCTGCCCGACGTCATCGTCATCGCCTCGTTCGTGCCCTCCTTCGTGGTGGACGATCTGGTGCGCCGCCACCAGTACCGCCTGCTGGAAATCCCCTTCCCCGAAAGTCTGGCGGTGCGGGTGGGCTGGGTGGCCGACGCCAAAATTCTCGCCTACATGTATTCAGTGGTGCCGCCGGTGCCCAGCCGCGACATCACCACCATCGGCGTCAACATCCACCTGCTGGCCAACAAGGACGTGGACGCCCACGTGCTCTATGAACTCCTGGAAACCCTCTACAGCCCGGCGGTGGAAACCCGCAGCCGCCTGAAGAACGACGAATCGCGCCTGACCATTCCCTCGGGCTTCCGCCTGTCGGCGGGCACGCGGGAATTTCTGGCCCGGCGCGATCCGCTGCTGTCGGTGAAAACCTACGAGAAGCTGAAAAACACCCTGGGCCTGGTGATGTCGGTGCTGTCCAGCCTGCTGCTGTCGGTGAAATGGTTTCGCGGCCAGCAGACCGACAGCCATGCCGACGACGACGCCCGCCTGGCCGCCTATCTGCGCCGCCTGTGCGACATCGACCAGGACGCCGCCGCCTCGGCCGCCGACGCCGGAGCCCTGCTGGCCCGCCTCGACGCCCTGAAGGCCGATCTCGTCACCGCCCTGCCCGGCCTGCGCCCAAGCCGGAGCGAACTTCCCGGCCAGCTGCTGCACCTTCTGACCGACAGCCGCTTAAGATTGCTGGGCATGGCGGAATGACGCTTTCACCGCCCCTATAACGATAAAAGGCGCCCTGGTATCCTTTCAGCCTAGGAAAACCCGCAACCCCGCGGTGCTGGAGGACAGGCGCATGGACATGGAAACCGACCGTATCGACGACGCCGTTTTAGCCCTGCTGCTGCTGGGCCGCCATGACGGCGCCCGGGCCTGGAAAGGCTTTGACTGGCAGGCCATGAACCGCCTGCATGAAAAAGGCCTGATCTCGGACCCGCGCGGCAAGGCCAAATCGGTGATCTTCAGCGAGGAGGGCCTGCGCCGCGCCGAGGCGCTTTTCGCCAAACTGTTCACCCGGGAGGGAGAAAACCCGTAACCCCGGTTTCGCCGCCCGTAATCAGCCCCGGCTCAAAACGGTGCGCCTCATGCGAGGCCGGCCAGCCAATCCTCGGCCCGCACTCCCGAAACGCGGCGGTGATTTCTAATAGATCCCTAGGCAGACAAAGCGGCCTGCGGCGGATCTATCTAACTCATTGGGAAGTTTGGCGCACCCGACAGGATTCGAACCTGTGACCTCTGCCTTCGGAGGGCAGCGCTCTATCCAGCTGAGCTACGGGTGCAGCGCCTGCGATGCGGGGCGGCCCGCATGCGAAGGCTTCGTATAGCGCATCTTGAGGGGGAAGGCAAAGGGGAAGGTGCGCGTCCGCAGGGGAATCGGGTGAACGCGCGATCGTTGTTTGTTTGCACGGGATTTTCGCCGCGTTGGCGCATTGAGCGCCCGCGCAACCGTTTGCGCGCAAGCCAAGCTGGCGGCACGCCAGCGCCCGGCGCCTGAGCGGACATGTGAAAACCAGGGCAATCGGCTTCGCCCGATTGCCCTGTGCGCGTCGGCCATCGGTGGCGGCTTCGAAACCTCACGTCGGGCCGAGGGTGAAGATGAACCGGCTGCCGATCCCCGTCGGGTTGGCTTCCACCCAAATCCGCCCATTATGGCGTTCGATGATTTTCTTGCACACGGCCAATCCGATGCCGGTGCCGCCGCCATAGGCGTTCTTGTCGTGCAGGCGCTGGAAAATCTGGAAAACCCGCTCGGTCTGGTCGGGGGGAATGCCGATGCCGTTATCCTCGATGGTGATGCGCCAGCCGCCCTGGTGCAGGGCCTCGGCCCGCACATCGATACGGGGCGGCCGCGACGGATCGGAATATTTGATGGCATTGCCCAGCACATTCTGGAACACCGAGGTCATCTCGTGCGGAGCGCAGGTCAGGCAGGGCAGTGCCGGGGGCGCGGTGATGACGGCGCCGCTTTCCTCGATGGCCACGCTGAGATTTTGCAGGGCCACGTCCAATACCTCGCGCAGATCGACGTTCCCGACGGTGTTTTCGATGCGGCCGACGCGGGACAGTTCCAGCAAATCCAGGATCAGCCGGTTCATGCGTTTGGCGCCGGCGCGGAGAAAGCCGAGATAGACCTGCTGGTCCTGCGACAGATCCTTGCCCAGGGAGCGTTCCAGCAGCGTGGCGAAGCTGCTGATGGTGCGCAGCGGTTCGCGCAGATCGTGCGAGGCCACATAGGCGAACTGCTCCAGTTCGCGGTTGGTTTTTTCCAGGGCGCGGATACTGTCCTGCAGCGCGGCCTGGGCGCTGTCGCGTTGTTTCAGCAGTTGGGCCGAAGCCCGGTTGACCACCACCAGATAAACCGCCGCCGCCGCCGCCAGCACGAGAAGCAGGGTCAGGGCGCCGACGAGACCGGTGGCATATTTGCCGATGACGTCCCGCAGATCGAACGCCTCCATCCGCCCCGGATAAACCCGCAGGCGCAGCATCACCGCCTCGACCGCCAGATAGTCGCCCGGCGGGGAAAAGCCGTAAATACCGGCGGCCCGGGTGGCGGCGTCCCCGGCGGGCAGGGAAAGCAGCGCCAGGGTCACGGCCTTTACCAGGGAATCCGGGGTATTTCTGGCGCTGCAAAAGGGCCATTCCGGATAAAGCGCGGTGGACAGGCCTTGAGGATAATCGCCCTGCGGCTGCCGGTTGATGATCTTGACGTCGGACAGCCTGATCCGGCCCTCGGCGGCCATGCCCTCCAACACCCCGGTGCGGACGAAGGCCACATCGGCGCGGCCGTTGAGCACGGCCTGGACCGAACGGTCGTGCGGCATGCCCAGATAGGTGATGGCGGGCGCGGCCAGGCCGCGGCGATGCAGTTCCCAAAGCTGCATCAGGTTGCCGCCCAGGGATTGCCGCGAGGGCGCCGCCACCCTGTGCCCCGGCACGTCTTCCAGGCGCGTGATGTCGGAGCGGTCGGAGCGGGTGACGATAACGCCGCCGAAGCTGTTCACCGGATGACCGCCGGCCAGGGGCATCACCGTCAGAATCGGCGCCAGACTGCTTTGGTGGCGCAAAAGCACGAAATGTTCGGGATTGGTGAAGATGAAATCGAAGCGCCCGTCCTTCACCGCCCGGTCCAGATCGGGATAGTTCATCGGCACCACACGGAAGGCATAGCCGGGAATGCTGCGGGACAGATAGTCCGCCATGGGGCTCCATTGGCGAAAGGTCTGCTCCACCGGGCGGAACGACAACACGCCGATCAGCACCGGTTGCCGGGCCGGTTCCCCGGATGCGGCCGCCGGAAGCGCCGCGAGCAGGAGAATCAGGCTTATCCTTGCAAGAAACCCCAAAGGCGCCCCCCGGCCAGACGGGCCATCACGCTCTCATGGGCGTGCGCCCCCTCCCCGATGTCTCTCCCCGGAGCCTCCCCTCCGCCCCGGATGCCGATAGAATAGCCCTGCTTTCCATGGGTGAAAAGCCGGATCCGCGCCGATGGCGCGGCAAAGGGTTAGGCCCCGCCGCCCTCCCAGCGCTGCAACAGCTCGGCCAGGGCCTGGCGGCCGATGGGTTTGGCGACGTAATCGTCCATACCGGCGGCCAGGCAGGCGGCGCGGTCGCCGGGCAGGGCGTTGGCGGTCATGGCGATGATGGGCAGGCGGCCCTTGGGCGGCGGCAGGGCGCGGATCTGGCGGGTGGCCTCCAGGCCGTCCACCTCGGGCATCTGCATGTCCATCAGCACCAGATCGTAGCTGTTGGCGCGCACCAAGCGCACCGCCTCGCGGCCGTCGCCCGCCACCTCGGCCTGATGCCCCAGCCGCTCCAGCAGGCCCACCGCCACCTCCTGATTGATGACGTTGTCCTCGGCCACCAGGATGAAGAGGCCATGGGGCGGCGCGCTCGGCGGCGGCGCAAGGGTGGAGGAAGAACCTGCCGGCGCCGGCGCGGGCGCGGGCGCGGGCTTGGCGCGGCAGCCGCGCAGGCAATCCAGCAAGGCCCGTTCATGCACCGGTTTCAACAGGGTGAGGTTGCGGCACGCCTCCGAGGAGACCGGCAGCACGGCGCCGCCGGTATCCGAAGTGGCCAGCACGAAGGCGATGGCGTTGGCCCGGGCGTCGGCCCGCAGCAGCATGGCCAGATCCAGGCCCGACATGCAGGGCATGTGATGATCGCACAGCACCACATGGGGGGGATCGCCGCCATCCAGACCCTGGCGCACCGCCTCGATGGCCGACCAGGCATCGGGCGCTTCCGCCACCCGCGCCCCCCAGGCGGTCAGGCGATGGCGGAACACCTCGCGGTTCACGGCGTTGTCGTCCACCACCAGAACCGACAACCCCTCCAGGGCGCGGGACAGATCCTCGATATCGCCCGTCGCCTCCAGGCAGCGCAACGGCACGCTGAAATAGAACGAACTGCCCCGGCCCTCGGTGCTTTCGAAACCGATGGTGCCCTCCATCTGTTCCACCAGCCGCTTGCAGATGGCCAGGCCCAGGCCGCTGCCGCCGAATTTGCGCGCCGTGCTGGCGTCGGCCTGGGTGAACATGGTGAACAGGCGGGGTTTGGCCTCGTCGGGGATGCCGACGCCGCTATCCTTCACCGAGAAGAACAGCCGTTTGCGCCCCTCGCCCTCGGGGCGGGCCGACAGCCGCAGCCGCACCTCGCCCCGTTCGGTGAACTTGATGGCGTTGCCGGCCAGATTGAGCAGGATCTGCCGCAAACGGCCGCCATCGCCCAGATAGAGGCCCCGGGCGTCGGCCTCCAGGTCATAGGTCAGGGCCAGGTCCTTTTCGGCGGCGCGCGGCGCCAGAATATCCACCACCCCCTCCACCAGGGTCAGGACGTCGAAGGGGGTTTCCTCCATGTCGAGGCGCCCGGCCTCCAGTTTGGAGATATCGAGGATGTCGTTGAGCACCGTCAGCAGCGATTCCGCCGACACCCGGATGGTGGTGGCGAACCGCTGCTGCTCGGCCGAGAGCGGCGTATCCAGCAACAGCCCGACCATGCCGGTGATGCCGTTCATCGGCGTGCGGATTTCATGGCTCATGGTGGCCAGGAATTGCGATTTGGTGCGATGCGCCTTTTCCGCCGCCAGCTTTTCCGCCAGCAGGCCGCGTTTGACCACGTTCTGGCGCAGATAGGCCGCCAGCACCATGGCCAGCAAGGCCCCGAGGAACGGCACCAGCCACACCTCGCCCGACAGGGCGATGGGCGCGGCCCGATAGGCCACAACATCCCAGGGCCGCCCCGCCACCATCAGCGTTTTCGCCACCCTGAGGGTGGGCGGCAGATCGGTCAGAGCATCGAACGACGCGCCCTTGGGATAGAGCAGGCGCGTGCCGGCCGGGGCGTCGTGATCGAAAATGGCCAGCCGCAATTGCGGGTCGGGTTTGAGACGGGCCTGACGCCCCACCTTCTCGACGATATCGCCCAGGCGGAACACCCCCAGGGTAAAGCCCCGCAAGGCGCGGCGGCGCGCCGCCTCCGACGACAGATCGGCCCCGCCCTGATAGACCGGGCGGAACACCAGAAACCCGTATTGATCGCCGGTTTCCTGCACCAGGGTAATGCGGGCGGTGGCCAACAGCCTCCCGCTGGCGGCGGCCCCCTCCAGGGCGGCGCGGCGGGTGGGATTGCTGGCCAGATCGTAGCCCAGCGCCTTTTCGTTGCCCTTGTAAGGCTCGACGTAATAGACGGGATAATATTCGGCGCGCGGCCCGGTGGGCACCATGCCGGCGGGACCATGCTCGGTGAAGGCAAAGGCAAACCCGTCCCGCCGCGCCGCCGCCTCGACCGCCGGTCGCTGGGCCAACGGCACGCGGGGAATCCATTCCAGAGCCTGAATGGCCGGATTGCGGGCGATGATGGGATCGACCAGGCGGGCGAACTCGCCGCGCTGCACCGTGCGGGCGGCATCGAAAAAGGCGCTGGCGGTGACCAGATTATCGATGGTCAGGGTAATGTTGGTTTCAACAGTATCCAGACGCTCTTCCGCCGCCCGTTCGAAGATGGCCTGTTCCTTCTGCACGGCCATATCGCGCATGAACAGAAAGAGGGCGGTGAACACCAGCCCCCCCATCAGGGCCAGCCCAATCAGGAGAGCGCCTTGCCGCCACCTTTGCAGTGCTGCCATTCCTCGTTCCCACGGCTTTGGTCCCCGCTTGCCCGGCCCCATTCTTGGCGAGAAGTGCTGCCATGAAAAGCGGAAGTTTGCACCCCGTCGGGAAAATCGGCGCGGGCTAGACCAGCCGCACGCCCGCCACCACCAGGGCCGCCGCCAGGGTCAGGCGCAACACCAGTTCGGGCACGCGGGCGGCCAGAATGCTGCCGACGATCACCCCGGGAATGGAGCCCACCAGCAGCGACAGCAGCAAATGCCAATCCACCCCGCCCAGCAGCCAATGCCCCATGCCCGCCGCCAGGGTCAGCGGTACGGCATGGGCGATGTCGGTGCCGATGATGCGGGTCGGCGGCAGATCGGCATAAAGCAGCATCAGGATGGTCACCCCCAGCGCGCCCGCGCCCACCGAGGTCAGGGTGACCAGGCAGCCCAGCACCAGGCCGGTCAACACGGTCAGCAGCATGCGCAACCCGACCGGCACCGGCCAGGCATGGGCCCTGGCGAACCGCAACAGATAGGGGCGCCCCACCATGGAAACGGCGGTCAGCACCAGGATCACCCCCAGAATCATCGACACCAGCCCCTGGCCGTGATGCCGTTCCACGCCCAGGCTTTTCATCACCCACAACGTGGCGATGGTGGCGGGAACGCTGCCCGAGGCCAGCAGCCCCACCACCGGCCAGGCCACCCGTTTGCCGCTGGAATGCACGGCGGTGCCGCACAGCTTGGTGGCCGAGCCGTAGAGCAGGTCGGTGCCCACCGCCGTCACCGGCGGGACTCCGAACAGCAGTATCAGCAGGGGCGTCATCAGCGAGCCGCCGCCAACGCCGGTCATGCCCACCAGCAGACCCACGAACGCCCCGGCCAGGCTATGAAGCAGACTGCTCTGGGAGAAAATATCCAAAGAACCGCGTCCTCCCGGTTTGCACCATCGGTCGGGCAAGACTGTAGCGGCATTCCGCCGGATCGGCCAACCTCAATCTTTCCATATTTATTACGATATAGAAACAAGGCTTGCCGCGGCACGCCAGGGTTATCGTGTGAACGCGCGATCGCTGTTCGTTTGCAAGGGGATCTTCGCCGCGTTGGCGCGATGAGCGCCCGCGCAAGCATTTGCGCGATGAGCGCCCGCGCAACCGTTTGCGCGCAAGCCAAGCTGGCGGCCGGCCCGCGCCCGGCGCCTGAGCGGACATGTGAAAACCAGGGCAATCGGGGGAACCCGATTGCCCTGCCGCGGCAGGATTACTTCAGATGCGAGATGGCCACCCCGGTCCCCACCACGGCCAGCGCCCCGGCGGCGATCTTGCCGGGAGGATATTTGTCCGACACCAGATCGGCGACGGGAGCGTCGCGCAGCGCCGCCATGCTGTCCAGGCGGTTATAGCAGTACATGATCCGCGTGGCATAAGAGACGATCCAGTCGTCCAGGCGCGATCCCTGATCATCGCCGCTCAGATCATCCTTGGATTTCCCGCTTTTCGGGTGAGCGGGGCGCCCCTTGCTCTCGGCGGCGGTCTCCAAAAGATTTTGCATGCCCAGCACCCCGGTACGCGGCGGCTGGCTGTTGAGGAAGGTGATCTTGTCGTGGAAAAATTCGGCATGCCGGGTGCACACCGGATCCTTCAGGCCCTGACAATCGCTGAGCAGCTCGCCCCAGGCCTGGGCGGAAATCGGCCAATAATAGACCGAGGCCAGGGCAAAGGCGCGAGCCCGGCCCAGATCGCCGCCGGTACGGGCCGCCTGGGCGGCGGCCAGATCGCGGCGGCCCCGCGCCGCATCGAACACCATGGAGGCGTTGGGCGTCGGCACGATCTCCACCGTGGGATTGGGCGCCACCGGCTTGGAGGAACAGCCCCCCAGCACCAAAGCGCATCCCACTCCCGCTGCAAACACCCGCAACCGCCGCATGGCCTGTTCCTTCTCGCCGTAACCGGCCGATGCTATCATGCGCGCCCCGCCGGGAGACAGCCGCCAGATGACACCGTCTCAGATCGATCAGTTTTATGCCCGCCTCGCCGCGCTGAATCCAGCGCCGAAAAGCGAATTGGACTATCACAACCCCTTCACCCTGCTGGTGGCGGTGGTGTTGTCGGCCCAGGCCACCGACAAAGGCGTGAACAAGGCCACCCGCGCCCTGTTCGCCGCCGCCGATACGCCCGAGGCCATGCTGGCCCTGGGCGAAACCGGCCTGAAAGCGCACATCAAGACCATCGGCCTCTTCAATACCAAGGCCAAAAACATCATTTCGCTTTGCCAACGCCTGATCGAAGGGCATGGCGGCCAGGTGCCCGCCACGCGCGAGGCCCTGGAGGCCCTGCCTGGCGTGGGCCGCAAAACCGCCAACGTGGTTCTGAACATCGCCTTCGCTCAGCCCACCATCGCCGTCGACACCCACATTTTCCGGGTGGCCAACCGCACCGGTCTGGCGCCGGGCAAAACGCCGCTGGCGGTGGAGACGGCGCTGGAACGGGTCACCCCCGACCGCTGGAAAGCGCACGCCCACCATTGGTTGATCCTGCACGGCCGCTACCGCTGTACGGCCCGCAAACCCGCCTGCCCCGGCTGCCCGGTGGCCGATCTCTGCGCCTTTGCCGATAAAACCGCCTGATCAATAGGCTTCGAAGGTGCGGATATCCACGGCGCCGTCCCAGGGATGGCCCAAGGCCCGTTGCGCGGCGATGTGAATGGCCCGCTTGGCGGCCTCGCTGCCGCCATAGGGCTCTTTGAGACGATCATAGCCGGTGGCGGGCAGGGTTTCCCGCACGGCATGGCGCACGATGCTGCTTTTCATGCCGTCCAGCTCCTTGCCGAGAGCGGGGTCGCTCACCGTCAGATAGGCGTCGATACGGATATGCCGCCAGCCGCCATTGCCGTCGTTGCGCGGCAAAGCCAGTTCCAGGGTGGGCAGAACAACGATCAGCGGATTTTTCTGTTCCTCGGTATGGCTGCTGCCGCCCAGACGGATTTCCCGCGCCTCGGCCCGCCCGGCAGGCAACGCGCCCGCCAGGGCAAGCAACATCACACAGAACCAAATGCCCCAACGCGCGGAACGGCAATAAAGACGCGGCATAATATTAAGCTCTTGTCTTACAACGGAAAAATAACTCTAGCGGGTTTTTTTGGGGCTGACAACAGCCGGCCCTTGGATTAGCCTTGCCATGGGATGAAAACCACTCAAATCAGGGACTTAATTGATCAAAATCTTATCGCGGGGACCTCTTATGATTGCTCGAAAAACTCTGCTCATCGGCCTTGGCCTGTCGCTTCTCGTCACCTCGTCGGCTCTGGCCGGGGAAAAACGCGGCCGCGAGCACGGACCCAGCAATGAAATCAGCGCCACGGTGCCCGCCAATTATATTCAGCTGCCCCGGATGCGCCTGACCGTGGCCGAGGACAGCACGCAGCAATACCGCGAGTTGGACCTGCAGGCCTGGATCACCGCCAAGACTCCGGAAGACACCGCCCTGTTGTCGAGCAACAAGAAGAAGATCGCCGCCGCGGTAAAGGAGGACTTCCTCTCCTATCGCTGGGAAGCCTTCAGCCAGCCCGACACCGGCATGGAAATCGCCAAGCAGGTGGTCAGCCACGCCGTGCAGCGGGCCGTGGGCGTCACCCCCAGCGAGGTGATCATGCGGGAACTGATTTTACACTGAACGGATGGCGCAGGCGGACGGGGCGGCAGGCACCTTCCGCCGCATCGGCCGCCTTCAATGGCGGATCACGGTGACCTGCTGGTGGTAGATCGGCCAGTTGCCGGCGGAAATGGCGTCGAGCGACGGCGACTCCTGGCCCAAACGATTGCGGTAGGTCCAGAAATTGGTCATCACCCGCTGCACGAAGGTGCGGGTTTCCCGCACCGGAATGCTTTCCATGAACAGCAGGGCATCGTCGTCGTTATGCATGGCTTGCAGCCAGCGCGCCACATTGCCCGGGCCGCTGTTGTAGGAGGCGGCCATCAGCAGCAGGTTGCCCTTAACCATGTTGTCCTGCAGCAGGCGCAGCACGTAGCGCTGCCCCACATCCAGATTGACCGCCGGATTGGTCAAACGGCCGCGATGCCCCATGGCGCGGGCGGTGCGCGGCATCAGCTGCATCAGCCCGACGGCTCCCGAGGGGCTGCGGGCATAAGGATTGAGCGAGGATTCCTGGCGGGCGATGGCCAGCACCAGGGCGCGGTCCACCTCCCAGCCGCTGGCCGGCTCCCAGCTGGGCACCGGATAGGAGCTGCTATCGTGCAGGCGGCCATCGGCGGCGGCCACCACGCCGCTGAGACTGACGGTCAGGTCCGGCATGTCGGCGGTCACCGCCAGCGACAGCAGGCTTTGCGCCAAAGCCGGGCTGGCATTGGCCGACAGCAGGCGCAGCTCGTCCTCGGCGTCGTCCTTGCGCCCCACCTGCAGCAGCGCCAGGGCGCGGCGGGTGGAGGGGGTGTGCGACAGGGTATTGGCGTCGAGATCGGTGAAGGGCCGGGTTTCCCAAGAGAACTGCACCGCCTGCCCCAGGGCGCGGCGGCTCAGCAGACCGTAGAAGGTATGGGGCTCGGCGGCGGCCTGCAGCAGCCAGTGATTGACCACCTCGGGGTGATGGGCGGCCAGATTGGCGCGCGAGGCCCAGAAGGCCCCGGCGGCGCGCAGATCGGCGGTCACATGTTCGGAATTGGCCACCGCCTCGAAATGCCGGGCGGACTCGGCGTGATGGCCGCTGCGCCACAGGGCCAGACCGGCCACCCAGTGAGCCTCGGGCAGGAGATCGCCCGAGCGGTCGGCGGCATCCTCGGCCCAACGCAGGGCCTCCTGGTCGCGGCCGTTGGCGAACAGGGCCTGGGCCAGGGCGGTTTTCATTTCGTCGTAATCGATCTTGTCGAAGATCCGCACCAGACGTTCGCCGTTCAGGGCGGCAACGGCGCCGTCGAGATCGTCGTTGCGCAGATAATCGCGGAAACGGTCCTTGGCGGCATCGAGCCGCCGCCGGTCGCCCGACGCCAGCGAGCGCACGGATTCGTAGGCGAAGCCCCCCGCCACGGCATCGGAATCGGCACTACCCACCTGCGCCACGTCCTCGCTGCGGAAGGGCGCCGGAATTTGCCGCGCCTCGCCGGCGAAACGGTGACTCGCCAGCCGGTAAACGGCCGGGGCCGCCGCCTCGTCGCCGAAGCGGCTCATCCAATCCTGCACCTGGGCGAAGGTGGGCTTATAGCCCGAGGAAAGATAGCGCTGCGCCAGCAACGGCCCCATCAGCAGGCTATCGTGCAGGCGGGCGATCAGGGCGTCGGCATAGTCCCAACGGCCCTTGTCCTGCGCCTGGAAGGCGGCACGGTAAAGCTGTTCATCGCTTTCCGACAAAACGGCGGGAATATTGGCCTGACGACCGAGCTTGCCGGCCTCGCCGGTAATGGCGGCCAGCATGCTGTCGGCTTCCGCCTCGGCGGGCGACTTCTGACCGGCCTGTGCGGGCAGCACGGTAACGGTCAGCGTCAGCGCCAGAAACGCCGAGAACAGCGTAGCCTTCAGCATGAACTCCCCTCTGCCGTAATCGCATTCACCGATGGATCATTCGACTTTATAAATGCATGTGGCGCCGCTGGCAAGCAAAACAGACCATATCCATGAAATTTTTATGGGATTACGCGGCGCGCTCCGGCTTATCCCAGGGATTCCAAGCGCTTCCGCACCGCACGAAAATCCTGCCAGCTTTCCCGCTTATGGATCGGGGTCCGCAGCAGATAGGCGGGATGGAAGGTGGCCATGGCCGGAACGGGCCGGGGCAGGCCGCCGGCGTGATAGTCCATCCAACGGCCGCGCAGCCGGGTGATGCCTTCCACCCGGGCCAGCAGGGCATTGGCAGGCGCCCCCCCCAGGAACAGCAGCAGCGCCGGATCCACCAGGGCGATATGACGCTGGATGAAGGGCAGGCAGAGGGCGATCTCGGCCGGTTCCGGCTTGCGGTTTCCCGGAGGGCGCCACGGCACCACGTTGGTGATGTAGACATCGTTGCGATCGAGTCCGATGGACGCCAGCATGCGGTCGAGCAACTGGCCGCTGACCCCGACGAAGGGCAGGCCCTGGCGATCCTCGTCGGCGCCGGGGGCTTCGCCGATCAGCATCAGCCGAGCCTCGGGATTGCCGTCGGCGAACACGGTGCGCTGGCAGGTTTTTTTCAGGGCGCAGCCGTCGAAGGCCTCCATGGCGGCGCGCAAGGCCTCCAAAGTGGTGGCGGCGGCGGCCAACTGGCTGGCGCCGGAACGGGCTTCCGGGACGGCGGACGGCGGCGCGGACGGCGGCGGCGCGATCCGTTCCGCCCGCGGCTCCGGGCGCGGCGCGGCGGCCGGAGCCCGCGACTGGGCATAACGATCCACCGGCACCTCACCGATGGTTTCATCCACCCCGGCCTCCAGATACCAGCGCAACAGATGCTGGGGCGACATATCGAAGCTCATGCCGATGCTGTTCCCGTCCTTAAGGATGGCCGCCTGCGCGTCTCATATTAAGCGCGTATAAGCGCGGACAGTATAAAGATCGCGTCGCCCTTGTCATCCGTCTCCCAGGGGACCCACAAGGGCAATCGGCTTCGCCCGATTGCCGTGTGCGGCGCACAGATGTCCGTCGATACCGGGCGCGAGACATGGTATAGAGAACGGCTGAATTGGTCATCAGAACCAAGGCTACAGGGGGCAAAACAGAGTCTCAGGGTTCGGAAGAGGGTCCAAATGGAACGGGAATCGATGGAATTTGATGTGGTCGTCGTGGGCGGCGGGCCGGCTGGCCTGGCGGCGGCGATCAGGCTGCGGCAGCTGGCCCTGGCCAGCGAACGCGATCTTTCGGTGTGCGTGATCGAAAAGGGATCGGAATTAGGGGCGCACACCCTGTCGGGCGCGGTGATCGAAACCCGCGCCCTCGACGAGCTGATCCCCGACTGGAAGGCCAAGGGCGCCCCCCTGCATACCCCGGCCACCAGCGATCATTTCGTCTATCTCACCGAAAGCAAGGCCATCCGTCTGCCGGCGCCGCCGCAGATGAACAATCACGGCAACTATATCGTCAGCCTGGGCAATGTGGTGCGCTGGCTGGGCCAGCAGGCCGAGGAACTGGGCGTGGAGGTCTATCCCGGCTTCGCCGCCGCCGAGGTGCTTTACGACGATAACGGCGCGGTGCGCGGCGTCGCCACCGGCGATATGGGCGTGGGCCGCGACGGCGAACCCACCGGCAATTACACCCCCGGCATGGAGCTGCTGGCCCGCCAGACCCTGTTCGCCGAAGGCTGCCGCGGTTCGCTGACCAAAACCCTGTTCGAGCGCTTCGATCTGCGCCAGGGCGCCGATCCGCAGACCTACGGCATCGGCATCAAGGAGCTGTGGGAAATCGATCCGGCCAAGCATAAGCCGGGCACCATCATGCACACCATCGGCTGGCCGCTGGACACCAAGACCTATGGCGGCTCGTTCCTTTACCATCTGGAAGACAATCAGGTGGCGGTGGGCTTCGTGGTGGGGCTCGATTACCAGAACCCGCATCTGTCGCCGTTCGAGGAGTTCCAGCGCTTCAAAACCCATCCGGCCATCCGCCCCACCTTCGAGGGCGGCCGGCGCATCGCCTACGGCGCCCGCGCCCTGTCGGAGGGCGGCCTGCAGTCGGTGCCCAAGCTCACCTTCCCCGGCGGCCTGCTGATCGGCGATACCGCCGGTTTCCTCAATGTGCCGAAGATCAAGGGCACCCATACCGCCATGAAGTCGGGCATGATGGCCGCCGAGGCGGTTTATGAGGTGCTGACGGTGGAAGAAGGCGGCCCCTTCGAGGTGGGCTCGTACCAGGACAAGGTAAAGGACTCCTGGGTGTGGAGCGAGCTTTACAAGGCCCGCAACATCCGCCCCTCGTTCCACAAGGGCCTGTGGGCGGGCATCGCCTATTCCGCCATCGACACCTACGTCTTCCGCGGTCACGCCCCCTGGACCTTCCACCACCATCCCGACCACAGCGCGTTGGGCAAGGCGGCGGATTTCCCCAAGATCGCCTACCCCAAGCCCGACGGCAAAATCAGCTTCGACCGGCTGTCCTCGGTGTTCATTTCCAACACCAATCACGAGGAAAACCAGCCGATCCACCTGCAGCTGAAGGATGCCGACGTGCCCCTGTCGGTCAATCTGGCTTTGTACGACGCCCCCGAACAGCGCTATTGTCCGGCGGGCGTTTACGAAATCATGACCGACGATGCCGGAACGCCGCGTTTGCAGATCAATGCCCAGAACTGTCTGCATTGCAAAACCTGCGACATCAAGGACCCCACGCAAAACATCAATTGGGTGGTGCCCGAGGGTAGCGGCGGACCGAATTATCCCAATATGTAATCGGGTCATCCCCGGTTTTGGGGTCGTTCCTATCTCGTGGAGTATGGTGGATATGCAAGGATTGGCGGCTGGCAGAACAACCCTGCGGCAGCGCCTGTGCGCCCTGGCCCTGGCGGCGGCATTGCCCGTCGCCCTGGCCTCCTGTAGCAACGGGCTCGACGGCATGAGTTACCGGCTGGGCCAGCCCCTTGCCAACCAGGGCGATTCTCCGGCCGGGGCCTTCCTGGCCGGACGATTCGCCCAAAGCCAGAACGACCCCACGGTGGCGGCGCATTACCTGCTGGAAGCGCTGGCCGCCGATCCGGAAAATGTGGAACTGCTGCAGCGCAGCCTGCAGGCCCTGGCCGACGACGGCAAACTGGCCGACGCCGAGACCGTGGCCCGCCAACTGCTGCGTTTCGATCCCGACGCCGCCCTGGCCGCCCTGCTGGTGGCCGAACAGGACGCCCGCGACGGCCATTGGAGCGCCGCCCGCGATCAGGTGGCCAAACTGCCGCGCCGGGGGCTGAACGCGGTGATGGTGCCCCTGATCACCGCCTGGTCCTATATGGGCGAGGACCGGGTGGACGAGGCGCTGGCCGCCCTGGAGCCCTTGCGCCGCTCGGCCGCCTACGAACCCCTGCGCCTGTTCCATGCGGCGCTGATCAACGATCTGGCCGACCGCCGCGCCGCCGCCACCCGCGACTACCAGGCGCTGTCGGGCAACACCATGCGCCTGGCCCTGCGCAGCGTCGAGGCCGCCACCGCCTTCTACCGTCGCACCGGCCAAACCGACAAGGCCGAGGATCTGCTGCGCCGCTATGCCCTGGATCATCCGGAAACCGCGGCCATTCTCTCGGGCAAACAGAACAGCCGGGTGGTGGACAGCGCCAAGGCCGGTCTGGCCGAGGCCTATTTCAGCGGCGCCGTCACCCTGCGCCAGAGCGAGGCCAATGATCTGGCCCTGATTTTCGGCCATATGGCCCTGGCGCTGCAGCCCGATCTCCCCAGCTGCCAGGCCATGGTGGCCGATCTGCTGCAGGAAATGGGGCGTCTGGGCGAGGCCAACGCCATTTTCGCCAAGATCCCGCCCTCGGCCGCCGCCTATCCCACGGCGCGGCTGCGCATCGCCCTCAATCTCGACAGCATGGGCGATGTGGACGGCGCCGTGGCCGAACTGAAGCGGCTGGAGCAAATCCCCGCCATGAAGCTGGACGCCCTCTCCACCCTGGGCGATCTCCTGCGCAACCACCGTCGCTGGATCGAGGCGGCCTCGGCCTACAGCCAGGCCATCGCCCTGTTCCCCAAGCCGGAACGTAACCAATGGGGCTTTTATTACTCCCGGGGCATCGCCTATGAGCGGGCCGGCCAGTGGCCGCTGGCCGAGGCCGATCTTCTGAAGGCCCTCGACCTCATGCCCGACGAGCCGCATGTGCTCAATTATCTGGGCTACAGCTGGATCGACAAGGGCATGCATCTGGAGAAAGCCCAGCGCATGATCGAAAAGGCGGTGGAACAGCTGCCCAACGACGGCGACATCGTCGACAGCCTGGGCTGGGCCTATTACCGCACCGGCCACTACGCCAAGGCGGTGACCACCCTGCAAAAGGCGGTGGAACTGCATCCCGAGGAAGCCACCATCAACCACCACCTGGGCGACGCCCTGTGGGCCACCGGCCGCCACGAGGAAGCCCGCTACCAGTGGCAGCGGGCCCTGGTCTTCAATCCCGACGCCGACGAAAAAGCGGTGCTGGAGCAGGAACTGGCCCACGGCAGCGCCACGCCGGCCCCGCTCAAGGCCGGCAAGACGGATGACTGAAACGGTCTGGCCGGCCCGGGCCAAGGTTAATCTTTATCTGCATGTGGTGGGCCGGCGGGCCGACGGCTATCACCTGCTGGACAGCCTGGCGGTGTTTCCCGACATCGGCGACAGCCTGAGCGCCGCTCCGGCCGCCGATCTCGTTTTGCGCCTGGACGGCCCGGCCGCCGCCGCCCTGACCGCCGAGCCCGACAATCTGGTGCTGAGGGCGGCCCGCGCCCTGGCCGGGGCCGCCGGTATCGCCCCCGCCGCCGCCCTCCGTCTGAGCAAACGGCTGCCGGTGGCCTCGGGTATCGGCGGCGGATCGGCCGACGCCGCCGCCACTTTACGCGCCCTGGACCGGCTATGGGGTCTGAAATGCTCCGAGGCCGAGTTGGCCCGGATCGGCCTGACCCTGGGCGCCGACGTGCCGGTGTGCCTGCAAAGCCGCCCCACGCACATGGCCGGCATCGGCGAGAGTCTGCAACCCGCCCCGCCCCTGCCGCCGGGCTGGATGGTGCTGGCCAATCCCGGCCTGGCCCTGGCCACACCGGCGGTGTTCAAGGCCCGCGACGCCGCCTTCTCCGACCCCGCCCCCCTCGCCGCCGCTCCCGCCACGTTACCGGCCCTGGCCGAGGCCCTGCGCGCCCGCCGCAACGATCTGGCCGATCCCGCCATCCGCCTGGCCCCGGCCATCGCCACGGTGCTGGCCGCCCTCCAGGCCCAACCCGGCTGCCTGCTGGCCCGCATGTCGGGCAGCGGCGCCACCTGCTTCGCCCTGTTCGCCCGCGAAGCCGAGGCCCGCGCCGCCTGCCAAGCCTTGCGCGCCGCCGAACCCGGCTGGTGGAGCGAGGCCGGTCCCTTCTGAGGCGCCTTGCATCCGGCCCCGTCCTGCTTTATGGTGCGCTTCCTTCCCCGTTGGGGCGTAGCCAAGCGGTAAGGCAGCGGTTTTTGGTACCGCCATTCCCAGGTTCGATCCCTGGCGCCCCAGCCAACTTCCAACAGGCCAACCTGTTGACAAAACACAAAAATTAGCGACAAATGCCCGCCCTGTCTAGGGTGAACGGGGCAAGAACAACACGCAACTATGGTGCAACAGCGTTGTAACCCTGTTGGCTTGTTGCATTGCCTGATCCTGGTGGCTGGTTGCGTTGTTCCGACGCAAGCCCTGACTTACATCGATGGAAAACCCATTGCCATGGCGGCGAAGCAGCATTCAAGGTCCGACCCGGCCCCGGAACGGGGGTGGTGCGGGAGTGGCCTTGAATGGTGCGTGCGCCATAGTAGTTGGTCACCCCAACTGTTGGACAGTTGGCAAGTGGACGCTTCCTCGACCAAAATACTTGACAAGACCGCATTGCACGAGTACTGTCCGCGCCATTACCTCACCGGGCTGGGTATGCTCCAGCCGCGCACGGTAGACCCCCGCGAACCGATTTTTTGCCACGACTTCTATTCGTAGGCCTCTAGGGCAGCATCTCGCGGGTCTCCCTTCAAAGAAGGGAGAAAGTCGGTGGAAGTCGGCACCTTCCATCGGGAATAGGGCAGGCCCCTCGCGGGCCGACGTGCGAAGTTGGTTTCTGGCATGTAGGTGGCCGGGAACGCTCAACGATGAGGCCCATTATGCCCAAAGACAATCCCACCAAGCCCTCCACCCGCCAGGGCAAGAAGTTCGTTGGCGGCTATTTCACCCCTGCCGTCCACAAAGCTCTGCACCTGATTGCCATTGAGGAGGAGAAGACCGTCCAGGCCCTCGTCGGGGAAGCCTATACGATGCTTCTCCAGTCGCGTGGCAAGGAGATCATCGTGCGGTAAGTTTGGAGGGGCGCCTGCATTAGCAGGCACCCCCGGCAGTTCAGACTTCGAGCAAGTCCTCTTCTTCCTCGGCAGCGGGGAACAGAGCGAGGGCTTGCTCGATCACTGCATCCCAGCGCTCAACCTCAGTCTCCACCCGCGCAATTAAGTTCCGGCTTGGGTGCATCGCAAATTCGCGGATGCGGTCAGGGGTGAGCTTGCGTCCGTAGGTAAATCTCCATTTCTCCAGCCGGAGGATGGCTGCCGCAACATAATGATGGGCGAGGGATAAGTCTGGGGCGCGGGCCATCAGAAGGAGGCAGTCATCATTGACACCACAGGCCTCGCGTTGGACGAAAGCCTCGCCGATAGAACCGGTCTGGGCAACGGTCACAAAGGTTGGCTCGATAGGCTTGTAAAAATCGAGCCAGCCGTAGCATCCGTTGAAAGCCTCCGTTGGCGAGATAACCAACGTGGGGCCATCGCCGTACCCTTCACGGCTGTGAAGCTCTTTCTGCCCGTAATAGATATCGAAAAACTCACTGATCGTGCCACGAGAGACCTTTGATTCGCTGGCTCTCTTGCGCCTCGCGTCAGTGATCATTTCCTCGTAGGCCTGCGTTATTAGCAATCCCTTTTCCACCAACCGACGCTGTCTCGCAACTTCTGGCGCATACCGGGTGTAAAAGGCCACTTGCTGACGCAGTAAGTCGGCTACAGCCAGCATAATCGCGTCTTCGCCATGGTCCTCGGAAGGGATGTAGGCACCAACGCCCCATTCGACATCACCAGCGACGATGCCCTGCCCTGCGACACCCGGAATGGTAGTTTTGTTTAGGATCGCATCCAACACAGCTTCGATGTCGGACTTGCCGTCCGAGCGCTTGATGCGGACACCCTTCTTTAAGGTAAGGCCATCGTACCGGAGTCGGGCAAAAACAGTCTTCTTACCTTTTGGATGCGGAATCCCCTTCTCGATGAGGACGACAGACGTGGTTGCCGATGCGAATGGCTGGAATAGTTCGTCTGGAAGCTGCACGACGGCCTCAAGAGTGTGCTTTTTGAGTATGGACTCGCGCCACTCACCCTGGTCCTTCTTAACCAACATCGACGTTGGCAAAATGACAGCGAGCTTGCCGCGATCCTTAAGGGCCTCAAGAGCACGTTTTACAAATTCGCTCGGCGGAACATCTGTTTTCTTATGCGGAAAGGGCGGGTTCATCAGCGCAATCGAACACTGGTCCACAGGAAATGACGGATGGTCGAAGCAGCTTCCCTTCTCGACCCCACTCTTCCCGTCGCCACGCAGAATCATATTCGCCACGCAAAGCGCAGCCGTCACGGGTTCGGATTCAAAACCGCGAAGCTGCTTTTCGACGAGCCGGACTGTGTCCTCGTAGCTCATCCCTAATTCGTCAAGCGCTCGCTGAATGCACGCAATAAGGAAGCCGCCAGTTCCACAGGCGGGATCAATAATGATGTCGCCTTGGCTGAACTGGGCTATATCAGCCATAAATCTGGTAATGTGGCGGGGCGTAAAGTACTGGCCAATGGTGTTTCCGCCAGTATAGCGAAAAAATAGCTCGTACAGCTTTCCAAGATAGTCATGATCGAAGGAGGCGGTGACCACGTTCAGCTTGCGCAATTCTGCGATTATAAGTCTCGCATTTTCCGCAAGCTCTGCGTTCGCTTCGTCTATTTGGAGGCTTTCCGCCAGCTCAATTTTTTTTGCGTTTTTGAAAGCCGTTGCGCACGCCTCGTTGATGTCCTTGAGGACAAATTGCTTATCAAGGCGAATGTTGCCCTTGGCCTGCCAAAGACCGAGCATCATTGCCCCAACGTATGTCGGGCGGTACTCGTCCTTAACATGTGCCTCTCGGAGAAGGCGGTTTATGTAGTCAGCCTTCTCCACAAGAACCGTTTCCGGCGGGACGACAGGCGCCAGATCGGTCAGTGCATCGTCGGCAAGAAGGGCCTTAATTTTCTCTGGGTGGGGAAACCACTCGATGGGGCGACCACAGTACGAGATTTCTTCCCACTTGGTATGGACATGCTTCCATACCGAGATTCGTACATTTTCGTCCTGCCCAGCGACACCCACGGCAATCACAGGATAGCCGTGCTTCTTGCAGGCTTCGGCATAATGTTTAGCATCCGCCACTGCTTGGGCAAGTTCCGACGGTTTGCCCTTGGCTTCGATAACGATGAGCGGGGTTGGGGCTGCCGTACCTTCAACGACGAGGAAATCGGGAATGCCGTCTCCCTCCCCGGATTTGCTAGCGCCCTCAAATATGGCAGTGAGATGCGGAAAGCGGCGCAACTCCACTTGTCGCAACACTTGGCCTTTCGGCGGGGCTGATGTATTCCAGCCCTGGATGCGCAGCAGGTCGATCGAGACTTGCTCAGTGCGGGTTTCAGAAACCCCCGATTTCCGCTTTGCCATTGCATCGCCCCTTTATCCTCAATTGGGGGCGAATTTGCCCTCCCCGAGTCCTGAGCGCAATGTTTTAACTGTCTTGGACATCTTTAGGCTCAAGGAGAGTGCGCCCCCATCTACGCCAGAATGGAAGAAGCCTCTGAACGGCAGATAGTCGGCTGATCGGGTGGCCGGGTACCCCTTAACTCGAACAGTAACTGTGACCTTACCGTTTCTATGTTGGTATGTTGGCATAATGAAAGACTCCTGTTGTCTGGGGACTGTTGTGTGCAACAGCGTTGCAACAGGTCTTTGGTAACTGATGGTAGTTTCGCTGAAGTTTAAGTTTTAGGCGGGTTACAGCCGGTAACTACTTCCGGCTTTTGGTACCGCCATTCGCAGGTTCGATCCCTGCCGCCCCAGCCATCTCTCCCTCCTATTTCAACGGCAGATAAATGTCGGTCAGCAGATCCTGCTCCGGCGTGTCGAATTTCAGATTGAGATAGTGGAAATAGAGCGGGAAATCGCGCAGTTCCTCGCCGCTGGACGGCAGCCAGTCGCGGAACAGCGGATAGATGCTTGCCTTCAGGCTTTCATGCGGGCCGCGATGGCGCAGAACGGCGCAGCGGCCGCCGGGAATGGTTTTGCTGATCACCCCCTGCGGGTTGGGCGGGACCGGGGCGGTGATGGCGCCACAGAGATCGAAGCGGAACTGTTCGGGCGGCACGGCCTCGGGATCGTCGTAGGCGATACCGTAGGTGGCGCTGGTGGCCACCGGCGACAGGCCGCTGGCCTTGCGCCAGGCGATGAAACGCAGGGCGCTGTCGTTCACCAGAGCGGGCGAGCCGCGATGTTCCAGCACCGCCACCAGGAGCGGGGCGGTGGTCACGAGAGTCACAGTCATGGGATCCATCCTTTTGCGCATCTCAGCGGCGAAGTGAAAACAAGCGCCCCAGGCCACCCAGTCGGGCTGGCGGCGGAACGCCGTCGGCGTCTGGCCGAAGGCCTGGCGGAAGGCGCGGGAGAAAACGGCGGGCCCATCGAATCCGGCATCCAGCGCGATATCGATGATGCGGGCCTCCGGTGCGGCCAACAGCCGGAACGAGGCCCGTTTCAACCGCATCAGCAGGATATAGCGCCCCACCGTCAGCCCCAGATATTTGGAAAACTGCCGGTGGAAATGGAATTTCGAGAAATGCGCCACCGCGCTCAACACCTCGAGATCGAGGGGCTGATCGAGATGGTGATCGATATAGGCCAGCACGCGGTGGAAACGCCGCGCGTAGGCCTGGCCGAAATCCTGATCCATGGTATCCGCCTCCTGGCCCGCAGTGTGGCTCAGGCCGGGCCCGCCGTCTTGACCGGGATTGCTCTGTTGGCGGCCGTGCGCGTATCCTGAGGCAAAGGGGGCGCAAGGGGGGTACGGTCATGGCTGAGATCATCTCTTTGAAGGCCGTCCGCCACCGGCGGCAGCGGCCGAAACCGGTGCCGACCATCGGGCCCTTTGCCCTGACCACGGCCGACGGCGCGCCGTTGGATCCGGCCGCCGCCCAGGATGATGCCGCGCTTTACGACAGCACCTACGGCCTGCTGCTGCTGGCCGACAAAGCGAAAAACGGCAAGGAGACGGATTAAGACCAAATTGCAGTGATCGGAACCGATCACCGCACCCTCATGCGCGCGTCGCCTTGCTCCTAACCGGCGTCGCGATGAGTCAAACTCATTGCGACTTGGTAGAAGCGGCGCGGCGGCCCAAATGGGCCAGATATGCCAAAAACCCGGCCACTGTCAGCGCCGCCGCCGCCAGGGCGGCCAGCGGCCAGCGGCCAGCGGCCAGGGCCAGGGCGATGAGCGCACCGTTCACCGCCAGGATGCGCAGCGCCACGCCGCTGTGCGATATCCCGCCCCGCACCGCCCGCTGATAGAAATGCTGGCGGTGCGCCTGCCACAGTTTTTCGCCGCGCACCGCTCGCCGGATCAGGGTGAGGGTGGCATCGGCCAGATAATAAAGCGGCAGGATCAGCCCGGCGGCCAGATGGCCGTGCCCGGCCAGGTCCAGCAGCAGCCAGCCCAGAAGATAGCCCAGCGGCACGCTGCCGGAATCCCCTAAGAACAGTTTGGCCGGATGCCAGTTCCACACCAGAAAGCCCAGAGCGGCGGCCAGCAGCGCCAGGGGCGGCAGCACCGCCCCGGCCCGCTGCTCCAGCCAGGCCAGCAACGCCAGCCCGGCCGCCACCGAGGCCACCTCCACACCGGTGATGCCGTCGATGCCGTCCATGAAATTGGTCAGATTGACGAACCACACATACCCCAAAAGCGCCACAAGGCGATCGGCCCACCAGGGCAGCAGCCCCTGCAGGATCAGGGCATGCTGCGGCAACACGGCCAGGCCTAGGGCGCAGGCGAGAAAATGCACGGCGAAGCGCGGCGCGGCGGGCAGGGAAAACCGGTCGTCGGCCCAGGACAGAGCCAGCAGGACCGCCGCCCCGGCCGCCACCCACGGGATGCCGGGCAGAGCGTGCCCGGTGACGGCCAGCACCAGCCAGGCGGCCAGACAAACCGGCGTGACCGCCAGACCGCCGCCGCGCGGCGTGGGCAGGCTATGGCTGGAACGCTCGTTGGGCAGATCAAGGATCTGCCGGTGGCGCAACCAGCCCAGCACCCCGCGCACCAGCGCCACGGTCAGCAGGAAAACCGCCAGAACGGTGGCGAGCGCGGCGGTCACAGCGGCAACGGCTCGACGATGATCTCGCCCTGCCAGGGCAGGTTGCGGCGGGCGGTGAAGGTGATGGCGTTGGCGGCGCTGCATTCGCCCCAGGCCGTCCACACCTTGCCCGGCTGCAACACCGCCGGCACCTCGGCGCTGACCTTGAGACGGAAAGAGGGCGCGGTCAGAATGGCCGCCCCCTCCTCCAGCGTCACATGCAATTCGGTGATCAGGCGGCGGGCCACCCGCACGCGGCCGGTGCCGTTGACCACATCGCGGATGCGAAGGCGCGATCCCTCCACCTGCCAGCGCCGCTGCACCTCGTTATGGCCCAGGCAATGGGAATAGCCCTCGAAAACACAGGAAACGCCGTCATATTCCGCCTGCAGCAGCGGCGGCTTGCCGCCGGCGTCGCGGCGAAAGGCGTTGCTGTAGACGGCGCGGTTGCGGGGATAGGGATCGCCGTCGTTCAGGGTCAGGCCGCCATGGGCGGCGGCCGAACGATAGGCCCGCCCCTCGCCGCCCTCGGCGCCGTTACCGGGATCCACAAAAACCGGTACGCCTTCGTAATGAAGCGTGCAACTGCCGAGATCGGCATGGCCGTAGCCCTTGACCGGCGACCAGCCGCCGGGAAAGGCGTGCCAAAGCCCGCTCCACGGCCCCACCGTCTGGCGCAGCCAGCCATCGGCGCGCAAGGCTTCCAGATCATTCTGGCGGCTCTGGTCGCGCAAGGCCACCACGCGGGCGCGCTCCACCTCGGGCAACTGCCCCAGCCAGCCCTGGTCGGCGGCGGCCTCGGGCAGCAGACCCAGCGAAAAGGCCGGAGGGAAATCGGCGGCCAGATCGCCCACCCAGGGCAGCTGGCCGTTGATGCACAGGGCCGGGATGGGGGTCAGCAGGCGGCGGACGATGCTTTCCAGCTCGGCGGCGCGGGCATGGCCCAGGCGGCGGGCCTCCAGCCAGACACCGAGATAATCCTGCACCGCCAGCAGATGATGATGGGTGGAGCCCTGGCTGATGAGACCGGAGGTGCCGAACTGGCGCTTCGCCTCCTCGGCCAGCAGGGTGAACCCGGCCTCGGCATGCTGCGGCATCGCGAAGACCATGCCCAGGCGGGCCAGGGCCGCGCCTTCCACGATCAGGCGGGTATCATGGCTGCCGTCCTCGCGCCAGTCGAGGCCCTGGGCGATGATGGCGGCATGGGCGGCCAGACGGGCGAGATTTTCGGCCTTGGGCAGCGGCACGCCCACCCGTTCGGCATAATCCAGCATATTGAGGGCGCGCCGCGCCGCCACCGCCGCCGTCCAGGCCGACGACCCGGCGTCGGGCAGACCGTGATGGGCGGCCCAGCCCTGCCACAGGGCGGTGACCCAGTGGGGATCGAGGCCGGGATCGAGCGCCAGCCAGGTAAAGGCCTGCAGCCCCTGCCCCACGGCGTCCTGATCGAGCCCCCGCGCCACGAACAGGCCGCGAACATCCGTGGCGTCCACTTCCAGCTTCTGTCCGGGCAACGACAGCGACACGCTGCGCTGGGCCGGAGCCTCGCCCGGCAGGTCGCGCCAGCGGTCGGGCATGTTGGCGCTCTCCATCCCCGGCAATTCGGGCAGATAGGGCGGATGCCCGGCCAGGAACCCCTCGTCGGCCGGCCAGCGTTTGCGCAGACGCTCCAGGGTCCAGCGCCGCAGGATGGGATCGGCCAGGAACAGGCCGGAGAAAAAACTGCTCATGGGTCCTCTAGCGATGACGAAGATGCGAGTATTTGCCCGCCCGCAATTGGGCATCGAAATAGGCGATGGTCTGGCCGAGGCCGTCGTCGATATCCACCGTCGGCTCCCAGCCCAACAGGGTGCGGGCCTTGGTGATATCGGGCTTGCGCTGCAGGGGATCGTCCTGCGGCAGCGGCTGGAACACCAGTTTGGATTTGGCGCCGGTCATGGCGATGATCTTTTCCGCCAGGGCGCGGATGGTCATTTCGTGGGGGTTGCCGATATTGATGGGGCCGATCACCTCGTCGCCCTGGCGCATCAGGCGGATGAAGGCGTCCACCGTATCGGAGCAGAAGCAGAAGGAGCGCGTTTGCAGCCCTTCGCCGTAGATGGTGATGTTCTTGCCCTGCAGCGCCTGCACGATGAAATTCGACACCACGCGGCCATCGTCGGGATGCATGCGCGGGCCGTAGGTGTTGAAGATGCGCCCAACGCGGATGCGGGTGCCGTGCTGGCGGTTATAGTCGAAAAACAGGGTTTCGGCGCAGCGCTTGCCTTCGTCGTAGCAGGCGCGCGGTCCGATGGGATTGACGTTGCCGCGATAGTCCTCGGGCTGCGGATGCACGGTGGGGTCGCCGTAGACTTCCGAGGTGGAGGCCTGGAAGATCTTGGCCTTGGTGCGCTTGGCCAGCCCCAGCATGTTGATGGCGCCGTGCACGCTGGTCTTGGTGGTCTGCACCGGATCGAACTGATAGTGGATGGGCGAGGCCGGGCAGGCCAGATTGTAGATCTCGTCCACCTCGATATAGAGGGGGAAGGTAACGTCGTGGCGGATCAGCTCGAAATAGGGGTTGCCCATCAGGGCCAGGAGATTTTCCTTGGTGCCGGTATAGAAATTATCGACACAGATAACCTCGTTGCCCTCGGCCATCAGGCGTTCGCAGAGATGCGAGCCCAGAAAGCCGGCGCCCCCCGTGACCAGAACCCGTTTCATACCTGCACCCCATTGATGTGTTCCGGTCCAAAGTGGCCCCTAGCGCGCCCGGCGGCAAGCCCTTAAATGCGGCATGGTCGACCGCTTCCCGTCAGCCGCCAGCGCACCAGCGCCGCCAGGGCGGCGCAACAGGCCACCATGCCGGCCATGGGCAGGGCGGTGCCGTTGTCGAGACGGCCCACCAGCCCTCCCATCAGCGAAGCCACCGACATCTGGATGAAGCCCAGCAGGGCCGAGGCGCTGCCGGCGATGCGGGCATGGGGGGCGATGGCCAGGGCGGTGCAGTTGGGCAGAACGATGCCCGCCGCCAGGAAAATGCCGGCCATGGGCAGCACCACCGTCGCCACCAGCACCTGGCCGGCCAGCACCAGCCCCAGCAGGACCAGCCCGGCCACCAGGCCGATCAGGGAACCCGCCGCCACCATGCCCTCCAGCCCCAGGCGATGGCCGAAGCGGGCGGCGATGATGCTGCCGGCCATGAAACCCGCCACCACGCCGAGGAAACAATAGCCGAAATGCTCCGGCGCCACCCGCAACAGCCCGATGATGACGAACGAGGCCCCGGAGATGAAGGCGAACATGGCGGAAAAGGTGAAGCTGATGGTCAGGCAATAGCCCAGAAAGGCGCGATTGCCCAACAGGCTCAGGTAATTGCGCAGCACGGTGCCCGGATGCAGGGCGTGAAGATTGGGATGCAGATTGGTCTCGCGCAAGGCCAGGCCGACCAGCAGCAGCATGATCACGCTGAAGCCGATCAGCAGGGCGAAATTGGCCCGCCAGCCGAACAGCACCAGCAGATGGCCGCCCACCATGGGCGCCACCGCCGGGGCCAGGGCCATGACCGAGGCCATGGAGGCCATGACCCGCGCCGCCTGATCGCGGGCGAAACTGTCGCGCACGATGGCCCGCGCCAGCACCGGACCGGCACAAGCCCCCAGCGCCTGGAGAAAACGGGCCAGAATCAGCATCTCCACCGAGACGGCGCAGAAACAGAAGATGCTGGCCAGGCCGTAGAGGACGATGCCGGCCAGCAGCAGCGGACGGCGGCCGTAGCGGTCGGACAGCGGGCCATAAACCAGCTGGGCCAGGGCGAAGCCCACCAGATACACCGACAGGGTTAATTGCACATGCGAAACGTCGGTGCCGAACACCTGCATCATGCGTGGCAGCGACGGTAGATAGAGATCGATGGACATGGGGCCGAAGGCCGCCAGGGCGATCAGCAGGGCCAGCGGCGGCGGCGGCGCGCGCGGCGGGTCGAGAGCCTCAGCCATAGCGGTGCAGTTCGGCGCCATGCCGTTTCAGCCAGGCGCGCAACACCGGCGCCTCGGGCGCCAGCTGCCGCACCAGACCCCAGAACCGGGGGGAATGATTCATTTCGGCCAGATGCGCCACCTCGTGCGCCACCACATAGTGCAGCACCTCCGGCGGGGCCAGCACCAGCCGCCAGGAAAAGGCCAGATCGCCCCGGCTGCTGCAGCTGCCCCAGCGCGTTTGCGTATCCTTGATGGCGATGGCGCGCAAGTGCCGCGCCCCGGCGTTTTGCGCCAGGGCGGCGGCCATGGGCTCGGCCAGACGGGTGATTTCGCTCCGGGCCCGGCGTTTCAGCCAGTCGGTCACCCGGCGGGCGAAGAAATCGGCTTGGCCGGAGACATGGATCACCCCCGCCTCGACCCACACCCCGCCCCGGGCCTCGGGACGGTGTTCCAGGCGGTGCTCCACTCCCAGCAGCGGCAGCCGCTGGCCGGGTTCGAAGGCGTGGCGCGGCGGCAGGGCGGCCAGACGGGCGCGCAGCCAATCAGCCTTGGAGCAGACGAAGGCCAGACCCTGCGCCGGACTGGCCCCGGCGGGCAGGGTGAGCAGCACGGCGCCATCGCGGGGATCGAGGCGCATGGACAGGCGGCGGGCGGCGGCACTGGGGCGCAGACGCACCTCGATGGCGCGGCCGTCGAGATCCACCACGTGCGGCGGCGCCACCGCCTGGCGGGTGGCCAGGCATTGCGCCGACAAAGCCTGCATCAGGGACCGGAAACCGGACAAGGCCGCATCCTTAACGATTTAAAGGGGGAAAAGGCTCAAAGCCGGATCAGGCGTGCCCGGCCTCGGCCGACAGCAGCAGCGGATCGGCGCCGATCTTGGCCAGGGCCCGCTCCCACTTGAATTCCAGCGAGGCGCCGAACAGCAGATCGTCGTCGGCGGGAATGCTGAGCCAGGCATTGTCGAGGATTTCCTCGTCCAGCTGACCGGCGCTCCAACCGGCATAGCCCAGGGCCAGCAGGCTTTGGCGCGGGCCGCGGCCCTCGGCGATGGCGCGCAGCACGTCCACCGTGGCGGTCAGGCCCACATGTTCGTCCACCATCAGGGTGGTCTCCTGGCAGTAGTCGCCGCTGTGCAGCACGAAACCGCGCCCCGATTCCACCGGTCCGCCGAAATGAATGCGGATGGGCTCGCACTCGCTGCTGGGCATGATGTCGAGCTGCTTTAAGAGATCGGGAAAGCTCAAGGCGTCGAACAGGCGATTGATCACCAATCCCATGGCCCCCTCGGCGGAATGGGCGCACACATAGACCACCGTCCGCGCGAAACGCGGATCCTGCATCTGCGGCATGGCGATGAGCATCTGCCCCGCCAGATAGCCATTGGATTGAAGAGTCTTGCTCATGACCTTCAAATATGATGGCCCGGCCGGCAAAGCAAGGCTTGTGCGCGTCCGGGATCGCATTTGCCCCCTCGGTCCGGAACTTGACAGACGGGGGGCGGCATGGGCAATCCTGGCCCGGGCGATTGTAACAGGCGAGACGGATATGCAGGCGATCAGGACCATGGCGGCGGCGGCTTTGGCGGTTTTATGCGCCCTGGCGACACCAGCCCGCGCCGAAAACGCCGCCTGGGCCGCCAATGACCAGGGCACGGTGGGCCTTCTGAGCGCCACCACCGCCACCGGCGGCCGCCACCAGGTGCAACTGGGCCTGGATTTCCGCCTGAAACCGGGCTGGAAGATCTATTGGCGTTCACCCGGCGATGCCGGCTACCCCCCCTCCATCACCTGGACGGGCTCGACCAATCTGGCCGGAGCCGCCCTGTCGTGGCCGGGGCCGCACCGCTTCAGCATTTCCGGCCTGGAAACCATGGGCTATGAGGACGAGGTGGTGCTGCCCCTGACCGTCCGTCTCCAGGATCCGGCGCGGCCGCTGGCGTTACGGGCGGCGGTGGACTATCTGGTCTGTTCCGTGGTCTGCATTCCCCAGCACGCCGCCCTGGCCCTGACCCTGCCCGCCGGCCCGGCCCAACCCGGCCCCGACGCCCATCTGATCAGCCGCTTCCTGGCCCGCGTGCCCGGTCCGCCCGCCACGCGCGGCATGGCCTTGCGCGCCGTGGAAGCCACCCCCGACGGCGGCCTGCGGGTGGTGGTGGAGGCCGATCCGCCGCTGCTGCATCCCGATCTGTTCCTGGAACGGGCCGACCAGATGCAATTCACCCATCCCGTCATCCGCCTGGAGGACGGCGGGCATCGCATGGTGGCCCAAACCGCCCCGGTGCCGAAAACCGGCGACGGCGGCCTGGCCGCCCATCCCCTGACCCTGACCGTGGTCGACGGCGACCGCGGCGCCGAGGCCGTGGCCGGCGTCGCCCCGGCCCGCCCCGCCGCCCAGGCGCGGGTGCTTCTGGCCATGCTGGGCGTGGCCCTGCTGGGCGGCCTGCTGCTGAACCTGATGCCCTGCGTGCTGCCGGTGCTGTCCATCAAGGTGTTGGGGGTGATCAGCCATGGCGGCGCCGAACGCCGGGCCATCCGCGCCAGCTTCCTGGCCTCGGCGGCCGGCATCGTCGCCTCGTTCCTGCTGCTGGCCCTGGCCGCCATAGCCCTGAAACTGGCGGGCCGGGCCGTGGGCTGGGGCGTGCAGTTCCAGCAACCGCTGTTCCTGATCGCCCTGGTGGCGGTGGTCACCCTGTTTGCCGCCAATCTGCTGTCCCTGTTCGAAATTCCCCTGCCGGCCTGGGCCGCCCGCCTGGGCGAGCGCCATGGCCACGGCGCCGGTCCGGTTGGAAATTTCGTAACCGGAATGTTTGCCACCCTGCTGGCCACCCCCTGCTCGGCACCGTTTCTGGGCACGGCGGTGGGCTTTGCCCTGGGGCGCGGCATCGCGGAGATTCTGGCCATTTTCCTGGCCTTGGGGCTGGGCATGGCCCTGCCTTATCTTTTGGTGGCGGCCTGGCCGCGTCTGGCGCAGCGCCTGCCCCGCCCCGGCCGCTGGATGCTGATCCTGCGCCGCCTGCTGGGCTTGGCCCTGCTGCTCACCGGCCTGTGGATGCTCTCGGTGCTGGAGGTGGAAACCGGTCCGCGCGCCGCCCTGACGGTGGGCCTTCTGATGCTGGCGCTGCTGGCGCTGCTGGCCGTCACCCGGATGCTGCCGCCGCCGCGCCGTCTGCCGCTGGCCGCCCTGCCGGTGCTGGCCGCCCTGGCCGTGCCCGTCACCGGCCTGATGGCCCCGGCCCCGGTTCAGGACGCCGCGGCCGCCGCCCATCACCTGTGGCATCCCTTCGACCGCGCCGCCCTGGCCCGCCAGGTGGCCGCCGGCAAACTGGTCTTCGTCGACGTCACCGCCGAATGGTGCATCACCTGTCAGGTCAACAAGGCCACGGTGGTCTATCGCGGCCGGGTGGCGCGGCGTCTGGCCCAGGACGACATCATCGCCATGCAGGCCGACTGGACCCGTCCCGACGCCGCCATCGCCGCCTATCTCGCCGGGTTCGGCCGCTACGCCATTCCCTTCGACGCGGTTTACGGCCCCGGCGCCCCCAACGGTATCGCCCTGCCCGAGCTTTTGAGCGAGACCGCCGTGATGGACGCCATCGCCAAGGCGGAAAAACCCGCCGCACCCTCCGGGAGCCCATGATGAGCACGCCCACCTTCGCCATCCCGCCCAGCTTCCTGGGCAGCGCCGTCCCCCCGGAGGAGGCGGCGGTTCTCGTGGCCGGCATTCCCCTGGATATCGGCGTCACCAACCGTCCCGGCACCCGTTTCGGCCCCGCCGCCATCCGCCGCGCCAGCGCCATGCTGACCGATGGCCAGAATCCGGCGGACTGGAGCGATCCCGCCGCCCTGCCCCTGGCCGATCTCGGCGATTTCGCCGTGGCCCTGGGCGATATTCCGCAAAGCCTGACCCTGATCGAACGCCAGGCCGCCGCCTTGAGCAAACCCCTGCTGACCTTGGGGGGCGAACATACCGTCACCCTGCCGCTGCTGCGGGCCCTGGTCCGCCGCACCGGCCCGCTGGGCCTGATCCATTTCGACGCCCATATCGATACCTGGCCCGATAATTTCGGCCAGGTCTACGGCCATGGCTCGGTGTTCTACCACGCCCTGCGCGAAGGCCTGGTGGAACCGCGGCGCATGGTGCAGATCGGCATCCGTTCGCCCATGCCGCGCGCGGTGCGGGATTGGACGGTGGAACAGGGCGTACAGATCATCAGCGCCGAGGAGGCGCACGAGGCCGGTCCCGCCGCCGTGGCCGCCCGCATCCGCGCGGTGGTGGGCGAACGGCCGGCCTATCTGTCGTTCGATATCGACGCGCTCGACGCCGCCCAGGCCCCCGGCACCGGCACCCCGGAAGTGGGCGGCCTGTTCACCTGGCAGGCCATGGCCATCCTGAAGCGCCTGAAAGGCCTGACCCTGGCCGGCATGGACGTGGTGGAGGTGGCCCCGGCCTACGATACGGCCGAAATCACCGCCCTGGCCGCCGCCAGTCTGGCCTGGCAGATGCTCAGCCTGCTTTGTCCCTGAAACCGTCGGTCGCCGCCACCAGGGCGGCGGCGATGCCGGGCTCCAGCGCGGAATGGCCCGCATCCGGAATGATCCGGTAGTCGGCCTGGGGCCAGGCCCGCGCCAGATCGTCGGCGCTGGCGATAGGGCAGACCATGTCGTAGCGGCCCTGCACGATCACCCCGGGCACCTCCCGCAAGCGGCCGATGCGGCGCAGCAGCTGGTTGGGGCCGAGGAAACCGCCGTTGATCATGTAATGGGCCTCGATGCGGGCCATGGACAGATTGATGCCGGCCTCGGCGGCGGGCGGATCGGGCAGCAGACGCGAACAGGCGGTTTCATAGTCGCACCAGGCCTTGGCCGCCGGACCGTGCACGGCGGCATCGGCGTCGGTGAGGCGGCGGTAATAGGCCGACAGCGGATCGGCCTGTTCGGCGCGCGGCAGATGGCCGAGGAAGGCCCGCGCCGCCTCGGGAAAAAACCGCCCCATGCCGTGCAGGAACCACTCCACCTCGGGAGGACGGCACAGAAAGATGCCGCGCAAAATCAGGCCCAGACAGGACTGGGGATGGCTTTCGCCATAGGCCAGGGCCAGGGTGCTGCCCCAAGAGCCGCCGAACAGCAGCCAGCGCTCCACCGCAAGGTGATGGCGCAGGGCCTCCATGTCGGCCACCAGATGCGCCGTGGTATTGGCCTCCAGCCCGCCATAGGGCAGCGAACGCCCGGCTCCGCGCTGATCGAAGAGAAGAATGCGGTAGAACAGCGGATCGAAGAAGCAGCGGTGCATGGGGCCGCAGCCCGCCCCCGGACCGCCATGCACGAACAGCACCGGCACGCCCTTGGGATTGCCGGATTCCTCCCAATAGAGCTGATGGCCGTCGCCCACCGGCAGCCAGCCCTGACGGTTGGGGGTGATGGCGGGATAGAGGGTCATGGCGACTCCTGATCGGTCTCGGCGGCGCGGCGATGTGTCCGCCCCATTCTGGTCGGCCAGGCCCCGTCCAGCAACTCCAGTTGCGCCGACGCGGTCAAATCCATCTCGGCCCGGACGCCGCCGCGCACAGGGCCGCGCACCCGGATCCGGCGGCCGCGCAGCAGGATCGGATCGCCCGGCCAGCGCCGCCGCAGGCGCCGCGGAATGCGCACCGACAGGCCGTGGCCCTTAACGTCGCCCAGCAGCAGCGCCACCGCCCCCCGGGAGAGGGAAAGGCCCATCACCCGTCCTTCGATGACCTGATAGCGGCGCGGCCAGGCCGCCGCCTGATCCGGCCCGTGCGCGTCCATGCCGGTATCGGCCCACACACCGCGCCGGGCGGCCCGCGCCGCATCCTCGGCGGCGCGCAGCCGCTCCAGGTCTGGAACCGGCTCCGGATCAAGATGCGTCAGCCCCTGGCGCAGCCAGTCGGCCTGCAACCAGCGGCCCCGGGCATCGGCCACATAGAGCGGCTGGCGCTCCCAGCGGTCCGGCGGCCCGGCGGCATAAAGCCGCAACCTTGCCGTCCGCCAGGACGGCGGCGGCACAATCAGCCTTACGCCGGCCAGGGTAACGGCGGCGCCGGTCTCGGTCCGCACCCCCCCGGCGCCATCCGCCATCAAACGCCCCCAGCCGAGAAACGTCAGCCCCGGCGGCACCGGCTCGGCCCACCCCCATCCCGGCCACAGCAGCAGCAGTAAGACCAGCCCCCCAAGGCGCATGTCATTCCGGATCCACGGTCTGCAGCAGGCGTTCCAGCGCCGTTTCCATGCGGGCCAGATCGGCCGGCTCGCTCAAACGGTGGCCGCCGGATTTCACCAGCGTCACCTCCACATCGTCGGAGGCCAGCTGTTCAGCCAGGCGCAGGGCGGTTTCCCACGGCACGCTGGCATCCCGCTGGCCGTGGATCAGCCGCACCGGGCAGGCGATATTGATACGATCCCGCAACAACATCTGCTGGCGGCCATCCTCGATGAGCAGGCGGGTCACCGGCAGCGGCGGCAGGCCTTCGTCCTCGTCGATCATCACCTGGCCCGCCACCAGCAAGGCCCGTTTCTGCTCGGGCGAGAAACGCTGATGGATCAGATCCTCGGTGAAATCGGGGGCGGCGGCCAGACCCAGCAGCCCCGCCACCCGGCGCGGCCGCTCCAGCGCCGCCAGCAGCATCAGCCAGCCGCCCATGGACGACCCCACCAGCACCTGCGGTCCTTCGGTCAGGGCATCCAGCGCCGCCACCACATCGGCGGCCCACAGGCCGATGGAACCGTCCTCGAAGCGGCCCGAACTGCGGCCGTGGCCGCGCACGTCAAGGCGCAGACAGGCATGGCCGTGCCGCCGGCACCAGGCCTCCACCGCCAGGGCCTTGCCGCCGGTCATGTCGGAGCGCAGACCATGCAGAAACACCACGCCGGGGTTTTTTCCGCCACACCGTTCGTAGGCGATTGTCGCGCCGTCCGCCCGTGTTAATATCCCGGCCGTCGTCGCGGCGGCCGTTTGCTCCGCCGTCATCGCACCGTTCCTTGTGGTTTTTGGTTCATGTCCATCGAAACGTCCTCTTCCGTCCGCCCGCCCGTCGTGCTTCAGGTTCTGCCCTCTCTGGTCACGGGCGGCGTCGAGCGCGGCACCGTCGACATGGCCGCCGCCCTGGCCGAAGCGGGCTGGACCGCGCTGGTGGCCTCCAACGGCGGCCATATGGTGCGCGAGCTGGAGCGGGTGGGAGTGAAGCATATCCAGCTGCCCCTGCACAGCAAGAACCCGCTGGTGATGCGCGCCAACATCGCCCGGCTGGACGCGGTGATCCGCGAGCATGGCGTCGATATCGTGCATGCCCGCTCGCGCGCCCCGGCCTGGAGCGCCTGGTCGGCCTGCCAGCGCACCGGCGCCCATTACGTCACCACCTTTCACGGCACCTATAATATGGGCTGGATGGGGCTGAAGCAGCGCTACAACGCCATCATGACCCGTGGCGAGCGGGTGATCGCCATCAGCCGTTTCATCGCCGATCATATTCAGGCCAACTACGGCATCGATCCCGACCGCATCCGCGTGGTGCATCGCGGCGTCGACATGGTGAAATTCGATCCGCACCGCGTCAGCCAGGAGCGCATCATTCAGCTGGCGCAGCGCTGGCGCCTGCCCGACGGCTTTCCGGTGATCATGCTGCCCGGCCGCCTGACCCGCTGGAAGGGCCAGAGCGTGCTGATCGAGGCCCTGGCCCTGCTGGACCGCCGCGACGTGCGCTGCCTGCTGGTGGGCTCGGACCAGGGCCGCACCGATTATACCGAGGAGCTGAAAGCCCTGGTGGAACGGCGCGGCCTGACCGACGTGGTGCATATCGTCGGCGATTGTTCCGACATGCCCGCCGCCTACATGCTGACCGACGTGGTGGTCTCGGCCTCCACCGATCCCGAGGCCTTCGGCCGCGTCATCGTCGAGGGCCAGGCCATGGGCCGCCCGGTGGTGGCCACCAACAACGGCGCCGGCCGCGAGAACGTGCTGGACGGCGAGACCGGCCTGCTGGTGCCGCCCCATGACCCCGCCGTCCTGGCCCAGGCCCTGGAACAGGTGCTGGCCCTCGGACCCGATCAGCGCGCCCTGATGGCCGAACGCTCCATCGACTTCGTGCGGCGGAACTTCACCCGCGAGCTGATGTGCGCCCGCACCCTGGAGGTTTACCGCGAGGTCCTGGCCGCCCCCCGCGATACGCAAGAGGCGGACCCGACGACGTGAGCGCCGACAAACAGCGCATTCTGGTCATCAAGCATTCGGCCCTGGGCGATTTCATCCAGGCCATGGGGCCGTTCGCCGCCATCCGCGCCCATCATCCCGCCGCCCGCATCACCCTGCTGACCACCAAGCCCTTCGTGGCCCTGGCCCAGGCCTGCCCCTATTTCGACGATGTCTGGACCGACAGCCGCCCCAAGGTGTGGGAGGTGGCGGCCCTGATGAAACTGCGGCGCATGCTGCGCTCGGTGAAGTTCGACATGGTCTACGACCTGCAGACCTCGGACCGCAGCTCGACCTATTTCCATCTGATGGGCGATCCGCCCTGGTCGGGCATCGCCCATGGCTGCGCCTACCCGCACGACAATCCCGACCGCGACAAGATGCACACCCTGGACCGTCAGGCCGAGCAGCTGGCCATGGCCGGTATCAGCCCGACACCGCCGCCGGATCTTTCCTGGCTCCGCGCCGATCTCACCCGCTTCAATCTGCCGCTGCGCTACGCCCTGCTGGTGCCGGGCGGCGCCGCCCACCGCCCGGCCAAGCGCTGGCCCTCCGACCGCTTCGCCGCCCTGGGCACGCAACTGTCGGCGCAAGGGATCACCCCGGTGCTGCTGGGCACCCATATGGACGGCGACGCCATCCGCGTCATCACCGGCAACTGCCCGACGGCGCTGTCGCTGGCCACCCGCACCGATTTCGCCGACATCACCGAGCTGGCCCGCCATGCCCTGGCGGCGGTGGGCAACGATACCGGCCCCATGCATCTGATCGCCGCCGCCGGCTGCCCTTCGCTGGTGCTGTTTTCCGCCGAGTCCGATCCGGCGCTGTGCGCCCCGCGCGGCGCGGTCGGCGTGCTGCAGGCCGAGGATCTGGCCCAGATGCCGCTGGAGCGGGTGGCCGAGGCCCTGCGGCAGCGGATGGCCCCCCTGCATGGCTGACGGTTGACTTGGAAAGCGGATGCCGTAATGTCGAAAGTTCCGCAACAATCACGAAAAAGAGTGTGAAGTCCATGGTCGCCATTACCCTGCCCGACGGCAGCGTGCGCAGCTTCGACGGCCCGGTTACCGGAGCCGAAATCGCGCAGGCTATCGGCACCGGTCTTGCCAAATCGGCATTGGCCATCCGCATCGACGGTGTGATGAAGGACCTCGGCACCACTCTGACCGCCGACGCCCGGGTGGCCATCGTCACCCGCAAGGACGCCGAGGCCCTGGAGCTTCTGCGCCACGACGCCGCCCATATCATGGCCGAGGCGGTCAAGGAGCTTTATCCCGATACCCAGGTCACCATCGGCCCGGCCATCGAGAACGGCTTCTACTACGACTTCGCCCGCGAACACCCCTTCACGCCCGACGATCTCGAGACCATCGAGCAGCGCATGCGCGAGATCGTGGCCCGCGACGAGGCCATCACCCGCGAGGAAATGGACCGCGACGCGGCCGTGGCCTTCTTCCTCGGCATGGGGGAAAAGTATAAGGCCGAGCTGATCGCCGCCATCCCCGAGGGCCAGGCCATCAGCCTTTACCGCCAGGGCGGCTTCATCGATCTGTGCCGCGGCCCGCATCTGCCCTCCACCGCCAAGCTGGGCAAGGCCTTCAAGCTGATGAAGGTGGCCGGCGCCTACTGGCGCGGCGATTCCCGCAACGAGATGCTGCAGCGCATCTACGGCACCGCCTGGTTCGACGAAAAAGAGCTGGCCGCCTATCTCACCATGCTGGAAGAGGCGGAAAAACGCGATCACCGCCGTCTGGGCCGCGATATGGGCCTGTTCCATCAGCAGGAAGAGGCGGTGGGCGCGGTGTTCTGGCATCCCAAGGGCTGGCAGCTGTGGCGCACCGTGGAAAGCTATATGCGCCGCCGCCTGGAGCAGAACGGCTATCAGGAGGTGAAGACCCCGCAGCTGGTGGATTTCTCGCTGTGGGAAGCCTCGGGCCATGCCGACAAGTTCTCCGAAAGCATGTTCACCATCAAAACGCAGGACGAGCGGCATCTGGCGGTGAAGCCGATGAACTGCCCCTGCCATGTGCAGATCTTCCGCACCGGCATCAAAAGCTACCGCGACCTGCCGCTGCGCATGGCCGAGTTCGGCTCCTGCCACCGTTACGAGCCGTCGGGCGCCCTGCACGGCATCATGCGGGTGCGCGCCTTCACCCAGGACGACGCGCATATCTTCTGCACCGAGGATCAGATCACCTCGGAAACCATCGCCTTCTGCGAGCTTTTGAAGTCGGTCTATGCCGATTTCGGCTTCACCGACATCCGCGTGAAGTTCTCCGACCGCCCGGTCAAGCGCGCCGGTTCGGACGTGTCGTGGGACAAGTCGGAAAACGCCCTGCGCAGCGCCGCCGAGGCCGCCGGCCTGGAGATGACCCTCAATCCCGGTGAAGGCGCCTTCTACGGCCCCAAGCTGGAATTCGTGCTGCGCGACGCCATCGGCCGCGACTGGCAGTGCGGCACCCTGCAGGTGGATACCGTGCTGCCCGAACGGCTCGACGCCCATTACATCGCCGAGGACGGCAGCAAGACCCGCCCGGTGATGCTGCATCGCGCCATCCTGGGCTCGTTCGAGCGTTTCCTCGGCATCCTCATCGAGCATCACGCCGGGCGCTTCCCGGTGTGGCTGGCGCCGGTGCAGGTGGTGGTGGCCACCATCACCAGCGAGGCCGACGCCTATGCCCGCGACGTGCTGACCCGCCTGAAGGCCGCCGGTCTTCGCGCTGAACTCGATATCCGTAACGAAAAAATCAACTACAAGGTGCGCGAGCATTCCCTGGCCAAGGTGCCGGTGATGCTGGTGGTGGGCAAGCGCGAGGCGGAAACGCAAGCGGTCGCCGTGCGCCGACTGGGCGGAACCACACAAGAAATTCTTGCGCTGGATGACGTCATCGCTAAACTGACCGCCGAGGCGACCGTTCCCGGCGCCTGATCAATTACCGATGTTCGAAGCCGTGCGAACCGTTGGGGCGGTTCGCATTGTGCTTCCAACCACTGCAACAGGAGACTTTTCATAGGCAAGCCGCCCACCCCCGCGCCGAAGGACCGTGACGGTCCGCGCGTGAACAACGAAATTGAGTCCCGGACCATCCGGTTGGTCGATGCCGATGGGGAGATGGTCGGGGTCGTGTCCCTTCGCGAAGGGCTGGAGATGGCTGCCGAGGTCGGTTTGGACCTGGTGGAAGTCTCGCCCAATGCCGAGCCGCCCGTCTGCAAGATTCTGGACTACGGAAAATTCAAGTACGAAGCCCAGAAGAAGAAGGCCGAGGCCCGCAAGAAGCAGAAGGTCATCGAGGTCAAGGAGATCAAGCTCCGTCCCGGCATCGATGATAACGACTATGGCGTGAAACTGCGCGCCATGCGCAAGTTCCTGGAAGAAGGCGACAAGGTGAAGGTCACCCTGCGCTTCCGCGGCCGCGAAATGGCCCACCAGGATCTGGGCATGAAGCTTCTGGACCGCGTGCGCGGCGAACTGGACGATCTGGCCAAGGTCGAACAGTTTCCCAAGATGGAAGGCCGCCAGATGGTCATGGTGGTGGCGCCGCGTTAAGGCGGGCGCCCGCCATTTCGGACACTAAGGCCGCCGGCTGGAGCCGGTTCCGCTCGAACGGAACCGGCTCCAGCTTTTGCCTTACTCGTTATTCTTCACTCGTTGTTCTTCAGCGCCGCCGCCACTGCTGATGCAGGGCCATCATCTGCCCCTTGGCCTGTTCGCGGCAATTGCGCAGCGCCGCCGGATTGGCCGCGCCCTGCACGCAGGCCTGTTCCTGCTGCAGAATAGCCACTTCGCGGCTTAAGCGATCCAGCAGCATCTGCCGCCGCTCCGGGAACGGCATGCGGCCCATACCTGGCCCCATACCCTGGCCCATATTCTGGCCCATCTGCCCCGGCATGGGGCCGCCGGGCGCACCGGGCATGTTTTGCGCCAGGGCCGGCGCGGCCAGGGCCAGCGTCAGCGCAGCGGCAAGAACGGGAAGACGTTTCGGCATCGCGGGATCTCTCCTGAGAGAAGGGGGACAAGGTTCAAGACGGCGGCCGGCTCCCGGACGGAAACCGGCCCCTCAGATATCTTGCATTCTCCGGTGCCGGAGTCTATAACCACCGCTTCCATCGGGCGACCAGGCTTGGAAGGGCATGCCTTGCCGCTCATGAATCGCTGTAACTCTTTTTTGTAAGGAAGCGAAAATGCCCAAGATGAAGACCAAGAGCTCCGCCAAGAAGCGGTTCAAGCTCACCGGGACCGGCAAGGTGCGGGCCAACGTGGCGTTCAAGCGCCACTGCCTGAGCGCCAAGACCTCGAAGATGAAGCGTCAGGCGCGCGGCACGTTCATCGTTGCCGAAGTCGACGCTCCGAACGTCAAAAAGTTCTACCTGCCGTACGGAGTTTGATCCATGGCGCGCGTTAAGCGGGGCGTGACCACCCACGCCCGTCACCGTAAGATTCTGAAGCTGGCCAAGGGCTATCGCGGCCGTTCCAGCACCTGTTTCCGCACCGCGGTGCAGAAGGTCGAAAAGGCCCTGCGCTACGCCTACCGCGACCGCCGTGCCAAGAAGCGCAATTTCCGCAGCCTGTGGATCCAGCGCATCAACGCCGGCGCCCGCATCCATGGCCTGACCTACAGCCGTTTCATGAACGGTCTGAAGAAGGCCGGCATCGAGCTGGACCGCAAGGTTCTGTCCGATATCGCGATCACGCAGCCGGATGCCTTCAAGACGCTGGTCGCCCAGGCCGAACAGGCCCTCAAGGCTTAAGGCGTTTCGCCCGGCCGGGCTTGCCCCGACGGGAGCGAAGAGCAAAAAGATCGGGGGGTCGTCCGTGGGCGGCCCCCCTTTTCTGTCTCCATGTCCCCTGTCCCACGCTTTTGCAGGAAGGTCCGATGATCGATCTGGATCAGGTTCGCGCCGAGGCGCAAACCAGCATCGCCGCCGCCACCAGCCTCGACGCCCTGGAGGCGTTGCGCGTTTCGCTGCTGGGCAAGAAGGGCTCCATCAGCCTGTTGATGAAGTCGCTGGGCGACATGGGGCCGGAGGAACGCAAGGCCGCCGGTCAACAGTTGAACGCGGTGAAGGATCTGGTGAGCGCCGCCCTCGACGGCCGCAAGGCCGATCTGGAGCGGGCCGCCCTGGAAGAGCGCCTGGCCCGCGAGCGCGTCGATGTGACCCTGCCGCCCCGCCCCGAGGCCGAGGGCCGCATCCATCCCATCGCCCAGGTCATGGACGAGATGATCGCCATCTTCGCCCAGATGGGCTTCGCCGTGGCGGAAGGCCCGGATATCGAGGACGATTTCCACAATTTCACCGCCCTCAACATTCCGCCCGAGCATCCGGCCCGCCAGATGCACGACACCTTCTATTTCGGCGAGCGCGCCGACGGCACCCGCCATCTGCTGCGCACCCACACCAGCCCGGTGCAGATCCGCACCATGCTGGCCGGTAAGCCTCCCATCCGCATCATCGCGCCGGGCCGCACCTACCGCTGCGATTCCGACATTACCCATACGCCGATGTTCCACCAGATCGAAGGACTGGTGATCGACAAGGCCACCCATATGGGCCATCTCAAGGGCTGCCTGATGGAATTCGTCACCACCTTCTTCGAGGTGGACGAGGTGCCGGTGCGCTTCCGCCCCAGCTTCTTCCCCTTCACCGAACCTTCGGCCGAGGTGGATATCGGCTGCTCGCGCCAGGGCGGCGAACTGAAGATCGGCAAGGGCTCGGGCTGGCTGGAAATCGGCGGCTCCGGCATGGTGCATCCCAATGTGCTGAAAGCCTGCGGCCTTGATCCCGACGAGTACCAGGGCTTCGCCTTCGGCATGGGCGTGGAACGCATGGCCATGCTGAAATACGGCATCCCCGATCTGCGCACCTTCTTCGATTCCGATTTGCGCTGGCTGAAGCATTACGGCTTCCTGCCCCTTGATGTGCCGACCCTGTCCGGAGGGCTGACCCGATGAAATTCACTCTGTCCTGGCTGAAGCAGCATCTGGAGACCGATGCCGCCCTGGAAGAGATTTCCGCCCGCCTGACCATGCTGGGCCTGGAGGTGGAAGCCATCGACAACCCGGCCGACCGCCTGCAGGGCTTCGTGGTGGGGCATGTGCTGGAGGCCGACAGGCATCCCAATGCCGACCGCCTGAAACTTTGCAAGGTGGATGCCGGCGGCAACGTGCTGCAGGTGGTGTGCGGCGCCCCCAACGCCCGCGCCGGCCTCAAGGTGATCCTGGCCCAGCCCGGCGTGGTCATTCCCGTCACCGGCGAACCCTTGAAGAAGGGCAAGGTGCGCGACGTGGAGTCCCAGGCCATGATGTGCTCGTGGCGCGAGCTGCTGATGGGCGAGGACCATAGCGGCATCGTCGAGCTACCCGCCGACGCCCCGGTGGGCGCGCCCCTGGCCGACGTTCTGAAGCTTGATCCGGTCATCGAGATCTCCATCACCCCCAACCGCGCCGACTGCCTGGGCGTGCGCGGCGTGGCCCGCGATCTGGCCGCTTCGGGCCTCGGCACCTTGAAGCCCCTGGACAGCACGCCGGTGCCGGGCCGCTTCCCGAGCCCCATCGCCGTCGCCCTCGATTTCCCGGCCGAGGCCGCCACGGCCTGCCCGCTGTTCGTCGGCCGCGTGCTGCGCGGCGTGAAGAACGGCGACAGCCCGGCCTGGCTGAAGGACCGCCTGACCGCCATCGGCCTGCGCCCCATTTCCGCCCTGGTGGACATTACCAACTACGTCACCCACGATCTGGCGCGGCCGCTGCACGTCTTCGACATCGAGCGTTTGCACGGCGCCACCGTCACCGCCCGCCTGGCGACGGAGGGCGAAAGCCTGGCCGCCCTCAACGGCAAGACCTACGCCCTGACCGGAGAGATGACGGTGATCGCCGACGCCGCCGGCCCCGAGGCCATCGCCGGCATCATGGGCGGCGAGGCTTCCGGCTGCACCGAGGCCACCACCACGCTGTTCCTCGAGTCCGCCTGGTTCGATCCGGTGCGCACCGCCACCACCGGGCGCAAGCTCGATATCCTGTCCGATGCCCGCTTCCGCTTCGAACGCGGCGTCGATCCGGCCTTCGTGCGCGACGGCGCCGAGATCGCCACCCGCCTGATCCTGGAGATCTGCGGCGGCGAGGCCTCGGAGCTGGTGGTGGCCGGAGCCGAACCGGCCTGGGAAAAGCGCATCGCCTTCCGTCCGTCGCGCGTGACCGCCCTGGGCGGCATCAGCGTCCCCCCCGAACGCCAGGCCGGAATCCTGCGCGGCCTCGGCTGCCGGGTGGAGGGCGAGGGCGACAGCCTGAGCGTGACCCCGCCCTCGTGGCGCGCCGATATCGGCGGCGAGCACGATCTGGTGGAGGAGGTCATCCGCATCAACGGCTACGACCAGCTGCCGGCCACGCCCCTGCCCCGACCCTCCATGCCCAAGCCGCTGCTGACCCCCGGCCAGCGCCGCGCCGCCTTCGTGCGCCGGCAGCTGGCGGCGCGCGGCATGGTGGAAACCGTCACCTGGTCGTTCCTGTCGGCCCGGCAGGCGTCTTTGTTCGTGCCGGAAACCCTGGCGGAGGCCGACAAGGCGGCCCTGCTGGCCGGCCTGACCCTGGCCAATCCCATCTCGGCCGATCTCGACTGCATGCGCCCCAGCCTGATCGCCAATCTGACCGCCGCCGCCGGCCGCAACGCCGATCGCGGCCAGAAGGATCTGGCCCTGTTCGAGATCGGCCCGCAATTCGATGGGCCCGAACCCGGGCAGCAGCGCGCTGTGGCCGCCGGCGTGCGCGCCGGCCGCGCCGTGCCGCGCCACTGGGCGGAAAAGAGCCGCGCCGTCGACGCCTTCGACGCCAAGGCCGATCTCTTGGCCGCCATCGCCGCCGCCGGCGCCAACCCCGACTCCTTCCAGGTGACGGCGGGCGGCCCGGCCTGGTATCACCCCGGCCGTTCGGGCAGCCTCAAGCTGGGCAACAAGGTGGTGGGCTTCTTCGGCGAGCTGCATCCCGCCGTGCTGGCCGCCCTCGACGTCAAGGGGCCGCTGGCCGCCTTCGAACTGTTCCTCGAGGCTCTGCCCGCCGCCAAGGCCCGGGCCACCAAGGCCAGGCCCTTGCTGAAGAACTCGGCCCTGCAGGCGGTGGAACGCGATTTCGCCTTCGTGGTGGACCGCGATATCGCCGCCGACGCCCTGGTGCGCGCCGCCCGGGCCGCCGACAAGCAGCTGGTGGCCGCGGTGACGGTGTTCGATCTTTACGAGGGCCCCCACGTGGGCGAAGGCCGCAAGAGCCTGGCCCTGCAGGTCAGCCTGCAGCCGCAGGACAAGACCTTCACCGATGCCGAGATCGAGGCGGTCAGCGCCAGGATCGTCGCCGCCGTCGCCAAGGCCACCGGCGGCAGCCTGCGCGGATAATCCGGCGGCGCGGCACCGCCTTTGTGCTACTCTACCCGACCGGCCGCCCAGATGGCGGCCGGTCGGACAAGACAAGACGGATTTCCGGTCATGAAAGTGGATACGATGCGGACCATCGACCGTTGGGTCGGGATTCCGCTGTGCTTCCTGCTGACGCTGCTGCGGCTTTTCACCTCGCGCCGGGGCGAAGGCGGGAAACCCCGCCGGATGCTGTTCCTGGAACTGTCGGAAATGGGCAGCACCATTCTGGCCGATCCGGCCATGCGCAAGGCCCGCCAGGTGTTCGAGGCCGAGCTGTTCTTCGTCATCTTCAAACGCAACGCCGCCAGCCTGGATTTCCTGCGCACGGTGCCGGAAGAGAACGTTTACACCATCCGCGAGGACAGTCTTTTCACCCTGGCCGCCGATACCCTGGGCTTTCTGGCCTGGTGCCGCCGCCGCCGCATCGACACCGTGGTGGATCTGGAACTGTTCTCGCGCTTCACCGCCCTGCTTACCGGCCTCAGCGGCGCCGCCAACCGGGTGGGGTTCTATCGGTTCCACAACGAGGGGCTTTATCGCGGCGAGCTTCTGACCCACCGCGTGGCCTATAATCCGCATATCCATATCGCCAAGAATTTCGTGGCCCTGATCAACGCCCTGGCCTGCCCGGTGGTGGAAACCCCCTATTCCAAGACCTTCATCCCCGACGAGGAAATCACCATTCCCCGCATCATCGCCGGGGAACGCGACAGCGAACGCATGCGCGCCGCCGTGCGCGAGGCTTTTCCCGCCTACGATGCCGAGCATCACCGCATCGTGCTGTTCAATCCCAATGCCAGCGAACTCCTGCCGCAGCGGCGCTGGCCGCAAAGCCATTTCGCCGCTCTGGCCAATCAGGTGCTGACCCATTGGCAGGATGTGGTGATCCTCATCACCGGCGCCCCCGACGAGGATTTCCAGGCGGAAAAGCTGAAGGGCCGCACCGATCATCCGCGCATGGTCAATTTCGCTGGCAAGGTCCGCCTGTCGGACCTGCCCGCCCTTTACGAGCTGGCCAGCCTGATGGTGACCAACGATTCCGGCCCCGGCCATTTCGCCTCGGTTACCGATATGCCCACCATCGTGCTGTTCGGGCCGGAAACTCCGGCCCTCTACGCGCCTTTGGGCAATACCGAGGCCATCACCGCCCAGCTGGCCTGCAGCCCCTGCGTTTCGGCCTCGAACCACCGCAAGACCGCCTGCCGCGACCCCTTGTGCATGCAGGCCATTCCGCCGGAACGGGTGTTCGATTCGATCCGCGCCGTGCTGGACGACGGTCGCCTGCCGCTGCTGGGATAGAAAAGACCTACTCGGCCACCGGGCTGGCGATACGGCCCGGCGGCAGGCGCAGGCTGGCCACGGTGCCGTGTTGCGGCTGGCTGGCCAGGGTCAGGCCGCCGCCATGCAGCTCCATCAATTGCTTGGCCAGCGGCAGACCCAGACCGGCGCCGGGCTTGTTGCTGAGGCTGTCGTCGCCGCGCACGAACATCCGTGTGACCTTTTCCAGATCCTCCTCGCCGATGCCGATACCGGTATCGCTCACCTGCAGCAGCAGGCCGCCGTCGGGTTCCATTTCCGCCATCACCGCCACCCGTCCGCCGTCGGGGGTGAATTTCACGGCATTGGACAACAGGTTCAACAGCACCTGGCGGAAGCGCAGCGGATCCAGCAGCACCGGCGGCAGATTGCCCGGCACATTGTTGAGCAGGCTGCAGCCGTTCTCAGCGGCCAGCGGCCGCACCATGGCCAGGGCATCCTCCACCAGGGCGGCGATATCGGCCTGCTGCTCGTGCAGGGCCAGCTTGCCCGCCTCGATGCGGGCCAGATCCACCAGATCCTCGATCACCTCGCTCAAATGGGCGGCGGACAAGCCGATATCGTCCACATAGCCCTTGTAGCGCTCGTTGCCGATGGGGCCGAAATATTCGTTCTTCATGACATCGGCGAAACCGACGATGCTGTTCAGGGGCGTGCGCAGCTGGTGGCTGATATGGGCCAGGAAGGCCGATTTGGCGCGGGTGGCGTCCTCGGCGCGCTCCTTGGCGGCGATCAGCTCGCGCTCGGTCTGCAGCTGCGCGGTGATATCGCGGAAGGCCACCACGGCGCCGTTGACCACGCCGTTTTCGCGGATGGCGGTCCAGACATAATCCACCGGCAGCCAGCTGCCGTCCTTGCGGCGGAAGCGCACATTATGGCGGGGGCCTTCGGCCCGCTCCGGCGCCTCGGCGAAAGCATCGGCCGGATCCGGCGCCAGAATGGTGGCGGCGAATTTTTCCGCCAGTTCCGCGCCGCTCCAGCCCAGAAGCTGCAAGGCGGTGGGATTGAGGAAGGTGAAACGGCCCTCGCCGTCCAGCCCGAACACGCCTTCGCCCAGGGTGTTCAGGATCAGGGCGTGGCGGTGACGCAATTGCGCGGCGGCCTGTTCGCGCTGATGCCGTTCGGTCACATCCTCGCCGGTACCGCGATAACCGCAGAACTGACCGGCGGCGTCGAACAGCGGGCGGCCGCTCAGCAGGAACTGGCGCCGTTCGCCCTGATGGACGAACAGCACGGCCACATCCTGGAACGGTTGCTGGCGCTCCAGCAACGCCAGAACCGTGCCGCCTCCGGCTTCGGCGCTCACGCTTAAGGCGTGCGGCCCGGCCTCCAGCAGCACGGCGGCACTGATGCCGGTAGCCTCGTCGAAGCGGCGCGACAGCGTGCGGAAATGCTGATCCGCTCCGCTTTCCCACAGCCATTGCGAGGCGGACTCCGCCAGATCGCGGAAGCGCTGTTCCGACTGGCGCAGCATCCCCTCGGTGCGGGTGCGTTGTTCCAGCTCGGAGCGCAATTCCTGGTTCTGGCGCACCAGACGCGCCTCCAGGCTTTCATTGACCCGGCGCAGATGATGGTAGTGCCGGTCGGTCAGGTGCCGCAGCATCGCCACCGAGGCCACCACGTACACCAGTTCCAGCAAAATCCGAAGATAATGCCATTCCGGAACATTCGGCAGAAGGCTCTCGGCCAGCAGGCCCAGGCCCAGGAAGAACCCCAGACTGATGGCGCCATAGGTGGTCAAAATGCGGGAAAAGCCCCGCCGAAAACGGAAAGACACCGGCGACACCCCTCCTTAAGGCCGTATGCGGTCAAGAGTAGCATTGCCGGCCGCGACTGGGGAATTCCTACATTGCATAACCTGACATGACGGGCCGTCCTGGCGGCCCGTCATGCCGTCGCGGGGTCAGCGTTTGGCCTTTTCCACGATCTCCTCCAGGCTGTCCACCAGGCAGCACCGCGCCGCCCCCACGAAGGCCGCCGCCTCGGGCCAGCCGCCGCGGTGCAGGGTGATTTCCAGGTTGGTCAGGTCTGGCAGGGTGTTCAGTACCAGATTATAGCGCCGTTCCAGTCCGAGCAGGGCCTCCTGGTCCCCGGGAGCCGGCGGGCTCTCGGGGACGGCGTCCGGCTTATGCTGATGGTCGCTCCAGTTGATCACCGTTCCCATGCTTTTTCCCTCCGGATGGATCTCAGGCCACCTTGCGCGCCGGCTGATCGCGCATCTGCAGACGGACATTGAGCCCCACCGGCGGCGGCGCCAGCGTCACCCCGGCCACCGGCCGCAGGCTGTCCACATGACCCGACAGCGGTTCGAGATCGAAGGCCGAGGTGACGGCGGCGGCGATGGCCACCAGTTCGGCCTTGGCCAGATGGGCGCCGATGCAGCTGCGCCCCCCCACGCCGAAGGGGATATAGGCGAAACGGCTGGCGGTCGTTTCGGACATGAAACGCATGGGATCGAACTGTTCGGGCCGTTCCCACAGATCGGGTTGGCGCTGTACCGCCCAGGGCGAGACGAACACCATGGTGCCCTTGGGCACGGCCACCCCGTCGATGACATCGTCCTCCAGGGCGACGCGGGCGAACCACCAGATGGACGGATAAAGGCGCAGCACCTCGTCCACCACGGCGCGGGTGCGGCGCAGGCCGCGCAGTTTGGCGGCATCGAGATCGGCGCCGCCGTCGAGCAGCGGATCCACTTCGCCGCGGATCCAGTCCACCAGATCGGGACGGCAGGCCAGGGTGTAGATCAGCCAGGACGCGGCCATGGCCGAGGTCTCGAACCCGGCGATCAGCATGGTGATGGCCTCGTCGCGCAAGGCCTTGGCGCCGTAACGCTCGGCCAGCGGCTGCAAGGCCAGCAGCAGCCCCTTGGGATCGCGGCTCAAGCGTTCCACCACCCCTTCCAGGCTGGCGATCACCTTGCGGAAGGCGCGGTTGGTGCGGGTGGGCAACAGCGCATCGGGATCGACGGGCCGCCACATGGTTTCGCTCAACCGCTTATGGGCGGCCAGACCGGCCTGATAGACCAGTTCCGACGTATCTTCGTCCAGAGGTTCGTGAAACATGGCGGCGGTGGCCATGCGCAGGGTCAACCGGCCCATGAGCGGCGGAATGGCCAGGCTGCGGTTGAGGGTGCCGGCCATGCGGCCCACCTCGGTCTGCAGCACCGACAAGGCGTAGCCCAGGCCCTGGTCGAGGCCGCTGGCGCTGAAACTGGGACGGGCGGTGGTGCGCGACTGGTGCCAGCGCTCGCCGCTGGCGGTAACCATGCCTTCACCCAGGAGCGGCTTCATGCGGTCCTGCATCTGGCTTTTGCCGTAACGGTCGGCATGGCTGACCAGCACATGCTGGATGGCCGAGGGCTGGGCCAGGAACAGCACGGTCTTGAAGCCGAAGCGGGCGGCAACGGGCTGCGGACGCCCCACCACTTTTTGCTGCACGAAGGCCAGGGGATCGGCCGTGAAGGCCGGCAGATCACCCAAAAGGGCGGTTTTCAGGGATTGCATCATGACGGTTCTCCCAAAATCAGGCGGCATGCAGCGACAGCCCGACCGCTTCCAGGGTCGGGGCGTCGATGTTGCAAAGAATGACCACGGCTTCCACATCCCCCTCGTGCCCCTTGCCCACCACCATGGGCCCGGCGATGCGCTCGACGCGCAAACCGCACAGTTTCACGAAACGTTCGAAGACGGGATCGGTGACGGCGATCAGTTCGCTGGCCTGCATGTCGCGGCCGAAGGCGGCAATTTCCCGCACCAGAAGCTTGCCGATCTCGCGACTGCGCTTGGACCCCGGCGCCACGGCGAACCGGCTGATTTCCCAGACGGACGCCGATTTCGGCACCTGACCGCCCAAAAGATCGGGAAAACTGGCTTCCAGGAGATAGGTGTCGGTGGTGGGCAGCGACCGCCAATACCCCACCACCCGGTTGTGCTCCAGTACCGCGCAGTGAATGGCGTTGCGATCGAACCCGTCGAACTCCAGAAGATCGGCGGAATTGATCTCCCAGCCCAGTTGTTCCTTGAATACCCGGTATCGCAGGCGCCAGGCCTGCGCCAACACTTCCGGCGCGTCTCCGGGACGGAAGCGGACAACCCTCAATGAGCTCGGCATATCGGCCTCTCCAAAAAAAGTGTGGAGAAATCGTTAGCCGATCAAAAAAAGCTATAATAGCTGGGCAAATAACGGGTAGAATACTCGGGGAACGCTTCTTCCGGTGGAGAAGACTCGAATGGCGATAACAATGGAATGCGCGCTGAACGAGATTGCGAATGCAGAGTCTCTGGAAGAGTTGCAGCCTATCATTAATTGTATCGGTCTGGAACTGGGCTTTAGTTGCTCAAGTTATGTTGATGCCCGGAAAATTCCCTTCTCCGGCGAGGCCGCCCCTTATCATGTGACCACCGTGGATGGCTCGTTCATACACGCCTACATTGAGGGGGATTTCCTGGGGCACGATCCCGTGGCCATCCGCGCCACCACCAGCAACGCCCCCTTCGCCTGGACCGACTGCCCGGAATACGCCGCCGCCCTCACCCAGCGGCGCGGCGTCAAAAACCGGCTGCTGCGCCTGGCCTCCATGGTGCGGGATTTCGGCTATGAACAGGGCTATGTCATCCCCTGCCATGCCGTGGACGGCTATGGCCGCCTGGCCTCGGCCTTCACCAGCTTCTACTGGGACGGACGCGGCGACGACCTTTTGAAACCCGGCGCCATTCCACCCTGGCTGAAGCTGGCCGCCGCCTATTACCACGAACGCACCCTGGCCCTGCGTCAGGATGCCGCCACCCCCCAGGCCATCCCCACCCTGACCGACCGCGAACGGGAATGTCTGGTGTGGGCCTGCCGTGGAAAAACCCGCGGCGAAACCGCCGACATCCTCAATATCGGCGAACGCACCGTGGAGTTCCATCTGGGCAACGCCATGAAAAAACTGGGCGTCTACAACAAGTTCCATGCCATCGCCATGGCCATCCATATGGGTCTGGTCACGCCCTGACCGGGGCTTTCGCTCCCAGCCAGGCTTGCGCCCGTTCAGGGCAGGCGCCGGGGAAACAGGCTTCGAGCCGCACCCAGGTGCGGTCGCGGCGGGGGTTGAGGGTAACCCGATAGAGATGAGTCCATAGACCGTGACGGCGGTGCACCACGGCGTAATAGCCGCCGCCGTCGGCGGCATGGGCCAGAAAATGGGCCTGATCGCCGGGCCCCAGGATCAGATGCCAGATCGGATCGTCGTTCATGAAAAAACCCTCCAAAATCCATAAGGAGGGCTGACGCAAAGGCTGGACGGTCCCGTTTGGTTGCCCGTTGGCCACATCCCTTCCATCGGAAGGCACCACCTTGCCCGGGAGGCAGGTTGGTGTTGGGCGTCAGCCCAACTCTTGATGTCTGCCGCAAGCAATAACGCCAACCACCGCCCCTGTGCAAGCGGAATGCGGGCGGGTATAGTCTTGCGGGAAAATTATCGGACAGTACATCTTGAGCATCGCCCGCATTCACACCGTGGCCTTTTCCGGCGTCGAGGTTCTGGCCATCGATGTGCAGGCCCAGGTGGCCGCCGGACTGCCGGCCTTCACCATCGTCGGCCTGCCCGACAAGGCGGTGGGGGAAAGCCGCGAGCGGGTGCGCGCCGCCCTGAACGCCCTGGGCCTGGCGCTGCCGCCCAAACGCATCACCCTCAATCTGGCCCCCGCCGACCTGTTGAAGGAAGGCAGCCATTTCGATCTGCCCATCGCCTGCGCCCTTCTGGTGGCCATGAACATCCTGCCCGCCGAGGATCTGGACCGCTATTGCGTGCTGGGCGAGCTGGGCCTGGATGGCCGCCTGGCCCCGGTGGCCGGCGTGCTGCCCGCCGCCGTGGCCGCCGCCGGCCGCGACCTCGGCCTGATTTGTCCGGCTCCGCAGGGCGGCGAGGCCGCCTGGTCGGCCACCGAAATTCTGGCGCCGCCCGATCTTCTGGCCCTGATCAACCATTTCAAGGGTAGCCAGATCCTCACCCCGCCCACCCCGGCCCTCACCGAGGAAGGCGGCGGTTCTCTGGATCTGAAGGACGTCAAGGGCCAGGAAACCGCCAAACGCGCCCTGGAAGTGGCGGCGGCGGGCGGCCACAATCTCTTGATGATGGGCCCGCCCGGATCGGGCAAATCCATGCTGGCGGCCCGCCTGCCCGGCCTGCTGCCGCCGCTGTCGCCGGCCGAGGCCCTGGAAATCAGCATGATCCATTCGGTGGCCGGACAGTTGAGCGAAGGCCGCCTGCTGCGCCACCGCCCTTTCCGCGATCCGCATCATTCCGCTTCCGTACCGGCCCTGGTGGGCGGCGGCAATCGCACCCGCCCCGGCGAGATTTCCCTGGCCCATCACGGCGTCTTGTTCCTGGACGAGCTGCCGGAGTTTCAGCGCGCCGCCCTGGAGGCCCTGCGCCAGCCGCTGGAAAGCGGCCGCACCACCATCGCCCGCGCCAACAGCCATGTCTCCTATCCGGCCCGCTTCCAGCTGGTGGCGGCGATGAACCCCTGCAAATGCGGCTATCTGTCCGATCCCGGCCTGGCCTGCAATAAGGCGCCCCGCTGCGGCGCCGACTATCAGGCCCGCATTTCCGGCCCGCTTTACGATCGCATCGATCTGCATATCGAGGTGCCCGCCGTGTCCCCCGCCGATCTGTCGCTGCCGCCGCCGGCCGAGGGCTCGGCCGAGGTGGCGGCCCGCGTCGCCGCCGCCCGCGCCTTACAAAGCGAACGCTATGCCGCCTTGCAGACGCCCGGGCGTCCCTTGCGCTGCAATGCCGACGTCGATGGCGAGCTGCTGGAACAGGTGGCCGCTCCCAGCCCCGAAGGCCGCGCCCTGCTCACCCAGGCGGCGGAACGGCTGCGGCTGTCGGCGCGCGGTTATCACCGAGTGCTGAAGGTGGCCCGCACCCTGGCCGACCTGGCCGGCGGCGGCCCGGTGGGACGCCTGGAAATCGCCGAGGCCCTGAGCTACCGCCGCCAGATGCCGGGCCGCCCCTTCTGATACCAAATTGCAGTGATCGGAACCGATCACTGCACCCTCATACGCCGGGCGGGTTTCTCCGAAACCCTTGGCTTCGCGCCATCAGGCGCGCGTCGCCTTGCTCCTAACCGGCGTCGCGATGAGTCA
>JAJXUO010000106.1 GCA_021782815.1 Pseudomonadota bacterium
CCCGCGCCGTGGCCTCGGGCGGCGCCGCGTCCGGCCCGCTGATGCTGGCCCAGCCGGCGGTGGAGGCCGCGCCGACGGCGGCGCCGGGCGTGCCGGCCACCTTCGCCGATCTGGCCGAGCTGGTGATGGAGCGGCGCGAGGCGGTGCTGGCGGCCGAGCTGAAGAGCAGCGTGCATCTGGTGCGCTACGAGCCGGGCCTGTTGGAATTCCGCGCCGCCGAGGGCGCCAGCAAGGATCTGGCGCAGAAACTCAGCAAACGTTTGGGCGAATGGACCGGCCGTCCCTGGCTGGTCAGCCTGTCGCGCGAGGAGGGGCAGCCCACCTTGCGCCAGCAGCAGCTGGACCGCGAGCTGAAACGCAAGCAGGATGCCGCCAACGAACCCCTGGTGCAGGCTATTTTGCACACCTTCCCCGGCGCCAGTGTCGAGGCGGTGCGCGATCTGGCCGAGGCGCCGGAACAGGATGTGATTTTTGAAACGGCGGATATGGACGCCGCGACGGGAGAGGATGAATGAAGAACCTTGGCAATCTGATGAAGCAGGCCCAGCAGATGCAGGCCAAGATGGCCGAGATGCAGGGCAAGGTGGAGCAGATGGAAGCCTCCGGCGCCTCCGGCGGCGGCATGGTGCAGGTGACCGTCAACGGCAAGGGCGATCTGCGCAAGCTGAAGATCGACCCCTCGCTGCTGGTGCCCGAGGATGTGGAGGTGCTGGAGGATCTGGTGGTCGCCGCCTTCAGCGACGCCAAGTCCAAGGTGGACGCCACCATGCAGGCCGAGATGCAGAAGCTGACCGGCGGCCTCAATCTGCCCGCCGGCATGAAACTGCCGTTCTGATCCGTCGCGCATGGCCGGGTCCGAGATCGAGCGGCTGGTGCAGCTGCTGGCGCGTTTGCCCGGCCTTGGGCCGCGCTCGGCCCGCCGCGCCGCGCTCGTTCTGCTGAAACGGCGGGACAGCCTGCTGGAGCCGCTGCTCCAGGCCCTGGCCCAGGCCCGCGACGGGGTGAAAACCTGTTCGGTCTGCGGCAATCTCGACAGCGGCGATCCGTGCGCCCTGTGCGCCGATCCCGGCCGCGACGACGGCCTGATCTGCGTGGTCGAGGACGTGTCCGGCCTGTGGGCGCTGGAACGCTCCGGGCTTTATCGCGGCCGCTATCATGTGTTGGGCGGGGTGCTGTCGGCCCTCGACGGCATCGGCCCCGACGATCTCGCCATCGATCAACTGCGCCGCCGGGCCGCGGGGGGCGGCGTGCGCGAAATCATCCTGGCCACCGGCGCCACCGTCGACGGCCAGACCACCGCCCACTATATCGCCGATCGCCTCAAGGGCAGCGGCGTCACCCTGTCGCGCCTGGCGCAAGGCCTGCCGGTGGGCGGCGAGCTGGATTATCTCGACGACGGCACCATCGGCGCCGCCCTCAAGGCCCGCAAGATCATCGGCTGACCGCTTTAATCCAGTTGCAGCAGCAGCGCCTTCAGATAGGCGCTTTCCGGCAGGTGGGGGTGCAGGGGGTGATCGGGGCCGGCGCCGGCGGCGCGCAGGATGCGGCCCGAGCGTCCGGCCTGGCCCAGGCCGTGCCGCACCTCCTCGGCGAACTGTTCGGCGGGCATGTGGTGCGAGCAGGAGGCCACCAGCAGGAAGCCCTGGGGTTCCACCAGGGCGGCGGCCAGCCGGGTCATCTTGCGGTAGCCCTTGGCGCCGGCGGCGGCGTCCTTCTTCGATTTGACGAAGGCCGGCGGGTCGGAGACCACCACGCCGAAACGCTCGCCGGCGGCGGCCAGCCGTTCCATTTCGGCGAAGGAATCGGCCCGCACGGTTTCAAGGCTCACACCGTTCAGCGCCGCCGCGCCCGCGGCCAGGGCCAGCGACGCCTCCGAGCGGTCCACCGCCACCACGCGGGTGGCTCCGGCCAGGGCGGCCTGCACGGCGAAGCCGCCGGCATAGGTGTAGAAGTCGATCATGCTGCGGCCCCGGGCCAGCCGGGCCACGGCGGCGCGGTTGTCGCGCTGGTCGTAGAACCAGCCGGTCTTCTGGCCGTCCACCAGATCGGCCAGGAAACGGGCGCCGTTCTCCTCCAGCTCCACCGGGCCGGCAAGCGTGCCCCGGGCCACGCGCTCGTAAAGCTCCAGCCCTTCCAGCTTGCGCACCGGGCTGTCGTTCTTCAGCACGATCCCCGTCGGGGTCAGCACCTCGGCCAGGGCCTCGAGGAGCAGGGGCTGCAGCAGCTCCATGCCGGCGGTGTTGGCCTGCAGGGTCAGGATATCGCCGTAGCGGTCGACGATCAGGCCGGGCAGGCCGTCGGCCTCGGCATGGATCAGGCGGTAATAGGGCCGCCCGATCAGGGTGTCGCGCAGGGCGACGGCCCGGCGCAGACGCTCGGCCAGGAAGGCGGCGTCGACACTGTGCGCCCAGTCGCGCGACAGCAGGCGCACGGCGATCAGCGAATGGGGATTGAAGGTGGCCACCCCCAGCTTTTCGCCGCCGGCGTCCATCACCGTCACCAGGCCGCCGGGAGGCAGGGCCTTGGCGGCGGCGTCCATGACGATCTCGTTGGAGAACAGCCAGGGATGGCCGGCGCGCAGGCGGCGGCTGCGGCCCGGCTGGATGGTGAGAACGGGCCGGGCCGACGGCTGGTCGGCGGGCGGGAGCGGAAGAGGGGCGGAGCTGTCGATCATGGCCGGGAGTGTACAGTCTTGCCGCCGGGCCGCAAGGGTCGGGTGACGGAGATTTCATCTTCCGCGGCGGTGTTTCCGAATCAAGGCATTGACTTTGCTGGAAAGACGGGATTCGCCGCCTTCCTATCCGAAAGTTTGCGAATAGTGCCCGACGGGGGAGGGGAAAAGAGGGGTTGTTTGATCTATATCAATGGGTGCCATGCCCTGTTCTGGCACAGTCCAGCTGACTCGGACCCGGAGACGGGAGCCTTTCCATTGGCTCGTGTACCCCGGAAGGGCTGCCGTACCGGCGGGAGAGGGGGAAATTCTCCCGCAAGCGCGGCTTTACTGGGCTGACCTGCCCGTGACTTCATAATTGGTCGAGACAGGAGTTCGGCATGACCCAAGCGACCACGGCGCATAGCGCTAAAGACGCGACGCCTTATTATGACAACGTGATTCAGAAGTTCGTCCTGGCGGCGACCTTCTGGGGCGTTGTGGGTTTCCTGGTGGGCGATCTCATCGCCTGGCAGTTGGCTTTCCCGGTGATGAACCTGAATCTGGAGTGGATCCAGTTCGGCCGTTTGCGCCCGGTTCACACCTCCGCCGTGATTTTCGCCTTCGGCGGTAACGTTCTGCTCGCCACCTCGCTGTTCGTGGTGCAGCGGACCGGCCGCGCCTCGCTGTGGGGCGGCACGGTTCTCGGGAACTTCATTTTCTGGTCCTACAATCTGTTCATCGTGGCGGCGGCCCTGTCCTACGTGCTCGGCATGAGCCAGGGCAAGGAATACGCCGAACCGGAATGGTGGCTGGACCTGTGGCTCACCGTAACCTGGGTGGCCTATCTGGTGGCGTTCGTGGGCACGCTTTATAAGCGCAAGGAACCCCACATCTATGTCGCCAACTGGTTCTTCCTGGCGATGATCATCACCATCGCCATGCTGCACCTGGGCAACAACCTGGCCGTTCCCACCATCATCTTCGGCGGCCCCTGGTGGAAGTCCTACCAGATCTACGCCGGTGTGCAGGACGCCATGACCCAGTGGTGGTACGGCCACAACGCGGTGGGCTTCTTCCTCACCGCCGGCTTCCTGGGCATCATGTACTACTTCGTGCCCAAGCGCGCCGAACGTCCGGTTTATTCCTACCGTCTGTCGATCGTGCACTTCTGGGCCCTGATCTTCCTGTACATCTGGGCCGGTCCGCACCATCTGCACTATACCGCTCTCCCCGACTGGACCCAGACCCTGGGCATGACCTTCTCGGTGATGCTGTGGATGCCGTCCTGGGGTGGCATGATCAACGGCCTGATGACCCTGTCGGGCGCCTGGGAAAAGCTGCGCACCGATCCGGTGATCCGCTTCCTGGTGACCTCGGTGGCCTTCTACGGCATGTCGACCTTCGAAGGTCCGATGATGTCGATCAAGGCGGTGAACTCGCTGTCGCACTACACCGACTGGGGCATCGGTCACGTCCATTCGGGCGCCCTGGGCTGGGTGGCCTTCGTTTCCTTCGGCGCCCTTTACTACCTGGTGCCGGTGCTGTGGAAGCGCAAGAGCCTCTATTCCATGCGTCTGGTGAGCTACCACTTCTGGATCGCCACCATCGGTATCGTGCTCTACATCACCTCGATGTGGATCTCGGGCATCATGCAGGGCCTGATGTGGCGTGCTTATGACAACCTCGGCTTCCTGCAGTATTCGTTCGTGGAAACCGTGGCGGCCATGCATCCCTACTACATCATCCGTGCCACCGGTGGCGTGCTGTTCGTCGCTGGTTCGCTGATCATGGCCTACAACTTCATTCGCACCATCAAGGGCGACGTGCGGGACGAACTCCCCTACGAAGCTCCTGCTGCTGCGACGGCCCGTGGCTAAGGAGAGCGTCAATGTCCATCCTGAAGCATCACGCCAAGATTGAGACCAACGTTCTCCTGCTGATGGTCGGCATTCTGCTGACCGTGATCATCGGCGGCCTCGTCGAGGTTCTGCCGCTGTTCACCATCCAGTCGACCATCGAGAAGGTGGACGGTGTCCGTCCCTATTCTCCCCTGGAGCAGGAAGGTCGCGATATCTATGTCCGCGAAGGCTGCTATCTGTGCCACAGCCAGATGATCCGTCCGTTCCGTGACGAGGTCGAACGCTATGGCCACTACAGCCTGGCGGCCGAATCCATGTACGACCACCCCTTCCAGTGGGGTTCCAAGCGTACCGGTCCGGATCTGGCCCGCGTTGGTGGCAAGTACACCAACGATTGGCATGTCCGCCATCTGACCAACCCGCGCAGCGTGGTTCCGGAATCCATCATGCCGAACTACGCGTTCCTCCATCGTCCGCTGGATTACAGCGACATCGTTGGCAAGATGAAGACGCTCCGCGTGGTCGGCGTGCCTTACACCGACGACGATATCGCCAACGCCCAAGCGGATCTGGTGGCTCAGGCCAGCGACACCGCCAATACCGATGCTCTGATGCAGCGGTATCCGAAAGCCAGCCTGGGCAAGAAGGATAAGACCAGCACCTCTGTCACCGAAATGGACGCCCTGGTCGCGTACCTGCAGGTGCTGGGGACCATGGTCGACTTCTCCACCGTGAAGCCGGAGGCGATCACCCGCTAAGACCGGCGACCGAAGACCCCGGTTCGCCGGGGTCGGAGGGCCTGTCTCGGGGATTGCACGATGAATTTCCCGGGCCGTGCGTCGCGGCCGGTCCGGGAATGAAGACAACGAGGAGCGCTAAAGATGGCGACCAATGTTGAGAAGGATACCGTCTCCGGCCAGTACACCACGGGCCACGAGTGGGACGGCATTAAGGAACTGAACACTCCCCTGCCGAAATGGTGGGTGTGGGTGTTCCTGGCGACGATCGTCTGGGCGATCGGCTACTGGATCGTTTATCCCAGCTGGCCCACCATGCACGGTTACTGGTCCGGCACCTTCGGCTGGCATGCCCGGTCGCAGCTGGTGCAGGATCAGGAAAAGGCCAACGCCGCCAAGCAGGTCTACCTGTCGAAGATCAAGAACGCTTCGCTGGAAGACATCGTCAAGGATCCCGATCTGCTGAACTTCGCCCTGGCGGGCGGCGCTTCGGTGTTCAAGGAT
>JAJXUO010000047.1 GCA_021782815.1 Pseudomonadota bacterium
GTCGTGCCTGATGGCGCGCTTTGCCTCACCGCGCCATCAGGCGCGCGTCGCCTTGCTCCTAACCGGCGTCGCGATGAGTCAAACTCATCGCGACTTGGTCTTAGATTTCCTGCACGTCCACCACCCCGGTAATGGTGCGGACGGCGCTGATCATCTGCGGCGACAGGGCGAAACCGCCCCCCAGACGGGCCTCCACCTCGCGGTTGCCGGTGCGGGCCACCAGGATGATCTGCCCCCGCCCCCGCGCCTCGCGGGAAATCAGCTCCTTCAAGGGCTGCAGCGGCGTTTCGTCGGCGATGCAGATCTTCAGCCCGGCCGAGGCGGCGGCCGAGGCCGCGTCCAGGCTTTCAATGGCCTGGCCGGTCAGCTTCAGCTGCTCCTCCTCCAGGCGGGCCTCCACCGTCACCAGCAACGGGGTGTTGGGCTCCAAAAGATCGCGGCAGGCCGAGAGCACCTCGGAAAAGATCATGATCTCGAAAAGGCCGGACGCATCCGACAGGGTCAGGAAGGCATAGCGGCTGCCCCGGCTGGAAATGCGCTCCTGCTTGGCGTTCAAGGTGCCGGCCAGCTTGACGCGGCTTTTGCCGCCCGCCGCCAGATGGCGCGGCAGCTCGGCCGATTTCAGCACACCAAGCCGCTGCAGGCTTTTGCCGTAGGCGTCCATGGGGTGGGCGGACAAATAAAAGCCGATGGCGTCGAATTCCTGCTGCAACCGTTCCACCGGCGACCAGTCGGGGCGATTGGGCAGGGCGATCTTCGACGCCGTCGCCGGACCGCCGAACAGGCTGGATTGCCCGGAATCGCGGTCGGAGGCCGCGGCCTGCGCCTCGCGCAGAATGATCTCGATGCCCTCGAACACTTTGGCGCGGTTCTTTTCCAGGCCGTCGAAGGCCCCGGCCCGCACCAGATTTTCCATTTGCCGTTTGTTGATGACCTTGGCGTCCATACGCCGGGCGAAGTCGGCCAGATCCTTGAAGGGGCCGTTCTTGCGGCGGTTTTCCACCAGGGCATCCATGCCCGCCGCCCCCACATTCTTCAGGGCGGCCAGGGCATAGCGCACCGCCAGCCCGCCATCGGGTTGGACCTCGACCCAGAAATCCGCACCCGATTTATTCACATCAGGCGGTAATAGCTTGATTTTCAACCGATCAAGCTCCTGACGAAACACGTTCAGCTTGTCGGTGTTGTGCATATCGTAGGTCATCGAGGCGGCGATGAACTCGACGGGATAATTGGCCTTCAGCCAAGCGGTCTGATAGGCCACCAGGGCATAGGCGGCGGCGTGCGATTTGTTGAAGCCGTACCCGGCGAACTTGTTGACCTGATCGAAGATCTCGTCGGCTTTTCCGCCGTCCACCCCGCGCGACACCGCGCCGTCGATGAAGATCTTGCGCTGGTTGTCCATCTCCTCCTTGATCTTCTTGCCCATGGCGCGGCGCAGCAGATCGGCGCCGCCCAGGCTGTAGCCCGACAGCTCCTGGGCGATCTGCATCACCTGTTCCTGGTAGATCATGATCCCGTTGGTTTCCTTCAGGATCCATTCCAGGCGGGGATGCATGTAGTCGGGCTCTTCCCGCCCGTGCTTGACGTTAATGTAGTGGGGGATGTTGTCCATGGGGCCGGGGCGGTAGAGCGCCACCACGGCGATGATGTCCTCGAAGCGGTCGGCCTGCATCTTGCGCAGCACGTCGCGCATGCCCGAGCTTTCCAGCTGGAACACCCCCACCGTTTCGCCGCGGGCCAGCATCTGGTAAGTGCCCTGGTCGTCGAGGGGGATGGCCGGAAGGTCGATCTCCACCTTGCGCGAGCGGCGCACGTTCTCCACGGCGCGGTAGATCACCGTCAGGGTCTTCAGACCCAGGAAGTCGAATTTGATCAGGCCGGTGGATTCGACATATTTCATGTTGAACTGGGTCACCGGCATGTCGGAGCGCGGATCGCGGTAAAGCGGCACCAGTTCGTCCAGCGGCCGGTCGCCGATCACCACGCCGGCGGCATGGGTGGAGGCGTGGCGGTAAAGCCCCTCCAGCTTCATGCCCATATCGAGAAGATGCGCCACCTGCTCGTCGCTCTGCTGCATTTCCTTCAGCAGCGGCTCCTTCTCCAGGGCCTCCTTCAGGGTGACGGGATCGGCGGGATTGTTGGGCACCAGCTTGCACAGGCGGTCCACCTGGCCGTAGGGCATCTGCAAGACGCGGCCCACGTCGCGCAGTACGGCGCGGGCCTGCAGCTTACCGAAGGTGATGATCTGCGCCACCCGCTCGAAGCCGTATTTTTCCTGCACGTAATGGATGACGCGCTCGCGCTTGTCCTGGCAGAAATCGATGTCGAAGTCGGGCATCGACACGCGTTCGGGATTGAGGAAACGTTCGAACAGCAAGCCCCAGCGCAAGGGATCGAGATCGGTGATGGTCAGGGCCCAGGCCACCGCCGAACCGGCGCCCGAGCCGCGCCCCGGCCCCACCGGCACGCCATGGGCCTTGGCCCACTGGATGAAGTCGGACACGATGAGGAAATAGCCGGGAAAGCCCATCTGGATGATGACGTCCAGCTCGAACTGCACGCGCTCGCGGTAGGGTTTGGCCGCCGCCTCGCGCTCCTGCTCGCTCATCGCGGGCAGGAACACATGTTTCTCCAGCCGCTGCTCCAACCCCTCCCAGGTCTTTTGCTGCAAAACCTCGGTTTCGGTCAGCCCCGGCATGCGGTAAGGCGGCAACAGCGGCTTGCGCTTGGTGATCATGAAGGCGCACCGTTTGGCCACCACCAGGGTATTGTCCACCGCCTCGGGCAGATCGGCGAACAGGGCGCGCATTTCCTCGGCCGACTTGAAACGGTGCTCCGGGGTCAGGCGGCGGCGATCGTCCTGGCTGACATAGGCGCCCTCGGCGATGCACAGCAGGGCGTCGTGCGCCTCGTACATGCCCTCGTTGGAAAAGAACGGCTCGTTGGTGGCCACCAGGGGCAGATCCTGGGCATAGGCCAGATCGAGCAGGCCCGGCTCGATGCGCTCCTCCACCTCCAGGCCGTGGCGCTGCAGCTCCATATAAAGGCGGCCGGGGAAAATCTCCATCAGGCGGCGCAGCAGGGCTTCGGCCTTGGCGGGCTGCCCCTCGGCCAGACAACGCCCCACCCCGCCCTTGGCTCCGCCGGTCAGGGCCAGCAGGCCCTCGGCGTGGGCGGCCACCTCGTCCAGTTCCACCTGCGGCGTTTCACCGCCGTCGGTGGCGAGAAAAGCCTTGGAAATCAGCTTCATCAGGTTCATGTAGCCGGCTTCCGACTGGGCCAGCAGCACCAACTGATCGGGCTCGGGGCGGCGGCCGCCGTCGCGGGCGGCGCCGAAGCCCTTGGCCTCCTCCTCCTCGCGGCGCACATGCAGCTGCACGCCGATGATCGGCTGCACCCCGGCATCGGCGCAGGCGCCGGAAAACTCCATGCCGCCGAACAGATTGCCGGTATCGCAGATACCGACGGCGGGCATGTCGTACTTGGTCACCAGCTTGATCAGTTCCTTGACCTTGATGGCGCCTTCCGACAGGGAATAGGCGGTATGCACCCGCAGGTGAACGAAATCGGCATGAGGCATGATGGCGCAAGCCTAGTGCATTGCCGCAGACAAAAAAATCAAAAAAACGCGTCAATGCACATCAGCCCGAGCGGCGTTTGAGCATTGAAAAAGCGGAGCTTTTTCGCTCTTGCAGACTCTCGTGCCGTGAAGCATTTGCAGGGCGCAAGGCACGAGTGCCCCCGAGTCTTATGCCAGAAAGAATAACCTCCCATCCAGATGCGCTTTTGCGCCGCCGCCCGGTGCCCGGCATCATGCCGCCATGAACCGTACCCACATCGCCCTGGCGGTGCTGACCACCGCCATCTGGGGCAGCAATTTCGTCGCCATCAAGATCGGCCTGGCGGGCTTTCCGCCCTTCCTGTTCACCGCCCTGCGCTTCGGCTTGAGCGCCCTGCCCTTTCTGCTGATCTACCGCCATCCCGGCACCGCCTGGAAATGGGTGATCGGCATGGGGCTGGCCTTGGGGGTGGGGCAGTTCGGCCTGCTGTTCTGGGCCATGCAGCTCGGCATGCCGGCGGGTTTGAGCTCGGCGGTGCTGCAAACCCAGGTGTTCTTCACCCTGCTGTTCTCGCTGCTGCTGGGCGAACGCCCCAATCGCCGCCAACTGGCCGGGATGAGTCTCGCCTTCTGCGGTGTGCTGGTGATCGCCGGCGATCTGGCCGGCGGCTCGCTGCCGGCCTTCCTGATGCTGATCGCCGCCGCCGCCTGCTGGGCCTTCGCCAACATCCTCACCAGGCTGGCCCGCGCCCCCAACGCCCTGCGGCTGATGACCTGGGTCAGCGTGGTGCCGGTGCTGCCCATGCTGCTGCTGTCCTGGGCGGTGGAGGGCAAGGCGCGAATCCTGTTCTCGCTCACCCATCTCGGCTGGCACAGCCTGGCGGCGCTGGCCTATGTCTCGTTCGGCGCCACCCTGGTGGGCTACGGCCTGTGGAGCCACCTCCTGAAGCTTTATCCAGCCCGTATCGTCGCCCCCTATTCGCTGCTGGTGCCGCTGTTCGGCCTCTCCACCGCCGCCCTGATGCTGCATGAAAACCCCGGCCCGCAAAAGCTGGCCGGGGCGGCATTGATCATCCTGGGCGTGGCCGCCAACTCCTGGCCGCAACGCAAGGCGGGAACGGCCTGATAAACCCTACTGCGCCGGCTGCAGCTTGCGCACGGCGGCCTTGGCCTCGGGGTGGGCCTGGTACTTTTTCAGCACCAGATCGGTGGCGCGGTAGCCGTCGTCGATGGAGCGGTCGAGATTGGAGTGGGTCCAATCATAGGTGATGTTGTGATTGACCGGGATCTCGATGATCCGGCCCTTCCACCCCACCTCGGCGGCATGGAACTTGAACAGCTTGACGTCGTCCTCGCTGGTGGTGGAGGCGAACAGCATCACCAGATTGTTCAGGGCGTCGTAAAGGGTATCGGGCGAGCGCACCTGATCGTGATCGAGAATGCGGCTGACCCAGACCTCGTCGAGATCGGGGTGATCGCGCAGCATATCCTCGAAATTCACGGTATCGATGGTGGCGCCCTCGCAATAGATATCGTCGCCCAGGCGGGTCGGCTCCTCGATATAGGGCAGCGCCGAGCAGGCGCACAGGCTGTGCGCGGTGATCTTGCTGTAGCCCTTCATGGGCTTGTTGGCAAAAAGCTCCAACCGCTTCTTCGTCAGATTATAGGCGTTGTGATAGAGGAACGGCTTGCCGGCCTTATAGAGATTTTCAAAGTTCAGCTGCCGCAGGATGGCGCTGTCGGGATAATAGATGCGCGACAGGCCGTTGTTTTTGCTGAGATACATCAGACTGGTCATGAAGCGCGAGAGAGGATTGACCGCCAGCACCTGATTGAGCATCCAGTCGTTCAGGTCGGCCTGGTTCCATTTGCGCGGATCGGTCAGCAGCGACAGGGTGATCTCGGCGGCCTCGGCGATCTTGTCGGGCAGCACCAGATTTTGATAGCTGCGCGGATCGAGGATGAACGACACCACGCGCTGCGCCTCGCTGAAGAAATCGGGGGCGAACACCGAGGCGATGGGGAAGCGGGAATAGGTGCGGTCGTCGCGGAAGATCTGACGGAAGAACGCCTCCGAGGTTTCCACCTCCTGCCCGTCCTCGGCCTGGTTGTAAACGATGCCCAGCCAGGCACCGATGCAGGACATGGCCCAGACGTCGAAATGGATATCCGCCTCCTTGAGACGCTTCAAGGCGCCAAGGGACAGCCCAACGGCGGGACCGCCCCCGGCCAACGTGATCGCTCGCTTCATGGCATATCACCCTTTAGTGGAAAAATATAACAATCAATAATCCTATACATGATTATTAGTGGATCAAAAATACAATTTGATGAATTACCCCCTGCCGGATCCCCATGATCTTTTTCCTCCCTCAAAGGTCGGAGCCCCCCTTTGGCGTAAACGCCATTTCTGAGGGAATGGCATATTGCAAATGTTAGAAATACACGCCTGTCATAAATTTTAAATCACTTATTACGTGTTAGGACTACCGGACTCCCATCCGGCTAGGGTATATTTCGCGTGATAAAAACACCCTTCAGAGCAACGGGGGGCTTTAGGGAGGAACCGCCTCGGCTGGGGAGGACCGGTTCGGATCAGGATTAGTCTGAAAGGATTTGGGCCATGACGGGTGCCCCAATGGAACACAGCGGTTTCATCGAAAAAATCGCCGAGGATACCGGCCGGCTGAGCGTGGGCCTGTCGGAAGTGATCGATGTGGTCGATGACCTGACCCTGCATGTCAAACGCCAGGGCGAGGATTTCAACGATCTGAAATCGTCGGCCGACAGCATGTCGAAAATGTCGGGCAAGATCGCCGGCAGCGCCGGCGAGGCGCTGAACGTGATCAAGGAGGCCCAGACCACGGTGGAGGGCTCGCAGAGCCAGATCCAGACCTCGCTGGGGGAAATCCGCCAGCTGGCCGATATGGTCACCAATATGGAGCATCAGTTGTCCGGCCTGCGCGAGGCCCTGTCCAAGGTGGGCAAGGTGGCCAAGGAGATCAGCGCCATCGCCGGACAAACCAACATGCTGGCCCTCAATGCCACCATCGAGGCGGCCCGCGCCGGGGAGCTGGGCAAGGGCTTCGCCGTGGTGGCCTCGGAGGTGAAGGCCCTGTCGCGCAAGACCGCCGACGCCACCGCCGGTATCGAGGCCACCTTGAAGGTGCTGAACGATCAGGCCCAGAAGTTGATCGATGAAAGCGTGGCCGGCAGCGCCCGGGCCGCCGCCGTGGCCACCAGCACCGACGCCATCGCCGCGGTGATGGCCACGGTGCGCGAGGCCATGAACCATGTGGAAGGCCAGGCCAACGATATCAGCACCGACATTCACGCCATCAGCGACGGCGTCACCAGCATCGACGGCCGCCTGGCCTCCATGTCGAGCGGCGTTTATCAAACCTCGGCCCGCCTGGCCAGCGCCAGCGAGCGCATCCTGGTGGTGCGCAATCTGGGGGAAAGCCTGATCGGCACCACCGCCGACATGGGCATCGTCACCGAGAACACCCCCTATATCAACGCCGCCAAGGAGGTGGGGGCCCAGGTCACCGCCGCCTTCGAGGAGGCCCTGGACCGGGGCCGCATCAGCGAAAGCGACCTCTTCGACGAAAACTACCAGCTGGTGCAAGGCACCGCCCCGGCGCAATACATCACCCGCTTCACCGCCTTCTGCGACGAGGTACTGCCGCCGATCCAGGATCCGGTGGCGGCGCGGCTTAAGAACTGCATGGCGGTCTGCTCGGTGGACCGCAACGGCTATATGCCCTCGCACCAGCCGGAGTTCCGCCAGCCGCAACGGCCCGATGATCCCAACTGGAACGCCAAATTCAGCCGCAACCGCATCAAGTTCAACGATTACACCGCCATGGCGGCCTCGCAGAACCGCAAGCCCATCCTGTTGCAGACCTTCAACCGCAACCTGGGCGACCGCAAGATCACCGTGAAGGACGCCAGCGTGCCGGTGATCATCAAGGGCCGCCATTGGGGCGCCCTGCGGGTGGTGTTCAGCACCGATTGAAAAAGGGGGCGAATGCCCCCTTTCCTCTTCGTGAAACCATGGCAATCTCTATCATCGTCCTCCTTGCCATGGTTTCGGGACTCTTCATGACACCACCACCCCCAGTCGCTCTTGTCACCGGCTCGACATCCGGCATCGGCGCCGCCATTGCGCGACGTCTCTCGAAAGACGGGTTTTCCGTTGTCGTGCATTCCCGCTCGTCGGCGGCTGCCGGACATGCCCTGGCCGATGAACTCGGCTCGGCGGTCTATGTTCAGGCCGATTTGGCCAACGATGCCGACAGAGTCAAGCTTGTGCGCGACGCCGTCGGCACCTGGGGAAGACTGGATGTGCTCGTCAACAATGCGGGGATCAGTCGCGTCATTCCCCATGCGGACCTTTCCGCCGCCACACCAGAGATTTGGCAGGAACTATACGACGTCAATGTGGTGGCGCCCTTTCGGCTGGTGGCCGAGGCGGAAACGGCCTTACGCCAGGCGGCGCGACAGGGCCGCCCCGGCTGTATCGTGAATATCAGCTCTCACGCCGGGGTGCGCCCCAAGGGAGCCTCCATCCCTTATGCCGCCTCCAAGGCGGCGTTGACTCATCTCACACGCTTGCTCGCTCTGTCCCTTGCCCCGGATATCCGCGTGAACGCGGTCGCGCCCGGACTTGTCGACACGCCTCTGACGGCGGACTGGACCGAGGCGCGGCAGCTCTGGAAAGAACGCGCACCGATGCATCGGGCCGCCACTCCGGAGGACATCGCCCAGGCGGTGGCGATGCTAGTCGCCTCGGAGTATGTGACCGGGGAAATTCTTCTTTCCGATGGCGGCTTGAACCTGACCTGACGCGGTTTCCGTCCCTACGACACCTCGGTCAGCACGCCGTCCCGCAGGGTCACCATGCGGTCCATGCGCCGGGCCAGATCGGGGTTGTGGGTGGCGATGAGGGCCGCCAGGCCCTGGCCGCGCACCAGTTCCATCAGTTGTTGGAACACCCCGTCGGAGGTATGGGGATCGAGATTGCCGGTGGGTTCGTCGGCCAGCAGCAGGCTGGGGCCGTTGGCCAGGGCGCGGGCGATGGCCACGCGCTGCTGTTCGCCGCCGGAGAGCTGGCCGGGGCGATGGCTGGCGCGATGGCCCAGCCCCATGCGCTCCAGCAGATCGCGGCCGCGTTCCGCCGCCAGGGCGCGGGACTTGCCGTTGATCATCTGCGGCAGCACCACGTTTTCCAGGGCGGAAAATTCCGGCAGCAGGTGGTGGTACTGATAGACGAAGCCCAGTTTATGGCGGCGGGTGCGCGTGCGTTTGTCGTCCGACAGGGCGCCGCAGGCGGCCCCATCCACCCACACCTCGCCGGCATCGGGGCGTTCCAGCAGCCCGGCGATCTGCAACAGGGTGGATTTCCCCGCCCCCGACGGCCCCACCAGGGCGACGATTTCGCCGCGATGCACCGTCAGGCTGGCGCCGTTCAGCACCGCCAACTCATCCTTACCCTGGCGGAAATGCCGGCGCACGCCGTCCAGGGCCAAAGCCACCTCACTCATAGCGCAAAGCCTCCACCGGATCGAGCCGGGCCGCCCGCCAGCTGGGATAAATGGTGGCCGCGAACGACAGGACCAGCGACAGCACCACCACCAGGATCACCTCGCCGCTGTCGACGCGGGCCGGCAACTGGCTGAGGAAATAGATTTCGGCGTTGAACAGATCGGTGCCGGTCAGGCTTTGCAGGAAGCGGCGGATATGTTCGATGTTATAGGCGAAGGCCAGCCCCAGCCCCACCCCGGCCGCCGTGCCGATCACCCCCACCGAGGCCCCCGACAGGAAGAAGATGCGCATGATCATGCCGCGGGTGGCGCCCATGGTGCGCAGAATGGCGATATCGCGGCCCTTGTCCTTCACCAGCATGATCAGGCTGGAGATGATGTTGAAGGCCGCCACCAGGATGATCAGGGTGAGGATCAGGAACATCACATTGCGTTCCACCTGCACCGCGTTGAAATAACTGGCATTGGCCTTCTGCCAATCGTAGACCCGCACATGACCGCGGGTTTCGTTCAGCACCACGTCGGAGACATCGGCGGCACGGTCGGGATCATCCACTTTGACCTGCAGATCGGTGACCTGCCCGGGCAGCATGAAATAGACCTGGGCGGCCTCCAGCGGCATGAAAATGAACGAGGAATCATACTCGTACATGCCGGAATTGAAGGTGGCGACGATGCGATAGGCGCGCACGCGCGGCACGGTGCCGAAGGCGGTGACGTTACCCTTGGGCGAGATCAGGGTGATCTTGTCGCCCACCGTCAGTCCCATTTTCTCGGCCAGACGGTAGCCCACCACCACGGCGTCGTCGCCGGTGAATTGACGGGGATCGCCCAGCTGGATCTGATCCCAGGGACGATGGCGCGACATCAAACCGGCCAGATCGGCGGCGCGCACGCCGCGCACCACGGCGCCCGACCCGCCCGACCGGGGCGAGGACACCATCACCTGCCCTTCCAGGGTGGGAGTGACCGAAATCACATGGGCGATATGGCGGATCTTATCGGCCAGGGGATCGAAATTGGCCAGACCGCCGCCGCTTTCGGCATAAACGCCCACATGGCCGTTCATGCCGAGAATGCGGCTCATCAGCTCGGCCCGGAACCCGTTCATCACCGACATGACGATGATCAGGGTGGCAACGCCGAGGGCGATGCCCAGCAGCGAAAACCAGGCGATGATGGAAATGAACCCTTCGCGGCGCCGGGCCCTGAGATACCGGGCGGCCACCATTCGCTCAAACGCGCCGAAGATCATGATGCGATCCTAAAAAACGGCCGGGCCGCCCGCATCCCTCCGGGGAAGCGGCGGCCCGGCCTGGTCTTACACCCGGCCGAAACGGGCGATGACGTCGGAGAGGCTCATCTCCTGGCGTTCGCCGCTGGCGCGGTTCTTCACTTCCACCGCGCCCGAGGCCAGACCCTTGGGGCCGACGATCACCTGCCAGGGCAGGCCGATCAGGTCCATATTGGCGAACTTGGCGCCGGCCCGCTCGTCGCGGTCGTCGTAGAGCACCTCGTCGCCGAAGGCGCGATACAAGGTTTCGCAGGCCTCGTCGCAGGCGGCGTCGCCCTTCTTCAGATTGATGAGGCCGACGCGGAACGGCGCCACCGCCTCGGGCCAGATGATGCCGGCGTCATCGTGATGGGCCTCGATCAGGGCCCCCATCAGGCGCGACACGCCGATGCCGTAGCTGCCCATTTCCACCGTCACCGGTTCGCCGTCGGGGCCGGCCACCACCGCGCCCATGGCCTTGGAATATTTGGTGCCGAAATAGAAGATGTGCCCCACCTCGATACCGCGCGCCGCCACCAGCTTGTCGCCCAGTTCGGCTTCGATGGCCGGATCCTGCTTTTCCTCGGTCACGGCATATTTGCCGGTCAGCTCGTCCACCAGGGGCTGCAGATCGCCGCTGTAATCGACGGCGCGATCCTTCCAGTCCATTTCGATGAAGTCGCGGTGCACGAACACGCCGGATTCGCCGGTTTCGGCCAGGATATGGAATTCGTGCGACAGATCGCCGCCGATGGGACCGGTATCGGCCTTCATGGGAATGGCCTTCAGGCCCATGCGGGCGAAGGTGCGCATATAGGCGATGAACATGCGGTTGTAGGAGCGGCGGGCGGCGGCGGCGTCGAGATCGAAGGAATAGCTGTCCTTCATCAGGAACTCGCGGCCGCGCATCACGCCGAAGCGCGGACGCACCTCGTCGCGGAACTTCCACTGGATGTGATAAAGGATCCGGGGCAGTTCCTTGTAGCTCTTCACATTGTCGCGGAAGATGGCGGTGATCATCTCCTCGTTGGTGGGGCCGAACAGCATTTCCCGTTCATGCCGGTCGGTGATGCGCAGCATCTCCTTGCCGTAATCGTCGTAGCGGCCGGACTCTTTCCACAGCTCGGCCGACTGGATGGTGGGCATCAACAGTTCCTGCGCCCCGGCGCGGTCCTGCTCCTCGCGCACGATCTGTTCGATCTTGCGCAGCACCCGGTAGCCCAGCGGCAACCACACATAAATGCCGGCGGCGGTCTGGCGGACCATGCCGGCGCGCAGCATCAGACGGTGTGAGACGATCTGGGCCTCGGTGGGGTTTTCCTTCAGGGTGGGCAGGAAATAAACGGAGAGACGCATTCTGCTCCTCGAAAACAGACGGGGTGAACAACTGGCCGAGACTTTAGGCAAAGTCTTGATCCAGGTCCATCTTTATAGCGGATTTCTCAGCGCCGCCCCGCCCCCCGGCAGGCCTGGCGCACCATGGCGTCCTGCTCGCCGTCGAGGGGATGGCCGTTCAGGAAGGTGCGGCCGGTTTTCAGATCCACGGTCACATGGGCCACCGGCACGGCGGTATTGGCGTAAGGCGGCTGGGTGGTGGCCGTGCCCTTGTTCACGCCGGTATAGTTCATGGGATTGATCATCAGCGGAAACTGGATGTGCTCGGGCAGCAGCGCGCCCCAATCGTTGCCGCCCGCGTCGGCGGGCGCCACGTAATGGCCGTGCACGTCGCGCCCGGGCTGATAGGCCACATCGCCCGAAGGCTGATAGGCCATCAGGGCCATGCAGTCCTCGCGGGTGACATAAACCGGCGTTCCGGCAATGGTCACGTCGCCGGCCCGGGCCAGGCCCGGCAGCAGCAGCACAGCGGCAACAACGGCGGCACGCGAAACAGACATGGACAGCCTCTTCAGCAGCGGGAAGACCCGCCCCCAGCATGCCCGATAAGCCATGTCGCTGACAATGCTCCGGCGCGCCTATACATGGACTCGCTCCGGAGAACGCTCTGACCTCGGAGCACCGCGGCGCGCAATTTTCGCAAATTTTAATGATGACAATGAGAATGAAATTACGTATGGTCCCCTCATAAAGAAGGGGGCCGAGCATCTATGCTCCATCCCGGGTTTAGGGAGGAGATGCAAACCCAGCCGGGACAAACCTGGCGGTTGCAGTCTCGTGAGGTGAAAAGGCAAGACTGGCGGGTCTTGCCTTTTTTCTATGCCCCCCTCTATCCCAGCGTGCCCACCTCGCTCAGGAAGCCGGTAATGAGATCGCGCAGGCTGCCCGAGCCGTTGGCCACCGAACGGGCCGAGGCCAGCACCTTGTCGGCGGCGGATCCGGTTTCCACGGCGGCATGGGTCACACCGCCGATGGTCTGCGACACCTGACGGGTGCCGTTGGCGGCATCCTGCACATTGCGGGCGATGCCCGAGGTGGCGGCCAGCTGCTCCTCCACCGCCGCGGCGATGGCCGAGGCGATATCGTTGATCTCGGTGATGCGGGTGACGATGGCGCCGATGGCGTCCACCGCCTGGCGGGTGGCGTCCTGCACGCCGCCGATCTGGGCGGTGATTTCGTCGGTGGCCTTGGCGGTTTGATTGGCCAGGTTTTTCACCTCGCCCGCCACCACGGCGAAGCCCTTGCCGGCATCGCCGGCCCGCGCCGCCTCGATGGTGGCGTTCAAGGCCAGAAGGTTGGTCTGGCTGGCGATATCGTTGATCAGCTTCACCACGTCGCTGATGCGGGTGGAGCGTTCGGCCAGTTCCTGCATGGTGGCGTTGGTGCGCTGCGCCTCGTCGGAAGCCAGTTGCGAAATCTGGCTGGACTGGGCCACCTGCTGGGAAATCTCGCGGATGGAGTGGGAGAGCTGATCGGCGGCCTCGGCCACCGTCTGCACGCTGGACGAGGCCAGATCACTGGCATTGCCCACCCCGGCGGCCTGGTTGCGGGTTTGCTCGGCATTGGCCGACATGGCCTGGGCCACCGTGTTCATTTCGTTGGCGGCACCGGCCACGCCGTCCAACAGGCCGCGCACCTCGCGGCCGAAACGGTCTGTCATGCCGTGCAGGGCCTGGGCGCGGGCCTCGCGCGCCTTCATGTCGGAAAAGTCCGACAAGGCGGTATAGATGTAGTTCTTCCCCTCCACATTGGTCAGGAACAGCGTCACCGTCACATGGAAATCGCTGCCGTCGGCGCGGCGGTGCGTCCATTCGAAGCGCTTGTATCCCGCCGTCATCGCCTCGGCGATAATGCGCTGCGCCGCCTCGCCGGAGTTTTCCCCGTTGGGCTGACGCGGCGGCGACAACGCGGCCGGGGAGACATTGATCACCGCCCGCTTCTCGTGATAGCCGAACATGCGCACCGCCGAGGCGTTGCATTCGACGAAATTCCCCTGCTCGTCGATCACCAGCAAGGCGTCGGGCGTTGCGTCGAAGAAGGCGAGCTTAAGCGCCTGGGCGCTGTCGGCGCCCGTTTTCGCTGAAAAGAAACCCATGAAACCACCCCAATTTAGATTTATTTATAAAATAACGAATAAACCAAGAACGGGAAAAAGCCAGCAGGAAATATAGGGTGTTCTCCGGTGGGAAAGAGTTTATGAGCGCAGGATCCTCGCCAGGACGACCACCGCCGCCTCGAGACCGGCGGGCGTCCAGGCGGCATAGCCCAGGATCAGCCCCGGCCGCCCCGGCAGCAGGCGGTAGCGGCCGAGCGGCGCCGGTCCCACCCCCTGGGCGCGGGCGGCCTTGGCCACGGCCTGATCATCGGCCCCCTCGGGCAGCCAGGCCAGAATATGGGTTCCCGCCTCGCCCGCCGAAATGTCGGCCAGGCCGCCGAGATGTGTCCGCGCCGCCGCCAGCACCGCGGCGCGACGCTCGCCATAGGCGGCGCGCAGGCGGCGCAAATGCGCCTGGAACAGCCCCTCGGCCATGAAGTCGGCCATGGCCGCCTGCCCCAACAGCGGCGGCGCCCCATCGGCGGCGGCGCGCAAAGCCAGCAGCGGCGCCACCAGATCGGGCGGCACCACCAGCCAGCCCAGGCGCAGGCCGGGAAACATGCTTTTGGAAAAGGTGCCGCAATAAAGGGTGCGTTGCCCCGGATCCAGCCCCTGCAAGGCGGCCAGGGGCGGACCGCCATAGCGGAAATCGCTGTCGTAATCGTCTTCCACGATCCAGCCGCCGCTGTGCGCCGCCCAATCGATCAGGGCCAGCCGCCGTTCCACCGGCATGGTGGCGCCGGTGGGAAACTGGTGCGAGGGCGTAATGAAGGCCGCCCTGGCCCCGCCTCCCTGCCGTTCGGCGGCGCGGGGATCGAAGCCCAGCCCATCCACCGGCACCGGCATCGGCACCGCTCCGGCGGCGCGCAACGCCGCTTTGAGGCCGGTATAGCCCGGTTCCTCGATCCAGGCGCCCTCGCCGGGATCCAGCAGCAGCCGCGCCGCCAGATCCAGGGCCTGCTGCGACCCCGAGACCACCACCACCTGCCCGGCGACGCACCGCACGCCGCGACTGCGGCCCAGATGTTCGGCGATGGCCTGGCGCAAGGGGAGATAGCCGGCGGCATCGCCACCGGCCAGCAGCGCCGCGCCCGGCCGCCGCCAGCGCCGCGCCAGCAGGCGGCTCCATTCCCGCGCCGGAAACAGCGCCGCATCGCTGCCGCGCGGCGAAAGCGGCAGGGCGTCGGCCGTGTCGCCGCCCATGCCGGCACCGAGAACCGCCGCCCGGCGGCTGATCCGCCGTTCGCCGCACAAGGCCGGAATAGGGTCCGTCCGTGCCGGCCCGGTATCCAGCGCCGCCACCGTCAGGCCCGAGGCCGGGCGGCTGTCCACATAGCCTTCGGCCTGCAACTGTCCATAGGCGGCCAGCACGGTATTGCGCGAAATCCCCAATTGCGCCGCCAGGGCGCGGCTGGAGGGCAGCCGCCCGCCCACGGCGAGGCGGCCCTGCAAAATCACGGCGCGCAGGGCGAGATAAAGCTGGCGCTGCAGGGGCTCGGCCCCGTCTCGCCCCAGGGCGGGCAGCAGCAACGGCGGCAAGGCGGTGCGCGGCATAAACTGGATCCTTAAAAATATTCAAAATGGATCTTTTTGAAAGACCAGTTTAGCGCCAGCCTGAAGCCCCGACAATTCCCGGAGTCCCCAGCATGTTACGCCAAAGCCAACGCTCCACGCCCCGCGTCAAAGCCGGTCGCGCCAGCCTGGACCGTGCCGCCGCCAACGCCATTCTCGACGAGGCGCCGCTCTGCCATGTGGGCTTCGGCACCGCCGAGGGACCGGTGGTGATCCCCACCATTCACTGGCGGGTGGGGGAACAGCTGTTTTTTCACGGCAGTCCCGGCAGCCGTCTGGCCCAGGTGATGGCGGAAGGCCGGGATCTCTGCGTCACCGTCACCCTGCTGGATGGGCTGGTGCTGGCCCGTTCGGCCTTCGCCCATTCCATGAACTATCGCTCGGTGGTGCTGTTCGGCCAGGCCCGGGTGGTGACCGACAGGGCGGAAAAGCACGCCGCCTTCGACGCCCTGATGGAAAAACTGGCGCCGGGCCGCGCCGCCCTGCTGCGCCCCACCAGCGCCAAGGAATATGCCGCCACCCAACTTCTGGCCTTTCCCATCGAGGAAGGCTCGGTGAAAAGCCGCCGGGGCCCGCCCATCGACGTGGCGGGCGATGAAAGCGCCGCCATCTGGGCCGGGGTGCTGCCGCTGGCCCTGACGGCGGGCCCGCCCGAGGCCGACGCCCTGACCCAGCCCGGCCAGACCCTGGGCTTCCCGTCCGCGCTCAGAGCCCCTTGGCCTCATACAGCATGAAGAACTTGCGCACCGGCTCCACCGTTTCCCAGTGCCCCTGGAATCCGGCGGGAATCATGAAGGAATCGCCGGCGCGGTAGGTTTCAGTCAACCCATACTGATCGGTGAGGCGCACCTCGCCGGTCAGCAGGGTGCAAAATTCCGCCTCGGAATAGGTGACCGATCCCTTGAAATCCTCCGAGGCCCAGAACCCGGCGCACACCTTGTTGGTGGGATCGGTGTACCAGACATGGGTGGTGGAATTTTCCCCCAGGCGCACCCGGGCATTGGGATCGAAACGGATGGAACGCAATTCCTCGTCGGCCATGGCCACATCCTTCTGGTCCTGGGCCCATCGGCGGACCCTGCCAGCAAAATACACCCACTTGCAGCCAGCGAAAACGGCAAGGGCGTGAAAATCTTGAGCGCCGAGCGTTAAATGTGACGCACGGCGCGACCCACGGCCAAGCAACCCGGAAGGTTGCGCCCGGCGAGGGACATATCAAACGACCATTGAGGCCGCGGCCAAGCAACCCGGAGGGTTGCGCCCGGCGAGGGACATATCAAAGTTGAGAGCGTGATGCAGAGTTAATGCATCACGCTCTAATAACGGCGCCGCCAGGCCCGCCAGGCCAGCAGCAGCGGGCGCGGACGGGGGCGCGACCAATCCGGGTTCAAGGGATCGAAGCCCGCCGCCGCCAGACGCCGCACATAGCTTTCGGCGGCGGTGGCCTGCAACAGCGCCGGGCGCACCGGCGGCGGTACGGCGGCGCGCAAGGCGCGGGCCCGCGCCAGATGGGCGGTGGCCTGGTCGGCCATGGCGCGGGCCAGGGCGGCCAGGGCCGGACCGCTGCGTCCGGCCAGAAGATCGGCGGCGCGCACGCCGTGGCGGTCGAGGCTTTCCTCCGGCAGGATCACCCGGCCCTGCGCCGCCTGGAACGGCAGGGCGCGCAGCAGCCCCACCAGCCCCCAGGCCATGCCGGCCTCGTGGGCGGCGCGCCACGACGCCTCGTTTTCGCCCCCCAAAATCAGCGCCGAGCCTTGCGCCAGCCCGGAGGCCGTGGCCTCCACATAGGCCGAGAGGTCCGCCTCGCGGGCGAAGGGCACCGGTTCCAGATCGGTCTGGCGCTGTTCCAGAAGCCGGGTGAACAGCCGCTGCGGCAGGCCATGGGCGCGGATCACCCCGGCCAGATCGTCGGCCAGCGGATGGTCGCGCCGGTCACGATCCTCGTAAACGGCCTCCAGCTTGTCCTGCCACCATTGCAGGCGGATGCGGCCCATCAAGGGCTCGCTCACCAGCTCGCGCACGCGGGCGATCTCGATATTGAAGGCATAAAGGCAAAACAGCGCCTCGCGCCGGGCGGCGGGAGCCAGCAGGGCCTGCACGAAACGGTCGCGGTCGTAGCGGCGCACATCGCGGGCGGCCGGCGACAGGGAAGCGGGATCGGGTTTCAAAACGGCCTCGTCAGCAGCAACGGCCTCTATATAGGCAGCGGCGGCGCTTTGCGGAACCGGAATCTATGGGTACGATGCCGTTGCGGTACAGAAACGGAAAGCGCGGGCATGACGGTGATCGTTATCGGCGCCGGGGTGGCCGGGCTCGCCTGCGCCCTCGCCCTGGCCGATCATGAACAGGATGTGGAACTGCACGAGGCCGCCCCCCAGGCGGGCGGGCGCTGCCGGTCGTGGCGCGACGCCCGCCAGGGCGTCGCCCTCGACAACGGCAGTCATGTGCTGGTGGGCGGCAATCGTCACGCCCTGGCCTATCTGAAGCGCATCGAGGCCCGCGACGGCCTGCGCCCCGCCCCCTTCACCCTGACCCTGGCCGACGCCGCCGATGGCGGGCGCCGGAGCGTGCCGCCGTATCAATTACTGCCCGATCTGGCGCGCAGCCTGGGCCGATTGCGCGCTCCCGGCCGCGCCACTGTGGCCGACCGATTGGTCGGGCTCGAACATCAGCACGATGTCTGGCAACCTTTGTGCCTGGCGGCGCTGAACACGCCGCCGGCCCAGGCCTCGGCGCGGCTGTTCCGCGCCGTGCTGGCCCGCAGCCTGTGGCAAGGCCCCTGGGCCGGACGCCTGTTGCTGCCGCAACGCCCCTTGTCGGACGTTTTCGTCACCCCCGCCCTGTCCACCTTGCGCGGCCTGGGGGCGCAGATCCGCCTGGGCCATCCCTTACGCCAGGTGATCTTCCGCCAGAACCGGGTGGACAGCCTGCGCTTCGACGATTACCAGCGGCATCTGTCGCGGCACGACCGGGTGGTGTTGGCCCTGCCCTGGCACCGCGCCACGGATTTTCTGCCCCATCTGCCGACGCTGCCGGGCCGCGCCATCATTAACGGCCATTTCCTCTGCCGCGATGCCGAGGGCGGGGACCAGGGCCCCATCGCCGTGCAAAACGGCTTGGCGCACTGGCTGTTCCGGCGCGGCAATGTGCTGTCGGCCACCCTGTCGGCGGCCGACAGCCTGCTGGCCTGGCCCTCCGAGCTGCTGGCCCGGCTGTTGTGGCGCGACATCGCCCGCATCACCGGGCAAAGCCGCCCGCCCGCCGCCTGGCGCATCATCAAGGAACGGCAGGCCACCCTGCGCCACGATCCCACCACCGACGCCCTGCGCCCGGCCAGCCGCCAGGGCCGTAACCTCTATCTGGCCGGAGACTGGACCGCCACCGGCCTGCCCTGCACCCTGGAATCGGCAATTCTTTCGGGAAAAATTGCCGCAAAACAACTGATTGACGATTTGTTTTAATTTACCTCAAAAGCAGGGTTTCTCCCGATTCGTCTTGACAGCACCCATTCACATTTCGCATTTGTTGCGATCGGCCCCTTTAATCTGCAAGAAAACAACAACAGGGGGCGAGGCAACGCGGGAGACGGACAATGCCTTTTGACGATAGTGCGGAACAATTGCATGAATTCGCCGCCGGAGTGGTGCGGATGGTGGATTCCTTAAGCATCGAAGTGGCTGAAATCGCCGGAAATATCGAAGGCATGGCCCAATTCGTCCGCCATCAGGAGGAACTGTTCGCCAACCTGCGCGATCTGACCGACGGCCTGCGCGATGCCATCGCCCGTATCGACGCCGCCGGACAGGAAACCAATCAGGTCACGGAGGCGGCCTCGGCCCAGTCGGTGGCCTCCATGAGCGCCGCCGCCGCCGCCCTGGGCGACGTGCAGAAGCTGGCCGGTTCGGTGCAGGGCATCGAAACCCGCCTGCAAACCCTGGGGCAATCGCTGTCCGCCGTGCGCGGCATGTCGAAGAACATCCAGACCATCGCCCGCCAAACCAATCTTCTGGCCCTGAACGCCACCATCGAGGCGGCGCGGGCCGGCGAGGCCGGAAAAGGCTTCGCCGTGGTGGCCTCGGAAGTCAAGCATCTGGCCCGCCAGACCGACACCACCACCACCGGCATCGACACCACGGTGAACGAGCTGTCCGGCAATATCGGCCAGTTGATCGACACCAGCAGCCAGACCGTGCGGGTGGCCGGATCGGTCAACCAGGGGGTGGGGGTGATCAACGGCGCCCTGGAAAGCTTCAATTCCGCCATGAGCGCGGTGGGCGAAAAGGTGGAAACCATCTCCGGCGCCGCCAGCGCCAGCATGGGGCATTGCCGCGACGTGCTGAACGAGATCGCCAATTTCAGCGAGGGCGTGAAACGCACCGCCGCCGATCTGCGCACCGCCGACCAGCGCATCCTGACGGTGCTGGAACGGGGCGAGGACGTGATGAACTACATCGCCGCCTCGGGCCTGCGCACTCCGGAAAGCCGTTTCATCGAACTGATCCAGCAAACGGCGGGTCAGGTGGGGGCCCTGTTCGAGGAGGCCGTCAAAAGCGGCCGCATTTCCCAGGCCGATCTCTTCGATCAGGACTACCGCCCCATCGACGGCACCAATCCGCAGCAGTACGAAACCCGCTTCGCCCGTCTGACCGATCAACTGCTGACCGACCTTCAGGACACGCTGCTGACCACCCACCCCGATCTGGCCTTCTGTTGCACCATCGACCGCAACGGCTATCTGCCCACCCACAACCGCAAATACAGCCAGCCCCAGGGCAAGGATCCGGTGTGGAACAACGCCAACAGCCGCAACAGGCGCATCTACAAGGACCGCACCGCCCAGCGCGCCGGCAAGAACGAAAAACCCTTCCTGCTGCAAACCTACCGCCGCGACATGGGTGGCGGCACCTTCATCCTGATGAAGGACCTGTCGGCGCCGGTCCGGGTCAACGGCCAGCACTGGGGCGCGGTGCGCATCGGCTACAAGGTGTGAAAAAGGGAGGCGAAAGCCTCCCTTTTTCAGATCACGGCTGCGGGGCCAGACGGAATTTTTTCGGCACCAGAATGGTGTTTTGCGGCGCCGCGATGGGATCGGTGTGGGGGAAGTCCAGGGTGTAATGCAGCCCGCGGCTTTCCCGCCGCTGCAGGGCCGAGCGCACGATCAGCTTGGCCACCAGCGCCAGGTTGCGCAGCTCCAGCAGATCGTTGGAAACATGGAACGAGCCGTAGTAATCGTCGATTTCCGACAACAGCAGCTCGATGCGGTGCTGCGCCCGCTCCAGGCGCTTGGTGGTGCGCACGATGCCCACATAATCCCACATGAAGCGGCGCAGTTCCTCCCAGTTATGGGAAACCACCACCTCCTCGTCGGAATTGGTCACCCAGCTTTCGTCCCATTGCGGGGCCTGGGGCGGTTCGGGCAGCGAGGGCAGCTGTGCCAGGATATGGCTGGCGGCCGAAGCGCCGTAGACCAGGCATTCCAGCAGCGAGTTGGAGGCCATGCGGTTGGCGCCGTGCAGGCCGGTGAAGGCCACCTCGCCCACGGCGTAAAGGCCGGGCACGTCGGTGCGGCCCAGGTGATCGGTCATCACGCCGCCGCAGGTATAATGGGCGGCGGGCACCACCGGCATCGGCTGTTTGGTGATGTCGATGCCCAGTTCCAGGCATTTGGCATGGATGGTGGGGAAGTGGGAGAGGATGAATTCCGCCGGCTGGTGGCTGATGTCCAGCAGCACGTAATCGATGCCCAGGCGCTTCATTTCATGGTCGATGGCGCGGGCCACCACATCGCGCGGGGCCAGTTCGGCCCGTTCGTCGAAGCGGGGCATGAAGCGTTCGCCGTTAGGCAGCAAAAGCCGCCCCCCTTCCCCGCGCACCGCCTCGGAAATCAGGAAGCTCTTGGCGGTGGGATGGTAAAGGCAGGTGGGGTGGAACTGCATGAATTCCAGATTGGCCACCCGGCACCCGGCGCGCCAGGCCATGGCGATGCCGTCGCCGGTGCAGCTGTCGGGATTGGAGGAATAGAGATAAACCTTGCTGGCGCCGCCGGTGGCCAGCACCACCGCCTTGGCGCGAAACAGGTTGACGTTGCCGCTTTTGCGGTCCAGGGCGTAGGCGCCGAAACAGCGGCCCTGGCGGCCGTCGGCCCCCTTCTCCCGCAGCACGTCCACCGCCAGATGATATTCATAAACGGTGATGTTGGGATTTTCCCGCACCCGCTCTTCCAGGGTGGTCTCCACCTCGCGGCCGGTGGCGTCGGCGGCATGGATGATGCGCCGCCGGCTGTGGCCGCCCTCCCGCGTCAGGTGATAGACCGGGCCGCCGGTGGCGTGATCGTCGCGGGTGAACTCCACGCCGTAGCCGATCAGGCGCTTGATGGCTTCAGCGGCGTTCTCCACCACGAAACGCACGGAGTTGACGTCGCACAGGCCGGCGCCCGCCACCAGGGTGTCGTTGATGTGGTATTCGGTGGAATCGGTGGCGTCCAGCACGGCGGCGATGCCGCCCTGGGCGTAAAGGGTGCTGCCTTCCGACAGGTCGCACTTGGACAGCACCGCCACCTTGCAGGTATCGGCCAGCAGCAGCGCCGTGGTCAGACCGGCGGCGCCGCTGCCCAGAACGATGACGTCGTAGACGGGAATGGTGCTCATGGCTGTTCTTCCGCCGCCCAGTCCATGCCGATATCGATGGCCCGGGCCGACTGGGTAAGACGCCCGACCGAGATATAGTCAACGCCGGTTTCGGCGATGGCGCGAATGGTGTCGAGCGTCACCCCGCCCGAGGCTTCGGTTTTGGCCCGGCCCGCCACCAGGGCCACCGCCCGGCGCAGGGTTTCCGGCCCCATATTGTCGAGAAGGATGATATCGGCCGCGGCGGCCACCGCCTCGGCCACCTGCTCCAGGGTATCGCACTCCACCTCCACCTTGCCGGTTTGGGCGGCCTTGGCCAGGCGCACCGCCTCGGCCACCGAGCCGCACACGGCGATGTGGTTGTCCTTGATGAGCACGCCGTCGTAGAGCCCCATGCGGTGGTTCTGCGCGCCCCCCATGCGGGTGGCGTATTTGGCGGCCTGGCGCAGGCCGGGGATGGTCTTGCGGGTATCGAGCAGCACGGCGCCGGTGCCGGCGATGCGCTCCACATAGCTGTGCGTCAGCGTGGCGATGCCCGACAGATGCTGCAACAGATTGAGGGCGGTGCGCTCGGCGGTGAGCAGGCCCCGGGCCGGGCCCTCCATCACCGCCAGCACGGTGCCGGGGGCCACCCTGGCGCCATCCTTCACCCGGGCCTCGAAATGCGCCTCGGGCACCACCTTGTGGAAGACCTTGCGGGCGAACTCCATACCCGCCACCACCATGTCCTCGCGCGCCGCCATCACGCCCTTGAAGCGCAAGGCCTCGGGGATGACCGAACTGCTGGTAACGTCGCCGGGGCCGATATCCTCGGCCAGGGCGTCATCGATCAGGCGCTCGATGGCGCCGTTGAGATCAGAGGGAAGGTTTGCTGACATTGACGTTCACCGACAGGTCCAACATGCGTTGCAAGGGTTTCAGGGCGTCCTGACGCAAGGCTTCCGGCATCTCGATGCGCGGCGCGTCGTTCTTCAGGGCCAGATAGATCTTTTCCAGGGTGTTCTTGGCCATGAAGGGGCAGCGGGCGCAATCGCAGCTGCCGTCGGCTCCGGCCGCCGGAATGAAGGTTTTGTGCGGCGCCGCCTTCTGCATCTGGTGGATGATGTGCTGTTCGGTGGCGATGATGAAATCGTCGGCCGGGCTGGACAGCACGAAATCCAGGATCGAGCGGGTGGAGCCCACATGATCGGCATGGGCCAGAATCCCCTCCGGACATTCGGGATGGGCCGCCACCAGGGCCTTGGGATACGTGGTCTTCAGCTTGATCAGCTCCCGTTCCGAGAACTGTTCGTGGATGATGCAGGAGCCCGGCCACAGGGTCATGTCGCGCCCGGTCTTGCGGGCCAGATAGCCGCCCAGATGGCGATCGGGAGCGAAGAGGATGGGTTTGTCGGCGGGCATCTGCGCCAGAATGGCCTCGGCGTTGGACGAGGTGACGATCACGTCGGACAGCGCCTTCACCTCGGCCGAACAATTGATGTAGGTGAGGGCGATATGATCGGGATGCTTGTCGCGGAAGGCCTTGAAGGCCTCGGGGCGGCAGGAATCCTCCAGCGAGCAGCCGGCCTCGGCGTCGGGGATCAGCACGGTCTTCTGCGGGCTGACGATCTTGGCCACCTCGCCCATGAAGCGCACGCCGCAAAAAACGATGACCTCGGCGTCGGTGGCCGCCGCCTTGCGCGACAGATCGAGGGAATCGCCGACGAAATCGGCCAGATCCTGAATTTCGCCATCCTGGTAGTAATGGGCCAGAATCACCGCCTTGCGTTCGCGGCGCAGCCGCTCGATCTCGGCATGAAGGTCCAGGGTGGGATCGATGGCCTGTTCCGTCAAAGCCTCCGCACCCGGCAAAATCACCGTATCGACCATTGTTGTCTCCTTGCGCGGGCACCCTGCGCCACGGCCTCAAACCTGCCTGTTTTCGCGGAAAGACCGGCCGGATGCAAGGCGCCGCGCACAAAAAATTCACAAGATCGGCATTTTACCGATTTCGCGGGCGCAACATCAGCCCATTGAGTCGCGGGGGGCTTTCCCCATATAGAAACCGTTGCGTTCAAACCCCGGAAGGAAATTTCCATGTCCCAGCAGCGGCATCTCCTGGCCATGCAATATCTGTCGGCCGGTTCCGGCGGCAGCGCCGGCCAGGCCAATTTCAACACCGCCCTGGGGCTGGAGCTGACCGCCTGGAGCCCCGATTTCGCCCGTGTCGAGCTGGAGATCCGCCCCGACCATCAGAACGGCGCCGGCAGCGTGCATGGCGGCGTGCTGATGAGCCTGCTCGACACCGTCTCCGGTTTCGCCGGCATTTACGCCGAAAGCGACGACGACCAGCGCGGCTGCGCCACCATCGCCATGAACGTGAAATTCCTCAAGCCGGCGCGGGCGGGACGGCTGGTGGCCGAGGCCCGCAGCCAGGGCGGCGGCCGCAACATCTTCTTCACCCGGGCCGAGATCCGCGACGCCGACGGCGTGGTGGTGGCCACCGGCGACGGCACCTTCCGCTATCGCACGCTGTCGCCCCGCGCCGCCAACGACGCCGGCGCATAATCCAGCCGGTATTCCCCCGGCCGCGCCCCGGTCCATTTCTTAAAGGCGCGGTGAAAGGCGCTGGGTTCGGCGAAGCCCAGTTCCAGGGCGATGCCGGTGATGCTGCGCCCGGCATCGGCCAGCAGATTGATGGCCATGTCGCGGCGCAAACGGTCCTTGATCAACTGGTAGGACTGGCCTTCCGCCTCCAGGCGGCGGCGCAGGGTGGAGAGCGAACAGTTGAGCTCGGCCGCCATCACCTCCAGGCTCGGCCACTCGGCCGGGGGCAGATGGCGCAGCCGTCGCTGGATACGGGCCGCCTGGCTCTGGCTGTCCTTGTATTGCACCAGCAGGTTTTCCGGCGCCTGGCGCAAGAACTCCTTCAGGCTGCCCTCGCCGCGCACCACCGGCAGCTGGAACATGCCGGGATCGAAGGTCAGCACGGTTTTCGCCTGGCCGAAGCGTAAGGACGGGCAGAACATCAGGGCATATTCCCGCCCCTGCGCCGGTTCGGGAAAGCGGAAGGCGGCCTCGCGGATGGGAATGCGGCGGTTGACCAGCCAGCAGGCCAGCTTGTGGGTGAACATCAGCAGCGCCTCCTGGCCCAGGATGCGGGCCGGACGCTCGGGGTGGCGCTCGCTCACCACCAGGCGCGCCGCCGTCCCGTCGATCTCCAGGGCGCCGTGCAGATCGTCCAGCAGCAGATTGAAGAAATCCAGGGTGCGCCGCACCGCCTCATCCAGGCGGCGGCAATGCACCACCGTGTGGCACAGCATGGCAAAGCTGCCGATCTTCATGCGGCGGCTGTCCTGTCCGAAAAATTCGTCGTCCAGCACCCGCGCGGTTTCCCGCAGCAGAGCGGTGTAATGGGCGGCGGTGACCCGGGCCTCGGGCAGGCTGAGCAGCGCCGGGGCAATGCCGCTGCGTTCCAACACCGGCCGGCCGTCCACCCCTTTTTCCCGCAGGCTGTCCAGGACGGCCTCGACGAACAGAATGGAGACGGTGCCCTTCTCGGTGGCGGAACGGATGGCGTGCATGCTGCCAGCATAATCCTCATGGCAAAATATGTCAGGCGATTTGAGCAGAGGAGTCATAGACCTGGGCGCGGAGAGGCTTTATTTTCCAGGGCAAGCGCCCCCCGGCGGGTGAACAATAATACCATGGTTCCCGGCCGGAGGATGGAACGAGCATGGCCTGGCGCGGCCGCAATCAGGAGAACGACCAATGAAGGCCCTTGTCGCCGTGAAACGGGTCGTGGACTACAACGTGAAAATCCGCGTGAAGGCGGATAACAGCGGTGTGGAAACGGCCAATGTGAAATTTTCGATGAACCCCTTCGACGAGATCGCCGTCGAGG